>CAYOYK010000005.1:62092-79322 GCA_964408185.1 uncultured Oscillospiraceae bacterium | reverse complement strand
TTCCTGTGCTATCCTGTTCATGACGGGTTGCTCCTTGTCTTTGGTGATGGTTTGTCCTCACTCTCCATTCTACCAATTTCGGAGCCGCCCGTCTTTTTTCACTTATCTATTGTACCTCAACATTTTCTTGTCATTTCTCCCTTTTTCGCGGGCTTTACATCCTCCCGCGGGATGTGTTACAATAAAAAGTAACGTTTGCCACTTGATTTTTTGACCACGGGAGGGAAACGGATGCGGATTTATTTGGATGCGATGGGCGGCGATAACGCCCCGCAAGCGCCTGTGGAGGGCGCGCTGGAAGCGCTGCAAAGGTACCCGGAGCTGACAATCGTGCTTTCCGGCCCCGCCGAGGCGATTTCCGCCGAGGTCGCCAAGCACGGCGAGATCCCCGCGCGGCTGGAGCTGTGCGACTGCCCGGAGGTTATCCAGAATTGCGAGCCCCCGGTGATGGCGGTGCGCAAAAAGAAAAACAGCGCGATCGTGGACGGCATGCTCAAGCTGCGCGACGGCGCGGTGGACGCGTTTGTCAGCGCGGGCTCCACGGGCGCGGTGCTGGCGGGCGGCATGTTCCGGCTGGGGCGCATCCCCGGCATCGAGCGGCCCGCGCTCGCCCCCATGCTGCCCAACGGCAAGGACTACTTTTTGCTCATCGACTGCGGCGCGAACGTGGACTGCCGCCCCGAATGGCTGCATCAATTCGCGCTGATGGGCAACGCTTACATGCAGTGCGTGCACGGCGTGGCCAGCCCGCGCATCGGCTTGGTGAACAACGGCGCGGAGGAGGAAAAGGGCTGCGCGCTCACCAAGGAGGCGTATCAGCTGCTCAAGGCCGGCGATTTTCGGTTTGTCGGCAACATCGAGGCGCGCGATATCACCCACGACTTGGCGGATGTGATCGTCTGCGACGGCTTTGTGGGCAACGTCATCCTCAAATTTATGGAGGGCGTGGCCGGCACGCTGATGGGCATGATCAAAAAGGAAATCACCGCCGATACGCGCAGCAAGCTGGGCGCGCTGCTGGCAAAGCCCGCTTTCCGCCGCGTTAAAAAGACCATGGACTACACCGAGGTCGGCGGCGCGCCCCTGCTGGGCGTGCGCGGCAGCGTGGTCAAGGCCCACGGCTCCAGCAACGGGCACGCCATCGCCTGCGCGGTGGGACAGGCCGTCAAGATGGTCAACGCGAACGTCGTGGGGCAGATCCAGCAAAAGCTGGTCTCGACGGAGGCTCCCGCCTCCGAACAGATACATTCGTAAGCAATCATTCGACCTGCTAAAAAGGAGGAAACCGCTATGGTATTGGATCAGGTACGCAACATGATCGCCTCGCAGCTGCAAATCCCCGTGGAGCAGATCACCGCCGAGAGCCGCTTGGTGGAGGATCTCAAGGCGGACAGCGCCAACGTGATGGTGATGATTCTGGAGCTTGAGGCCGAATTTGGCATCGAGGTGGAGGACGAGGTCATTTTGACGTTCAAAACCGTCGGCGATGTGGTAGACTACATCGAAAAGCACCAGAACTGACACGGAGAAGTGGAGAAGCGCCACATGGGCGTGCGCCGGAGGCCCGGCACGCTCGCGTGGCGCTCTCTGTCTCACAGGAGGAAGGAGGGATGACGGTGCTGGAGAGCGCGCTTCAATACACGTTTACGGACGGAGCCTTGCTTCGTCTGGCGCTGACGCATCCCTCCCTCAAGCGTCAGGACAACCAGCGGCTTGAGTTTTTGGGCGACGCGGTGCTGGAATTTTTGGTCAGCGAGCTCCTGTACGCCAAGTATCCAAGCTGGCAGGAGGGCGAGCTGACTGCGCGCCGCGCCGCGCTTGTGTGCGAGGAGACCCTCAGCGCGCTGGCACGCGAGCTGGGCTTGGGCTCCGCCCTGATGATGGGGCACGGCGAGGAGCAGTCCTCCGGCCGCGAGAAGCCCAGCATTCTGTGCGATACCTTCGAGGCTGTGCTGGCGGCCATCTATCTGGACGGCGGTATGGCCCCCGCGCGTGCGTTTATCAACCGAATTTTTGCGCATGAGGAGACCCTGTGTACCCTGCGCGGCCATGACGACAAGACCCGCCTGCAGGAGTATACGCAGGCGCAGGGCATGGAGCTGCCCGCCTACGAGATCACCCTTGCGGAGGGCCCGCCGCACGACAGGCGCTTTACCGCGCAGGTGAGCGTGCTGGGCAAGCCGTGCGGCACGGGGACGGGCAACAGCAAAAAGGCCGCCGAGCAGGCCGCCGCCAAACAGGCGCTGGAACGGCTCTCCGCGCGGGAGGGCGACGCATGAGGCTGACCAAACTGGCCATATACGGCTTTAAGAGCTTTGCGCGGCGCACGGAGATCATCTTTCCGCAAAACGTCACGGGCATCGTGGGGCCGAACGGCAGCGGCAAGAGCAACATCGCGGACGCCGTGCGCTGGGTGCTGGGCGAGCAGAGCGCCAAGACGCTGCGCGGCAACTCCATGCAGGACGTCATTTTTAACGGCACCGAGCTCAAAAAGCCCATGAACTACTGTGAGGTCGCCCTCACGTTTGATAATGCCGATCATCAGCTTCCCGTTGATTTTGCCGAGGTGAGCATCACCCGCCGCGTCTACCGCAGCGGCGAGAGCGAGTATCTGCTCAACGACGGCTCCTGCCGCCTCAAGGATATCGTGGATTTGTTCCGCGATACCGGCGTGGGCAAGGAGGGCTATTCCATCATCGGGCAGGGCCGGATCGACGAGATCCTCAGCCAGCGCAGCGAGGACCGCCGCGCCGTGTTTGAGGAGGCCGCGGGCATCACACGCTATCGCACCCGCAAGGAGGAGGCCGAAACGCGCCTCAAGCGCGCCGATGAAAACCTCGTGCGCGTGCTGGACGTGCTGGACGAGCTGAACACCCACCTTGGCCCGCTGGAAAAGCAGGCCGACGTGGCGCGCGAGTATCTGGCCCTGAGCGAGACGCTCAAGAACTTGGACGTGCGCCTGTTCCTGACGCGATACGATCGCGTGCGCCAGCGCGCCGATACGCTGGAGCAGACGCTGCTCACCATCCACGATTCCCTGCGCGAGGCCAACCTGCGCCTTGAGCAGGCCTCCGTGCAGCGGGACGATGAGGAACGCCGCGTCGGCGAGCTGCAAACCGCCGTCAGCGCCGCGCATGACGCGCTTTTGGCCGCTAACGACGCGCTCCACGCCGCTAAGGAGGCCGCCGCCGAGGTGGACAACCGCATCCGCTCCGGGCAGGAGACCGCCGAGCGCCTGCAAGCCGAGGCCGAGGCCGTGCGCACGCGCAAGGCGCTTATCGAGGCTACGCTCACCCAGCAGGACGGCGGAGCCAACGCGGCGGAGCAGCAGCGGGCGCAGGCGCAAGCCGGCCTCGACGCGCAGAAGCAGGCGTTGGAGGAAAAAGCGACTGCCGCGCAGACGCTGGAGGACGAGCTGACCGCCCATAACAACGCCATCATGGAGGCCATGAACCGCATCGGCGACGTGAAGGCCGCAAAGGCGCGGCATACCGCCATGCAGAGCCAGCTCACGGAGCGTCGGCAGGATATGCTTGCCAAGCTGGACGCGGAGACTGCGCAGGATGAGGCGATTCAGGGCGCGGTGACGGCGGCGGAGGAATCCCTCGCCGGGGAGCGGGAGCGCCTGACCGCGCTGCAAGAGCAGGCAAACAAGCTGGAGACCAGCGCGCAAGCCCTGCTGGCCTCCATACTGGACAAGCAGAAGCAAGCCCAGCAGCTCGATAACGAGGCGCAAGCCGCGGAGACGCGCCTGCGCACCCTCGGCGAGCTTCAGGAGGGCTACGAGGGCTATCAGTACGCCGTAAAGAGCGCGCTGCAATACGCGCGCCAGCGCGGCGACAGCGGCGTGCAGGACGTCGTGGCCAAGCTGCTCTCCGTGCCCAAGGAGCTGGAAACCGCGCTGGATATGGCCCTTGGCGGCGCGATGCAAAACATCGTTACCCAAACCGAGGAGGACGCGAAGCGCATCATCGAGTACCTGCGCCAAAATCGGCTGGGCCGCGCGACCTTTTTGCCCATGAGCTCCGTGCGGGGGCGCACGCTCGCGCCGCAGGAGCGTCGGGCGCTGGAGCTGCCCGGCTGCGTGGGCGTGGCCAGCGAGCTGGTCGGCTTTGACGAAAAGTACCGCAGCGTCGTGGAAAGCCTGCTGGGCCGCACCGTCGTGGCGGAAAACCTCGATAGCGGCATTCGCATCATGCGCGCGGGCAACCACGCGTTCCGGCTGGTTACGCTGCAAGGCGACGTGATGCACTCCGGCGGCTCCATGACGGGCGGCAGCATCCAGCAGAAGGCTCAGAATCTTTTGGGCCGCGACCGCGAGATCCGGGAGCTGACCGCGCTCGCCAAGGACAAGCGCGCGCAGATCGAGCGCGAGACGCAAGCGCTGGACGAGCTGGAAAAGCGCCGCGCCGGAACCAAGGAGCAGCGCGCGCAGGCCCAGTACGACCTGCACCAGCAGGAAATCGCCATCGTGCGCGATACCGAGCACCTATCCGCCGCACAGTCCGCGCAGGAGCGCCACAACGCCACCGTCGAGGGCTACCGCGAGGCCGTGGCGCAGCTGGACGAGGGCTTAGCGAACACGCGCGCCGAGCTGGAGCGCATCCAGCGCCAGAGCGAGCGCTCCGATATCGACACCGACGCCATGAACCGCCAGACCGACGAGCTCAGTCAGCGGCTGGACACCGCGCGCCGTGTGCGCGAGGCGGCGCAGGAGGACGTAACGGCGGCGATGCTGCACTTGCAGGAGGCGGAGCATAGCTGCGAGACCATCCGCCGCGACCAGAAGCGTCTTTTGGGCGACAGCGAGTCCTGCGACCGGGAGATCGCCCAGCTTGCCCAAAAGCGGGAGAGTGTCCTGCGCCAGACCGAGCAAGCCGCCGCACGGCAGGAGGAGGCGCAGGGCGCGATCAGGCAGGCCGAGCGCGAGGCCGAGGCGGCCCGCGCGCATGTGGACGAGCGCGAGCTGGCCCGCGAGGAAGCCAGCAAGGCGTTTAAGGACGCGCAGACGGAGATCGAGGCCTGCCAGCTCTTGGTGGGCAAGGAGACCGACAGGCTGCACCGGCAGGAGCTTGCCCAACAGCGGCTTTCCGCCGAGATGACCCAGCTGACCGACCGCCTGTGGGATACCTACGAGCTTACCTACGCCGGGGCCAAGGAGCATTACGACAACTACGTTTCCCTGTGGCGCGAGGCGCAGGCGGAGCAAGCCGACGGCGCGGCGGACACGTTGCCCGCGGCGGACACGCCGCCCTTTGCGGAGGCCGAGGCGGACGAGCAGGCGCGCGGCATCCGGGAGCGCATCCGCGCGATGGGCACGGTCAACGTGGGGGCCATCGAGGAGTACGCGACCATGCGCGAGCGCTTTACCGTGCTGTCCGCGCAGAAGGACGACCTGGAGAAGGCAAAGGTAGATCTGCAGGCGCTTATCGAGCAGCTTCTTGACCGCATGAAAACCGTGTTCACCAGCCAGTTTTCTCTGCTTCAGGAGTACTTTTCCACCACCTTCATCCGGCTTTTCGGCGGCGGGCACGGAGAGATCCAGCTCAGCGACCCCGCCGATCCGCTGGGCTGCGGCATTGAGATCATCGTCCAGCCGCCGGGAAAGAAGCGCCAGCTCCTCAGCCTGTTTTCGGGCGGAGAGCGCGCGCTGACCGCCATTGCCATTCTGTTTGCCATGCTGATGCTCAAGCCCACGCCGTTTTGCATTCTGGATGAGATCGAGGCCGCTCTGGACGAGGCCAACGTCGGCAACTTTGGCGATTACCTCAAGGAGTTTTCCAAGGACACGCAGTTCATCGTGGTCACGCACCGCAAGGGCACCATGGAGCGCTGCGATACGCTGTTCGGCGTTGCCATGGAGGAGCACGGGGTAAGCTCCATGGTGTCGGTCAACCTGACGGACTATCAGTAGCAGGGAGGAAGAACCATGCCGGAGCACGAGAGCCTGTTTGCAAAACTGCGCAAGGGCCTGAGCAAAAGCCGGGATAACACCGCCGGCAAGCTGGACGGGCTGGTGCGGGCCACCCAAGCCGTCGACGAGGACTTTTTTGACGAGCTGACGGACATCCTCATTCTCAGCGATATGGGCGCGGCCTGCGCCGAGGAGGCCATCGCCAAGCTGCGCGAGCAGGTGAAGCGGGATAAGATCAAGGACGCGGCGGCCGCCCGCGCGGCGCTGCAAAAGATCCTCGTCTCCATGCTGGAGGTGGATAAGCCCGCGCTCCATTGGCCTATGGTCATTCTGATGGTGGGCGTGAACGGCGTGGGCAAGACCACGACCATTGGCAAGCTGGCGCTGCGCTTCCAAGGGCTTGGCCGCACCATCTTGCTCGCGGCGGCGGATACCTTCCGCGCGGCGGCGGCGGAGCAGCTGACGGTCTGGGCGGATCGCGCCAAGGTGCCGCTGATTAAGCATCAGGAGGGCTCCGACCCCTCCAGCGTGGTGTTTGACGCGGTGCAGGCCGCCAAGGCGCGCGGCGCCGACCTGCTGATCGTGGATACCGCCGGACGGCTCCACAACAAGCAGAACCTGATGGAAGAGATGCAAAAGATGCGCCGTGTCGTCGATCGGGAGTACCAGGAGGCGACGGTGCGCTGCCTGCTGGTGATCGACGCGACCACCGGGCAGAACGGCTTGCAGCAGGCGCGGGCCTTCCGCGAGGCCGCCGGGGTGAACGGCGTGGTGCTTACCAAGCTGGACGGCACTGCCAAGGGCGGCGTGGCGTTCCCCATTGTGCGGGAGCTGAACGCGCCGGTGATGTACGTGGGTGTGGGCGAGGGCATAGACGATTTACAGGCCTTTGACGCGAAGGATTTTGTCGAGGCCATCTTTAGCTGATAGCGGGGAGGGTTGCCGCATGATGATGATCCCGTCGTACTACTTTAAGCTCTGGGCGCGCAAGGCGCTCAAGGGCAACTGGCAAACAGCGCTGCTGATATCGTTTTTTGCCTCCATATTTGTTACGGTGCTGCAGGTGCTGCTCAGCGTGCTCACGCCGGACTACCTGACGAATTTTCAGCTTCAGCTTGCACAGCTGATGCAGTCGCCGTCCCAAGTATCGGCGGCCGATCTGCTCGCACTGGAGGCCACGCTGATCCCCGACCGCGACACGCTGATCCTGCTTGCCGTGATGCAGCTCGCGCTGGTCTTTACGCCGGTGCTGATGCAGGGCAGCAACGCGTACTTTCTGGCGCGGCTCAAGGGGAAGGAGCTTGGCTTTCAGGGCCTGTTCTGCCGGATGCGCAGCTTTGGCAAGGCGTTCCTGCTCTACCTGCTTATCATGCTACGGGTCTTGGCGTGGTCGCTGCTGCTGATCGTGCCGGGCATTATCGCGGCGATGCGCTACTCGCTGGCCCCGTATTATTTGGCCGAGGACCCCACGCGCGGCGTGAACGAGTGCATCCAAAAGAGCAAGGCGACCATGAACGGCGCCAAAATGTCGCTGTTTATGCTGCTGCTGAGCTTTGTCGGCTGGACGCTGCTGAGCAGCGTGGTCCAACTGATGCTCATGGAGGTAAGCAACGTGGCGGGTATCGCCGCCGGACTGGGCATACAGCTGTTTGTGACCACATATACCAATGCGGCGACCGCCGCGTTCTACCGCACCCTTTCGGACAAGCGCATGCAAAACCGCCAGAGCATGAGCCCGGAGGAGATCTCCCACGCCCTGAGCGCCATCAGCGGGCTGACGCTGCAATACGGCGGCATGCCGTCGCCCTTCGGCGGAGACATGCAGGGGAGCGGCTTCCGCCCCGGCGCGTCCGATCAGCCGGATGACGACGGCACGGGCGACGCAGACGACGACGACGCTGACGACGACGGCACGGATGACGCTGGCGACAGCGCAGACAACGCCGGCAACAACGACAATGCTGGCGACAGCGCCCCAAACAGCGCCGATAACGACAATGCTGGCGAAAACGGCACCAACGGCGCAGACGACGACGGCAACAAAGACAATGCTGGCGACAGCGCCCCCAACAATGCCGGCAACAACGCTGGCAACGTCGGCAACAACGACAATGCTGGCGAAAACAGCACCAACAGCGCAGACAACGTCGGCAACAACGACAATGCTGGCGACAGCGCCCCCCAACAACGCCGATAACGGCACCGCCGATAGCAACACCGTCGATAACGATTCCGGTTCTCCCGCCGATGGCGATTCCCGCAACTGACCCGCGGCTCTCCGCGGAGGAGGCATTCGCTTGCGCTGGTTCAAAAAGAAGCATTCGCCCGTGGTGAGCCCGATGGTCACGCTGACCACCGAGCGGCTGGTGCTGCGCGGCTTTGAGAAAAGCGACGCGATGGATGTGTTTGCTTATGCGCAAAACCCAAACGTGGGGCCGCTGGCGGGATGGAAGCCCCATGCGAGCATCGAGGAAAGCCGGGGCGTGGTGGCGCACTTTATGCGCTACGGCGAGGTATGGGCTGTTGTGAGCAAGCAAACGGGCCGTGTGATCGGCTCCGTCGGCCTGCACGCGGATGAACGCCGCAACGTGGAAGGCGCGCGCATGCTCGGTTACGCCCTCGGCGAGGAGGCTTGGGGCCACGGCTACGCCACCGAGGCCTGCCGCGCCGTGCTCCGCTACGCGTTTGAGGAGCTGTCCCTGCGGGTGGTGAGCGTGTATCACTTTCCGGATAATCAGCGCAGCAAGCACGTCATCAAGAAGCTGGGCTTTCAGTGCGAGGGCGTGCTCCGGGTTGCCTCCACGCTGCCGGACGGAAGCTTGACCGACGAGGTCTGCTACTCCATGACGGACGGGGAATACATTGCCCAGCGAGAGGAGGCTGCCAAATGCCGCCGCTGAAGCCTTATGACGCCGCCCTTCCGTACAGCTACGCGCCGGGCGTGTTCCCCTGCGTACAGCTGATGACCTACGCGCCCGAACGCGCGGCCCGGCTGCTGCTCAGCGAGCGGGCGCAGGGCGAGGGGATCGAGCGGCTGCGCGCGCTGTGCGCCGACCGGGGCGTGCGCGAGGAGGTGGCCGATAAGGCCCTTGCGCGCATCAGCGGCAAGGAGAACTGCTTTGCCGCGCTCGTGTTTGAAAAATGGCAGGCCGAGCTGAGCCCGACCGCCTGCCACGTGGTGCTGCATCATCCCATGGATACCGGGAATCTCGGCACGATCCTGCGCACGCTGCTGGGCCTTGGGCTGACGGACATCGCCGTGATTCGCCCCGCCGCCGACGTGTTCGCGCCCCATGTGGTGCGCGCGTCCATGGGCGCGATCTTCTCGCTGAACGTGCGGTGCTACGATACGTTTGAGGCCTATCGCGCGGAGCACCCGGCGCACGCGCTCTATCCCTTTATGCTGGATGGCTCCGCGCTGCTGGAGGACGCGGTAAGGAGCGTCAAACGGCCCTACGCGCTGGTGTTTGGCAACGAGGGCAGCGGACTGCCGCCGGAGTTTTCCGCCATGGGGCAGGCGGTGCGCATTCCGCACAGCGACCGTATCGATTCGCTGAATCTGGCCATCGCGGTGGCGGTGGGCGCATACGCGTTTGTACACGCGGAAGGAGAGAACGAGCATGTATGAGGACATCCAACAACAAATGATCGCCTGCGTGGACTATCTGGCCGATGCGGGCAAGCTGCGGCCCGGCGCGACGCTGGTGCTGGGCTGCTCCACCAGCGAGGTGGCCGGGGGGCATATCGGCAAGAACAGCGTGCCGGAGCTGGGCGACGCCATCGCCGAGGCGATGCTGGCCGCCTGCGGGAAGCACGGCCTGCGGGCGGTGTTTCAGTGCTGCGAGCACCTCAACCGCGCGCTGGTGATGGAGCAGAGCACGCTGGACGAGCTGCGCCTGACGCAGGTGAACGCCATGCCGGTGCCTAAGGCGGGCGGCAGCGCGGGCGCGGCGGCGTACAAGCGCTTCGCGCACCCGGCGGTGGCTGTGCGCATCCAAGCGGACGCGGCCATTGATGTGGGGGACACGCTGGTGGGCATGCACCTGCGGCCTGTGGCCGTGCCCGTGCGCATGGAGGGCGCGCAGGTCGGTCAGGCCCATGTGGTCATGGCTTACTCGCGGCTGCCCTATATCGGCGGCAGCCGGACGCAGTACCCGGAGGCTTAACGCGTCGGTTGCCCTGCGCAGGGGCGATCGTGTGAACGGAAAAAGCCTGCTCCGACCGAGATCGGAGCAGGCTTCGGCTTGTCGCAAAAACCTGCGAGGGGCTAGGGGAAGCCGCATCCCCAATGGATTCCGCCTTCGGCGAGATCGCGCCCAAGGCGGCGGCGTTGCGAAGCGGCGCTTCCCTGTGCTTCCCGCCGGCCCGCACTGGGAGGGAGGTCCCGCAGACCAACTAGGCTGCGGACAAAAGGCAAAGCTGCATCAAGAGGCAAAGCAGCGTTTTTGAAGCGCAAAAGCCTGCTCCGACCGAGATCGGAGCAGGCCTTTTGCTGCATGGGTCGCTATCGCGTCGGCAGATCCCGGATGGGATTACTTGCGCGCGGCGTAGCACTCGCTGCAATAGATGGGACGATCGTCCTTGGGGACGAAGGGCACGGTGGTCTTTGCGCCGCAGTTGGCGCAGGTGGTCTCGTACATTTCGCGGGGCTGGGAGGCGCGGCTGGCCTTCTTAGCAGCGCGGCAATCCTTGCAGCGAGTGGGCTCGTTCTGGAAGCCCTTCTCGGCGTAGAACTCCTGCTCGCCGGCAGTAAACACAAACTCAGCACCACAGTCCCGGCAGGTCAACGTTTTGTCCTCGTACATGGTTTGGTAACCCCCTGATTCTCTTGCGTAATCGGTCGTCCCCGGCTGACCTGATCTTTGACCCCACACTCGCCGGCAGGATGGTCTGCTCCCCGCTTTCGCGGCCCACTCGCCATCTCTCTGAGGGATGTGCCCTCCGGCCGGACTTACCTCTAGAACGCGCCATGCTCGCCAGGCTTTGCCCGGTTTACGTGGACCGCTTTGCCCGCGTCTGGCATCGGCTTGCAATCACAGACCCGGAATCGACCATCGCTATTATAGTATCCTCGCGCCGAAAACACAAGCAAAAAATGTTATTCTTGCGGGAGCGTTCGCCGCAAGCCCCTCAGCGGTGCGAAAGCTCGTACCGAACGTAGGCAAGACGGCGGCTGTCGGCGGCCCACGAGTTGACGTTCAGGCTCCCCTGACCGCCAAAGAGGCGCAGCAGGCAGCGGGCGTGATCGCCGTCCGCGTCCATCAGCCACAGCTCGACGTTCATGTTGGGCAGATGCTCGCTCGGCTCCAGCTCGTCCCTCGCGTAGGAGATGTAGGCGACGCGCCGTCCGTCCGGCGATAGGTGCGCGAACCAGTTGTTGCGCTCCGTCGCGGTCATTTGGCGGGGACGGCCGCCGTCCCTGTCCATGCGCCAAAGCTGCATCAGCCCGGAGCGCGTGCTGTTGAACCACACGCTCTTCCCATCGGGGGCGTACTCCGGCCCGTCGTTGAAGCCCTCGCCGTGGGTGAGGCGCTTTTCCTCGCCGCCGTGAACGGAAATGGCGTACACGTCCACATCGGGCGCGGTTTCCTCACCGCGGAACGCGCAGTAGGCCAGCTCCTCGCCGTCCGGCGACCAGCCGTGCAAAAAGCTGGGGTTGTTGGGGGTTATCAGCCGGGGCTCGCTGCCGCCGAAGGGCACGATGTAGACCTGCGACTTCCAGCCGCCCTTCGGCGCGTGGCTCACGGCGACGCTCGCGCCGTCCGGGGAGAGCACGTGGTCGTTGTTGCAGTTGTCGCAAAGGCCGGTTTCGATGGGCGCAACGGTATCGGCTTGGAGATCGTAGCGGTACAGCCGCCCGTCCGCGTTGTAGATGAGCGTTTCCTCGCCCCGCACCCAGTTGGGGGCCTCGACGATCCCCTCAAAGCGGCGCAGGTCGCGCGTCTCGCCCGTTTGGGTATCCAGCAGGCAGAGGACGCTCGCCGTGCGGTCGCGGCGCGAGCCGCATTCCCGCAGCAGGCGCAGCGCCTGCGCCAGATCGTCCAGCATGGCGCCGTCGTCGGTATCCTGATCGACGATCTGGGGGATGCCTGCCGCGCGCGCAAACTGATAGCAGGCCGCGATGTCCAGCGCGCCGCGCCCAAGGCCGATGTCGCCCGTCGCTTGTGCGCCCGTCACATCCTTATAATGAAGGGAACGTATCAGCGCCGCCTTGCGCCACAGGAAGGCCTCCGGGTCCTCGCCTCCGGCCAGCAGCCAGCCCACGTCCGGCTGGGCGAGCAGCTTGCCGCCGCACGCGTCCAGCAACCATTCGTACAGGCTGATATCGCCCGCTCTGCGGCGGATATCCTCGGCGGTGTTATGCAGCAGCAGCTCCGCGCCCGCCTCCACCAGCGCGTCCGACAGGATGGCGCAGGTCTCGGCAAAGGCTTGCCGCGAGGCCGCGTCCGCCTCGCAGGCGCAGCCTGTGACAAGCTGCCGGATCCCGTGCCGCCGCGCGAAGGCGGCGATTCGGGGCGCTGCGGCGCGCAGGTCGGGCGCAAAGATGTGGCAGGATCGGATCGTCAGCCCATACCGGGCCAGCAGCGGCAGGTAGCCGTCCACCTCCGCTTCCTTCCAGATGACGTTCTCAAAGCCGCCCAGCTCGCCAAAGGCGACGCAGGGTTCCACCATTCGGTAGCCAAGCTGACTCAGGCGCTCAAACAGCGCCTCCGGGTTCTGTTTGCACCGCGCGGACAATCCAAAAAGCTGTACGACAAAACGCATAACGCTCCTCCTCGCTTTGCTTCGCCCGTCCGGCAAAGCGGCTCTGACGACTATTTTACGGCATATTGCGTACAAAAGCAAGCCGCCGGGGCACAAGCCCTCGGCGGCGATGGAGCCGCGCGCGGCTCATACGGGGATCAGCATGCACAGCGTGCCCGCGACGATCAGGCAAAGGCCGACGGCCGCCCGCGCGGTGAGCCGCTCCTTGAACACGATCCATGAAAACGCGATGGTGACAAGGATGCTGAGCTTGTCGATGGGCACCACCACGCTGGCCAAACCATCCTGCAACGCTTTGTAGTAGCACAGCCAAGAGGCTCCCGTCGCCAGCCCGGACAGACAGATGAACCCAAGCTCTCGGCGTGGGACGTCGCGTATCTGGCGGCGCTTCCCGGTGGCGAACACCACCACCCACGCCATCACCAGCACCACGCAGGTGCGGATGGCCGTGCCAAGGCTGGATTCCACATCCTGAATGCCTACCTTGCCCAGTATTGCCGTCAGGCTGGCAAACACGGCGGATAGGATCGCGTATACGAACCACGCCTTGCTTTTGGGCTGGCCGTCGCCGACCACGTCTTTTTTCTGGATCATCAGCATCGTGCCGACGCCGATTGCGACGACGCATACGAGCTTGAGCCAATCAAGCCCCTCGCCCAGAAAGACCAGCGCCAGCAAGATGGTAAGCACGGTGCTGGACTTGTCGATCGGCACGACCTTGTTGATATCGCCAAGCTGGAGCGCCCGGAAATAGCACAGCCAAGACATGCCCGTCGCCAGCCCGGACAGCACCAAAAACAGCCACGACTCCGCGCTCACTGCGCCGAGCGTGCTCTGCGAGCCCTTCAGAAAGACCATCAGCCATGAGAACAGCAGCACGACCACCGTGCGGATGGCGGTGGCCACGTTGGAATCCGTCTGCTTGATGCCGCACTTGGCCAGTATGGAGGTAAGGCCGGCAAACAGCGCCGATCCAAACGCAAGCAAAACCCACATAGTCGCGCCTCCCCGGCGCGCAATCCCGCGCGCCCACAGGGTTCATCATAACCCTGCGAAAGACGGCTGTCAATACATTGGCGGGGGAGGGGGAAGTGAAGTCGGGAAAAGGAACGGGTATCTATTATATCCAAGAATTGTATTTAAAGAATGTTTTTGGGATACAAAACACATAATAAAAACAATTTGAAGTCCGCAAAGCGAATTGACACAAGCATGTCAGATGTTATAATGATGAAGCTTACTTTAAATGGAGGATTGTCTATGAACGCAAAGTTTGCCATTTACTTGCTCAAACGGCTTGGAATGGCGGTGCTGACCATCTTTTTGGTGATTCTTATCACCTTTTTTACCATGCACGCGATTCCGGCGAGTCCCTTCAGCTCCGAGAAGGCCAAGTCCGACGCGACCGTTGCCGCGCTGGAGGCCAAGTACGGCTTTGACAAGCCCGTCATCGTGCAGTTTTTCAACTATTTGGGCGGCATTCTGCATTTTGATTTCGGCCTGTCTACGGCTTGGGTCGGCTTTACGGTGATGGATCTCATCATGGGCGGCTTCAGCTATTCGGCCACCATCGGCTTTTCGGCCGCGGTGCTTGCCATTGTGCTGGGCGTTGTATTGGGCGCGATCGCGGCGCTGAAGCGCGGCAAATGGCTGGACAAGGTGATTCAGGTCGTTACCACGGCGCTGGTATCGCTGCCCTCGTTTGTTATCGCCACGCTACTGCTGCTGTTCTTCGTGCTCCAGCTCAAGGTCGCGCCGGCTCGCGCGACGGATCCGGGCGGACTGGTGCTGCCGATCATTTCATTGAGCCTGTACCCCATGGCGTACATCACGCGGCTGGAGCGCTCCAGCATGCTGGACGTGCTGGGGCAGGATTACATCCGCACCGCGCGCGCCAAGGGCCTGCCCAGCAAAAAGGTGATCTTCAAGCATGCGCTCAAAAACGCGCTCGGCCCCGTGATTACCTACGCGGGCCCGATGATGGCCTACATCCTGACCGGCAGCATGGTGGTGGAGAACATCTTCTCCGTGCCCGGACTGGGCCGCCTGTTCACCAACAGCATGCTTCGCACGGACTACATGATGATTATGGGCGTGACCATCTTCCTCGCCATCATGATCATCCTGATGAATTTCCTCAGCGATATCCTGTACAAGGTCATGGATCCCCGAATCGACTTGTCTTGAAATGAGGTGTTACGATGCAAGATCAGAATCATCAACAGACGAACGCCTCTCCGGACAAGGACAAAAAGGCGTTTCGCAATCCGCTTAGCCTGCAAATCCCGCGCGATCTGTTCGAGCCCGCCACGGAGGCGGAAAAGGAGCAGCAGGTTACCTCCCGTGAATCCGTTTCCTTTATGCGCGACGCGATGCGCCGCCTGCGCAAAAACCGGATCGCGATGATCTGCCTTTTCCTCATTGTGCTCATCGCGCTCATCGCGTTTGTTGTGCCGACGTTCTACCCGTACAGCTACACCAAGCAGGACGTCAGCGCCAAGAACATGCAGCCGTTTGAGTTTTCCAAAAAGGAGCAGGCCAAGATCGACAAGGGCGAGGAGCTCTTCCCGCACATCATGGGCACGGACAGCTTGGGCCGAGACTACTGCATCCGCGTGATCTACGGCACGCGCATTTCGCTGATGGTGGGCATGCTGGCCGCGCTGATCGTGGTCATCATCGGCATCATCTACGGGTCGATATCCGGCTTCTTTGGCGGCAGGGTCGATATGGTGATGATGCGAATTGTCGATATCATCTACTCCCTGCCGGACGTGCTGATTGTGATTTTGCTCTCCGTCGCCATCAAGGATGTGGTTTCGCAGAGCAACAGCGCGCTGATTCAAAGGCTGGGGGCGGGCATGGTGAGCATATTCATCGTGTTTGGCCTGCTGTACTGGGTGGGCATGGCGCGTCAGGTACGCGGCCAGATTCTGTCCATCAAGGAGCAGGAGTACGTGCTGGCCTCCCACGCCATCGGCGCGAAGCCCTCGCGGATCATCCGCAAGCACATGATCCCCAACTGCGTGTCGGTTATCATCATCACGGCCGCCATGCAAATCCCCAGCGCCATCTTTACCGAGAGCTTTTTGAGCTTTCTGGGCTTGGGCGTATCCATCCCGATGCCCTCGCTGGGCTCGTTGGCCTCGGATGCGCGGCAGGGCCTGCAAAGCTATCCCTACCTGCTCATTTATCCGGCCCTGTCCATTTTCCTGATCGTGCTCTCGTTCAACCTGCTGGGCAATGGACTGCGCGACGCGTTCGACCCCAAGCTGCGGTCGTAGAATGAGGGAGGAGTAAAGTACCATGGCAATGCTTGAAGTCAAGGACCTGCACACATCGTTTTTTACCACGGCAGGCGAGGTAAAAGCGGTTGGCGGCGTTTCCTTTAACCTGGATAAGGGCAAGGTGCTGGGCATCGTGGGGGAAAGCGGCAGCGGCAAGAGCGTGACCGCCTATTCCATCCTCCAAATCCTCACCTACCCCGGCCGCATCGTCAGCGGCAGCGTCAAGCTGCACGGGCAGGAGCTTGTCGGCCTATCCGACGAGCAAATGCGCCAGATTCGCGGCGATAAGATCAGCATTATCTTTCAGGACCCGATGACCAGCCTCAACCCGACCTTCACCATCGGCAATCAGCTGATGGAGGCCATTATGCTGCACACCAGCCGCAGCAAGGAGCAGGCCCGCGCCCGCGCCATTGAGATGCTGGGTCTGGTAGGCATCAACGAGCCTGCCAAGCGCATGCGCCAGTACGCCTACGAGCTGTCCGGCGGCATGCGCCAGCGCGTGATGATTGCCATGGCGCTGGCCTGCGAGCCCGACATACTGATCGCCGACGAACCCACCACCGCGCTGGACGTGACCATTCAGGCTCAAATCCTTGAGCTGATGGGCGAGCTGCAACGCAAAATGGGCATGGCCATCATCATGATCACCCACGATCTGGGCGTTATCGCCGGGATGTGCGACGAGGTGATTGTGATGTACGCGGGCACAATCTGCGAGCGCGGCACGGCGGACGAGATTTTCTTCAACCCCAAGCACGAGTATACCAAGGGCCTGATGCGCTCCATCCCCAACATCGACAACGATGAGAAGGAGCGCCTTCGTCCCATCAGCGGCACGCCCATCGATCTGCTGTGCATGCCCAAGGGCTGCGCGTTTGCGCCGCGCTGCGAGCACGCCATGAAGATTTGCCTGACCGACCATCCCGATGAATACTGGGTCTCGCACGACCATCTGTCCTCCTGCTGGATGAACGTGAAGGACAACGAGATCCTCGCGGCGGCCGGTTCGGAGGAGGGCAAGGCGCTTGCGACGGGCGGCAAGGGCAGCGAGGAGGACACCATCCATGAGTGAAGCCGTTACCAATGCCGCGTCCGACGTGATGCTGGACGTACAGCACCTGAAGCAATATTTTCCTATCAGCACCGGCTTTTTTAAGACCACCATGCTCAAGGCGGTTGACGACGTGAGCTTGGTCATCCACAAGGGCGAGACGCTCGGTCTGGTAGGCGAGAGCGGCTGCGGCAAAACCACCGTGGGGCG
>CAYOYK010000005.1:0-62082 GCA_964408185.1 uncultured Oscillospiraceae bacterium | reverse complement strand
GCATACTGCACCTGTACAAGCCGACCGACGGCAAGGTGATCTTCGACGGTCACGAGATCGGCAGCAAGGCCTCGCTGGATATGCTGCACAGGCGCGCGCAGATGGTGTTTCAGGATCCCTATTCCTCGCTGAACCCGCGCATGACGGTCGGCGACATCGTGGCCGAGCCCATTGATGTGCATAAGCTATGCAAAACCAAGGCGGAGCGCAACGAGCGCATCATGGATCTGCTGGCGACCGTCGGCCTGTCCAGCGAGCAAGCCACGCGCTACGCGCATGAGTTTTCCGGCGGGCAGCGCCAGCGCATCGGCATCGCCCGCGCGCTGGCCAGCGACCCGGAGTTCATCGTCTGCGATGAGCCCGTATCCGCGCTGGACGTAAGCATTCAGGCGCAGGTCATCAATATGCTGGAGGACCTGCAGCATCAGCTGGGGCTTACGTACCTGTTCATCGCCCACGACCTGAGCGTGGTCAAGCACATCTCCAAGCGGATCGCGGTGATGTACTTGGGCCGCATGGTGGAACTGGCCGACGCCAACGAGCTGCACCACAACCCGCTGCACCCTTACACCATCTCGCTGCTGAGCGCGGTGCCCATCCCCAATCCGGTCAAGGCCCGCAGCTCCCACCGCATCATCCTGAGCGGCGACGTGCCCAGCCCGCTCAAAATGCCCACCGGCTGCCCGTTCCGTACGCGCTGCTCCCGCGCCACCGAGGAGTGCGCGGCCTGCGCGCCGACGTTCCAGGATGTTGGCGGCGGACATTTTGTGGCATGCCACCATTTGTGATTATGCACGCAAGGCGGACGAGCTGTTAAAGAAATACAATTGACAGCGAGAGAAACCGAGTGTATAATAATACACACCGACGGAGATCGGTGATTAATAGGAGGGAAACCTGCATGAAAAAGCTACTCGCATTGGCGCTGGCTCTGACAATGCTGTTGGGTTGCTTCGCCGTTGCCACGGCCGAAGAGTCCGGCAAGGTTGTCAACATCACCTACGGCGGCGGCACTCCGCTGTCCATTGACCCCGCGCTGAACTCCGCGTCCAGCGGCTCCAACGTCATCAAGCTTGCGTTTGCCGGCCTGATGGGCTTCCAGTATGTGGACGGAACGCCCACCCTGTCGCCCGAACTGGCGGAGAGCTACACCATCTCCGACGACGGCTTGGTGTACACCTTCATCCTGCGCGAAGGCCTCAAGTGGTCCGACGGCAGCGACCTGAAGGCCAGCGAGATCAAGGCCTCTTGGGATCGTGCCGGCTCCGCCGCTCTGGGCGCGGACTACGGCTTCCTGTATGAGTACATCGAAGGCTACAACGGCGGCGAAGGCCCCATGAACATCGTTGTGGACGACGAGGCCCGCAGCTTCCAGGTTACGCTGGTCAGCCCGACCTCTTACTTCCTCGATCTGTGCGCCTTCCCGACCTTCTATCCTGTCAAGACCGAAATCGCTGACAACGAAGGCAAGTGGGCGACCTCTCCTGACACCTACATCGGCACCGGCGCGTTCCGCATGACGAAGTACGCCGTGGACGACGTGATCGTCTTCGAGAAGAACCCCTACTACTGGAACGCCGACGCGGTTGTTCTGGCTGGCGCGAACTGCTACCTCTCCGAGGACAACGTCGCCATCCTGACCGCTTACGAGAGCGGCGCCGCCGATTTCATCAACTCCATCGACCCCGTGGAGTACGAGCGCCTGTACGCGACCTATCCCGGCGAGCTGGTGATGGGCGATTACATCGGCACCTACTACGTGCTCTTCAACGTGTACAAGGATCTGTCCCCCGCTGGCAAGCAGCTGACCGTGCAGGAGCAGAGCAAGGCTCGCTTCGCGCTGGGCCAGATGGTCAACCGTCAGGACTTGGTTGACTACGTGACCATGGGCGGACAGGTTCCCGCCACCGGCTTCTACCCCAACTCTCTGGCTGACGGCCTCAACGCGAACGTCCGCGCTGCCGAGGGCTACGGCACTTGGTACGCCGACACCGCGACCCCTTCTGATGTGAACGCGGACTACACCATGGATCAGACCACTGCGCTGCAGACCCTGATCGATCTGGGCTACGCGTACACCGGCACCATCGAGGGCGGCGACATTATGTTCACCGACTTCCCCAGCATTGAGTTCGCTCTGAACAACAGCGGCGCGAACGCTGCCATCATCCAGTACATCCAAGAGACTTGGAACCAGTTTGGCATCACCAGCATGGTGAACACCGAAGCGTGGGCCACCCTGCAGACGAAGCTGAAGGCCGGCGACGCCGAAGCCGCTCGTATGGGCTGGATCGCCGATTTCAACGACTGCGTCAACTTCCTTGAGATCTTCCTGAGCGTTTCCGGCAACAACTATCCTCGTCTGGGCCGCGACATCGGCGATTACACCCGTAACAGCGATGTCACCGCGGACGCCGGCGTGGGCGCCTACTGGGGCGTCAACGGCGACCAGACTTGGGTTGAATGCTACGACGCCCTGGTCAAGGAGATCAAGGCCTGCACCGATGCCAACGAGCGCGCCGCGAAGTGCGCCGAGGCCGAGAAGATCCTGATGGATACCGGCGCTGTGGCTCCGCTGTACTACTACGTGAACCCCTACATGATGAAGCCCAACATCAAGAACGTCATCATGCTTTCCACCGGCGACGTGATCTGGAGTTACGCCACCATCGAGTAATCTCAAACAAATCGCAAAGACCGGCCGGGGCGCAAGCTCCGGTCGGTTTTGTGTTTTTTTTCGTAAAGAGGCGTAATTCCTGCAACATTTCCCTCCGTGGCTCGTCAAACACTTGTGTGGGGCGAAAACCTGTGCTACAATCAAACTCAGCAAGAGAAACAAATAGGGAACAGCACCTGCCGATCGTCCCCCCAAAATACAAAGGAGCGTGAAACCATGAAAAAGCTACTCGCATTGACCCTCTGCCTGCTGGTGTTTGCCGTGCCTGCGCTGGCCGACGAAGCGGAAACCTACACATTGAAGCTCAACGGCAACCCCACCACCGGTTACGATTGGACGTATACCGCGGACGCGGACGGCATTGTGGACGTGAAGGGCGATTATGTAGCGCCGGATACAGCGCTTGTGGGCGCGCCGGGCTATTACGACTACACCGTGGTCGGCGTTGCCGAGGGCGACGCGGCGCTTACGTTCACGTACAGCCGCAGCTTTGAGGAGGGCAGCGAAATTGTGGCCGTGCGCTATTTCTTCCACGTGGACGATGATCTGGACGTGGCCTGCACGGGCAGCGAGGTTGTGCTGCCGTAAGCCGTTTGCCCCCCAAAATGGGAAGCCGTGCGCAAAATGACCGTCGGCTCTTGTGCGCAGGGCGCGAATAGTGTATAATTATAACGTTTTAGTGGAACCCGACGCAATCCTGACAAGAAGAAAGGGGTTTGTCACAAATGAAAAAACGCCTCGCCATCTCGCTGGTTCTGGTTTGTCTTCTGGTTGCCATGCTGCCCGTGATGCCCGCCTCCGCTTTGATCGGCCCGCAGTATGTGAGCACGAGCAACGGGTACGGCGTGCACCTGCGCACCGCGCCTTCCGTAAACGCGGAAATCATCCTCACCATTCCCTTTGCGGCGCAGGTCAGCTCCTACGAATACTACAACAACACGTGGGGCTTTGTGAGCTACGGCGGACAGTACGGCTATGCCATGAGCCGCTACTTCTCCTCCACCAAGCCCACCATCAAGCCGACCCCCACGCACACCACCACTCCGGCGGCCGACGGCAAAATATTCAGCGGCTTTACCACGGTCAACTATTACATCACCGTAAAGCCCTCCACGCCGTCCGGCTTTGTCAATCTGCGCTGGGCGCCCTCCAAAACCGAGCCGATCATCACCAACTACCGCTCCGGCTATACGCTGCGCGTGATCGCGCAGAACAGCACGTGGGCGCAGGTCTACGACGACGCGACCGGCATCTGCGGCTTTATGATGCGCAGCTTCCTCAACCAGTACGTTGACGGAATGGGCGACGGAGCAGCGGAGAGCTGACGGAACGGCTTGACCAACAAATAAGGAGGAAATACGTATGAAAAAGCTTCTGGCGATTCTTCTTTCCACTTTGATGCTGCTGTCCTGCGTCGGCGCTTTTGCCGAGGGCATGGATACCGTCCGCTTTGTTGAGGACAGCCCCAACTTTGATATCGAAATGCCCCTGCCGGAGGGCGCGACGGTTGGCGACAAGGGAAGCGTTGACACGTATTCCTATGTCGTTATTGAGAACGGCACCCTTGCGTCCGTTGTCATTTCCGTTGCCCCGTCCGATCTGTACGACGGCCTGAGCATGAACGACCTGAGCGACGACGACGTGGAGATCCTCAAGGCGACCGCCGCCGAGCAGTATGATGATCCTGTGCTGACCGTGGACGTGACCCCCAGCGGCAACAAGTACATCCATGTGTGCGCCAATTCCGAGTACGACATCGATAGCATCTTCACGCTGTACATGGGGTATTTTGTGGAGCTGACCCAGTTCCATGATGATTTTTCCACGATCACGGACGAGGACTACGCCTTTATGCAGCAACTGCTGTACAACATCACGTTTACGCCCGTCGAAAAGTAAAAAACATCGCACGCAAGCGGCTCCCGAAAGGGAGCCGCTTTTGTTATGCTTGACGCGGCGCGGGAATCCCCTTATAATTCATACTCGTATTGTTTGATAGGGAGTGGATGCACATGTGGTTTGTCTTTGCGCTGGTCACCATCCTCGCGTGGGGCGGCGCGGATCTGTATTACAAAAAAGCGGCGGAAGATCGGTACAGCCCGCTCAAGACCGCGATGGTGGTAGGGCTGGTGATGGGGCTGCACGCCATTGCTACGCTGCTCTTTGGCGATTTTGCGTATGACCCCATCAACCTGCTGCTGTACCTGCCGGTTTCGCTGATGTACATCGGCTCCATGACGGTGGGCTACCTCGGCCTCAAATACCTCAAGCTGTCCATCTCATCCCCAATTCAAAATTCCTCCGGCGCGGTCACCTGCCTGCTGTGCTGGCTGGTGCTGGGCCAAAGCATGGACGGACTGTCGCTCACGGGCACGGCGCTGATCTGCGTAGGCGTGCTGATGCTGGGCGTGCTGGAGCATCGGGAGGATGCCTCCGCGCGGCTGGAGGACAAAAAGTATCGCGCGGGCTTTTGGGCGTTTTGGATGCCGGTGCTGTACTGCGTCATCGACGCGATGGGCACCTTTTTGGACGCTTACTATTTGGACGATGTGGCGACCACGCCGCTGCGCGGCGTAACGGAGACGAGCTTGGAGAATGTCGCCAATGTGTCCTATGAGCTTACGTTTTTGATCTGCGCTGTGCTGATCTTCGTGTACCTGTTTGTCATTCGGCGGGAGAAGCTCTCGCTCCCGGCACAAAAAGACCGCGGCATTGCCGCGGTAATGGAGACTGCCGGACAGGCGACCTATGTGTACGCGATGAGCGGCAACGGGATCGTCGCCGCGCCGATGATCGCCTCGTACAGCATTGTCTCGCTGCTGCTCTCGCGCCTGTTCCTCAAGGAGAGGCTCACGCGCGGTCAATACGTTGTGATCGCCGTGGTGATGGTCGGCGTGGTGCTGCTGGGCCTTGCCGAGGGCCTCGGCGGCTGACGCGCTACTTGCTCAGCAGTTTGCGGAGCTGCTCGTACCCCTGCTGGATCTGCGTAAGCTCGGCGGTCACATCCGTCATTTGGCCGCCGCGCAGGCGATCCACAATCTCGCATACAGGCCGATAGATGGGCGTCATGCCCATGTTGCCCAGCATGCCCTTGAGCATATGCGCGACTTCGAAGCTCTCCTTGGCGTCTCCGGCCTCAACGGCCTGCGTGAGTCGCCCGCATTCGTCGCCGTCTGCGACGCGATGCGACAGCTCTAGGAACAGCTCCTCGTCGCCGAGCAGCCGCCCCATGGCGGCGTCGATATCGCAGCCCCAGCTACGAAGAGCTTCGATTGTCTGGTTCATACAGAGGTCACTCCTTACTTTGCTTGGGAAGGATAGCGGATCGACGCGCTGCTTGACAAATTGCATCGAATCGATATCCATTCAACCGGAAAGATTATATCACAGTCACCTAGCGAGTGCAACGCCGATTTCGCCTTGTCGCTTGGCTCGCATCCGCAAGGGACGGCCTTGGCGCAGCAATGTTTATGGCCGTCAAAGCGGCAAACGCGATTCAGTCGCTATCCGGGGGGAGCGGCGGCATAGGCATATTTTTACAGGATATTTAAGTCGGCCGAATCAGATATTATGGAGGGAAAGCGAATCCCAAACACGCAATAAATATAGCATAGTAAGATATGTGTCTGTCAGGCACTTCCCTAAAAAGCAGGATCGGGGTATAATCAATAGTCCTATGGTTGATTGGTCTATTAAGGAGTGATGGCAGTGGCGATGGATTATACCGACATGGGGCGGAGAGTGCGCAAGCAACGCACCCAAATGGGCTGGACGCAGGAAGCACTTGCGGAGCGCGTCAATGTATCCACCTCGTTTATCGGGCATGTGGAGCGCGGAACACGCAAAGCAAGCTTGGAGACGCTCGTTGCAATTGCCAATGCTCTGAATGTTAGTTTGGACTATCTTTTGGCCAGCAGCATGGACAACAGCATTATCGGCCCGGTTCCGCAGAAGCTGAGCGAAACGCAGCGCGTGGCGCTGCACGAGATTCTGTCCACCATCCAAGAGAGCCTCGCCGATTGGGAAAAGGCTCCCGAAAAATAATCTTGGCACAACGTAAAACGCTCTCCGGCATATGCAGGCCAGAGGGCGTTTTGCGTCGCATGCCGTCATGTATGCGCGGGCAGCTCGGCCGGGCCGACGCTCGCGGGAATGCCGTCTGATCGGTCTGCGGTCAGCTCGCCTTGCAGGCGTTCCCGCTCCTTCCGCATCGCTTCCTCCGGCGCGGCGTGCTGGCTGGTGCCAAACACCACCCGAAGCAGACCGGGCAGGAAGCCGCGCATCGCCGTGTTCGCCCCGACAGTAAAAAGCATATGCAAAAAGCCTCGCACGGCGCGCTTGGTGGGCGGATCCAGATCCCGGATGGCGGCCAGCATTTTACCGCCGTTGTCGCGCCAGTTGGCCGAGAGCTGATCCACCGTTTCCGTGTTGGTGGCGTTGACGATCTGGAACAGCGTATCCACCAGCAGCTTGCGATCCTCCTTGCTCATGTCCGCAAGCCATTTTTCGATGGCCTCGTGCGTGGCCACGCTGGTGGCGTTGAGCTTGGGCGCGACCTGAAAGCTCGCGTCCTGCGTCTGCCATGTGATGGCGTCGTGCTGCCAAATGCCGGCCGCGTCGCTGCGCACCACGGTGTACACCGGGTGATAGCACAGCAGCAGCCCGACCAGCGAGCCCTGCGGCACGTAGGAGAAAATGTGCGGCGTAACGCGCGCGTAGCCCGCGCTGCGGAAGGTCTCCTCCTCAAGGCCCTGCCCGTCGAATGTATGCACGGCCAAAACGCGATCTTGCTGCTCCGGCGCGACGGCGGACGCCGCAAACATGGCCAGATTTCCGCCCTTGCTGTGGCCGTTGACCGTCACGCCGCCCGCGTGGCTTTGGATTGCGTGCGCCAGATAATCTGCCGCGCGCTCCTGCGCGGGCACCACCATGAAGGACATGTTCATATCCTCGCGCCAGCCCACCAGCGTCAGGTCGGTGCCGCGGTAGGCGACGCAGCGCTCGTCCGACGGCGTATCGAACGTCGTGGCGGAGAACTGCGTCTGCGCGCTTACATCGATATGGTTGATGTAATCGCGCAGGAGCACGCCGCCAAAGCGGGCCGTATCGGCGCACAGCAGCGTGAGATCATAACGCTTGTTCTGGAAGGGATCCTCCAGCCCGGCCGGGAAGCGCTCGCGCAGAAAGGACGCGGCCTCGCGCATCGCGCAGGACGCGCCGTCGTCCAGCAGGCCCTCAAAGGGCATATAGCAAACCTGCGAAAACAGCAGGCTGTCCAGCACACCAAAGGACTGATCGGCAAAGGATACGTCGGCATACTGCCGCACATAGTCACGTATATCGGGCATTGTTTCCCTCCTGATCGTTAGTGGGCCGTCCGTCGCATGGCCTCGCGGTACAGGATCGGCGTGATGGCCGGGTAGGTGAGCGCGTCGGGCAGCCCGTCAAAGAGGCGGATCTCGGCAATTTCGCTGGGCGGCAGCGGGCCGACGGCCTCAAGCTCCGCCGTATACGCGCGGCCGGAGCTGCGGCCGGGCAGCGCTGCCGGAACGTCGCCGTCGCTCTCCACGCAGTAATCGCACAGCGGGGTAAGGGCATAGCGCAACGCGCCGCTCTCCTCGTACAGCTCGCGTCGCATGGCCTCGTCGGGCGTTTCGCCGGGCTCGATGTGCCCGCCCTGCGTCTCCCATGTCAGCCGCTCGCGGTGTCGGCTCAGCACCAGCTTGCCATTCCAATGGGATACGGCCACCACAAACCGCACATCCCGCATGGAGCCGATCGGCCCCGTCGTAACGCGCATCCTCTTCACTCCCCGCGAACAGTATACTTCACCCTCAGCTCGGATGCAAGACTTGCGCGCGCTACGCCCGCGTGGTATGATAGCGCTGTTCGGGAAAAGGAGGATGCGCATGAAGGGGCTGTACTGGGCCGCGTTGGGCGTTTTGGTTCTTGGGCTGATTTTTTGGGGCGTAGGCTTTGGCATCCAAGCCAATGACGACGCGCTGCTGGCCGTCGCCGAGAGCGCCGACGGCGTGCTGACCATCGAGCGGGCGGAGCGCGTGTCCATCGCGTATGAGGCGCAGGGCACGAGCTATCAAACGGCGTATCCGTTTTACTTTTCCGCCATGCACACGGGGGAGGCTGTGACCGTGCTGTATGATCCGTCCGATCCCGCGCGCATCACAACGCCCTATACGCGGCGCTTCACCTCGATCTTTCAGATCATCGGGCTGAGCATCGCCGGGGCCGGGCTGCTCGTCGCGCTGATCGGCTTTCTCAAGCGGCAGGCGGATTGCTCCTTGCTGGAAAACGGCAAGCGGCTTGAGGCCCATGTGACCGGCGTATCCTACAACACCGCCGTGTGTATGACCGGGCGCGGCAACCCGTGCCGCATCTTTGCCGAGTATATCGACCCCGATACCGGAGAGCAATTCGAGTTCCACAGCCAAAACCTGTGGGGCGACCCCAAAAAGATGACCGGGCTGGAAACCGTGGAGGTATCCGTGAACGAGCTGAACTACAAGCGCTACGCGATGGATGTGCCCGAAGAATTTACCAAATTCGACAGAGATCGGCTCCATCAGCCGATCCGGCAAAGGAAGGAAGATCGCTATGACGACCGCTGAGTATCTGCAAAGGCTGGACGAGCTGGAGGCGCAAATGCACGCCTACAATCACGCGCAGGGCGTGCTCTACTACGACGCTTCCACCGCCGCGCCGCGCGGCTCCGCCGAGGCTCGCAGCCGCACGATGGGACTGCTGAGCGAGGTTAGCTACAAGCTGTTCATCAACGATTCCGTCAAGGAGACCCTTGAGGAGCTGACCGCCCGCGCCGCGGAGCTGACGCCGCTTCAGGCCCGCCGCGTCGCCGTGCTCAAGGAGAACTTCGACAAAACCACCTGCATCCCCATGCAGGAGGTCGTGGAGTACTCCATGCTGCTCAACGAGGCCGAGGCGGTGTGGCGCACGGCCAAGGAACAGAACGATTACGCGTCCTTTAAGCCCTATCTGCAAAAAATCGTGCAGACCAACATCCGCATGGCCGGGTATCGCGCCCCGCAGCTCCCCGTGTACGACACGCTGATGGATGATTACGAGAAGGGCATGAACACCGCTGACCTCGACGTTTTCTTTGGCGGGCTGAAAAAAGAGATCGTGCCGCTGATTCACGCCGTGCAGGATAAGCCGCTGGACGACAGCTTCCTCACGGGCGATTTTCCCATCGAGAAGCAGCGCGTGCTCAGCGACCGCCTGATGGCCATGATGGGCATCGACCGCAGCTACTGCTCCATCGGCGAGACCGAGCATCCCTTTACCACGGAGTTCAGCAAGTACGACGTGCGCATCACAACGCACTACTACGCCGACCAGTTTGCCAGCTCCATGTACTCCGTCATCCACGAGAGCGGCCACGCGCTGTACGCGCTGCAGGTGGCCGACGAGCTGCAGTTCACCTGCCTGAACGACGGCGCGAGCCTTGGCGTGCACGAGAGCCAGAGCCGCTTTTGCGAGAACATCATCGGCCGGAGCCAGCCCTTTGTGAAGGTGCTCTATCCCACCCTCACGGAGCTGTTCCCGCAGCTTGGCGGCGTAACGCCCGATCAGCTTTACCGCGCGGTCAACAAGGCGACGCCCTCGCTGATTCGCACCGAGGCCGACGAGCTGACCTACCCGATGCACATCATCATCCGCTACGAGCTGGAGCAGAGGCTCATCAGCGGCGATCTGTCCGTGGACGAGCTGCCCGCGGCGTGGAACGCGCTGTACAAGCAATACCTCGGCGTGACCGTCCCGGATGATACCCACGGCGTGCTGCAGGATTCCCATTGGTCGGGCGGGATGATCGGGTACTTTCCCACCTATGCGCTGGGCACCGCGTATGCCGCGCAGATGCTCGCCGCCATGGAAAAGCAGATCCCGGTATGGGATGCGATTGCGCAGGGCAACTGGAAGCCCGTGACGGACTGGCTGGGCGAGCATGTGCACCGTTTTGGCCGCCTCAAGGAGCCCAAGCAGGTGGTAACGGACGCGTGCGGCGCGCCGTTTGACGCGAGCTACTACACCCGCTACCTCAAGGATAAGTACAGCAGGCTGTACCGGCTGTAAGCCCGAAGCGCAGCGCCCTTCGCCCGATTATGGGGCGGAGGGCGCTTTTGCGCGGCTTTCCGCACTTTCGGGGGCGGAAAGAGACCGCTAACAAATTCAGCCGTTCCTCGCTCAACCATTCCCAAAGCGGCCGATCTGTGGTATACTGATCCCTAGTCGGTGCGACAGATGCTTTTGCCGCGCCGAGCGATATTATACAAGGAGCTGACCATGAAGCCAAGCGTTCGCAAAGCCCTTAACTTTGTCTTTATCTTTGGCACGCTGCTGCTGGTTTTTGTAATTGCGTTCAGCAACAGCGAGCTGTCCAACGCGTGGGAGACGCTGTTTACCCTTCGGCTGGAATGGGTGGTGGCCGCATTTTTTGGCTGGTTTGGCTACCTTGCCTTTGACGGCGTGAGCATGTGGCGGCTGCTGCACCATCAGGGCTACCGCATTCCTTTGCGCTCCGCGCTTTTTATCGCCACCATGGGCTATTACTACTCCAACATCACGCCCGGCGCGTCGGGCGGACAGCCCATGCAGATCTATTACCTCAAGAAACGGGACGTGCCCGTGGGCATCGGCTCCTCGGCAATTTCCGTCAAGCTGCTGTGCTCGCAGCTGATGATGGTCGTTCTGGCCGGAGTTCTTTGGCTGACGCATCAGGAGCTGGTCTCAACGCAGCTTGGCGGCGTGCGCTGGATTATCATCATCGGTCTGGCGATTAACTTTGCGGCCGTTCCGGCGGTCATTCTGGTGGCGTTTTGCCGCCCGCTGATCCAAAACATCGGCAATTTTTTCATCAAAATCGGCGCGAAGATCCACATTGTCAAGCATCCGGAGCTGACGGTCATGCGCTACGCCTCCACGCTGGATACCTTCCACAGCAGCATTTTGAGCATCAGCCGCAAGCCGTTGCAGCTTTTGGAGCAGCTGTTTTGGTCCACGCTTACGCTGCTGTCGCTGCTGTCGGTGACGGTCAGCGTGTATCACGCGTTCGATATGAACGCGATGCGGCAGGCGGCCGGACTTGCGGCCATGCCCACGGGCGAGGTGCTCACGCTGGCCATGCTGCTGTTTATCAGCGTCAGCTATACGCCGCTGCCCGGCGCGAGCGGCGCGCAGGAGGCCGGCTTTCTGGGCTATTTCAAGGGCGTTTTCATCGGCGGCACGCCGGGCTTGGCGCTGCTGGTCTGGCGCTTCTTCAGCTATTACATGTTCCTGATCGTCGGCGGCGTGGTCAGCGTGATCTCGACGCTGCGCGGCAACAAGCGCAAGCCCGACGCGCTGCCGGAGGAGGAGGCCCCCGCCGAGGCCCTCGTGACCGCCGTGGACGAGCCGGACGCGCCCACCCCCGATAAGCCCGAAGCCGCCGCGCCAACGGAGACGTCCGTGGAGTAAACGTCACGCAGCCGTCACAATGCCGTGATAGCATAGGCCATTCCACAAAGGAGGAAGAACCAGATGAAAAAGTGGCTTGCTCTCGTTCTATGCGCCCTGCTCTGCCTATCCGCGCCGATGGCGCTGGCCGCCGAGTTCTCGGCGGACGGCGTCTTTACCTTTACGTACCCGGACGACATGGAGCTGGACACCGAGTCCTACGCGGATGAAAGCACGGACACGTATTTTTGGCTGGGCATGCTCTATAACGACGCCTACACGCTGGATGTGGCCGCGGAATATGTGGACGCCTATGCGGGCGTTTACGCCGACCATATGGACGAGGACGCGTACAACGCGCTTGTCGAGTATGAGCTGGAGGAGTATGAGGGCTACGGCGCGACCCTGCTGTACAACCTGAGCAGCGACGCGGGCCTGCCCTTCTACATTCTGCGCATGGAGGATGAGGGCGTTGTGTTCTACTACGCCTGCACGGTCCAGAACGGCTATGTGTTCGAGCTGGATTTCAGCATGGACGATGGCTCCGAGCCGGACAGCGGATTAGAGAAGCTGATGGGCGATGTGATCGCGTCCTTCCAATGCGGGAACGCGAGCGACGCCGCCGACGAGTGGGACGGCGATACCAGCGGCGACGAGGATATCCTCGTCGAACGGTAAGCGCCAAACGGAATACAAGCGGCGGGCCGCGCAGAATTGCGCGGCCCGCCGTTGCGTGTCAATAAAGCAGCTGAACCCTTGGCCGACCAGTCGCCCAAGGCGAACCCGTTTGGGGAGGGCGGCCCCCCAAACCCCTCACGGTGGGCTGGGTCACGCTGCGGCTGGCCGCGCAGACAGGCTCGCCCCGCCGTCCTCCGGCTTGCTTACCAGAGCATCCGCTTGGCGTCCTCGGACGCGTCGTCCACCGAGGTGGCCAAGTTGTTGGCGTGATCGGCAATGCGCTCTAGGTTGTTGAGCGTATCCATGTACAGCATGCCGTTCTTGGGCGTGCATTTTTTGTTCTTGATGCGCTCGACGTGGTGGTTGGCGTAATCCTCGCAGAGCTGATCGACCTCGGCCTCGGTGCTTTCCACCTTGCCCACAATCTCCGGGTCGATGATCTGGCGCTTGACAATATCGATGGCGTTATCCACCATGCTCTCCACCTTTTGGTACAGCAGCTCAATTTCGTGCTCGGCCTTGCCGGAGAACTTGCCCTTGTCGCGGCGAAGGCTATCGGCGATCTCCTTTAGGTTTTCGCTGTGATCGCCAATGCGCTCCAAGTCGTTGACCACATGGAACAGAGAGCCGACCATATGCACGTCCCGCCCGCCCAGACTGCCGGCTTGCAGCTCGATCAGCCGCTGGGTGATCTCCGCGTTCAGGTAGTCTATCACCTGCTCGCGGTTCTCGAACTCGTCCACAGAGGTATCCTTGGGCGTGAGGTAGTATTTCATGGCCAGCGTAAGGTTGGCGCGGGCCAGATCGCACATGCGGCAGACCTCCTTAAAGAGCTGCTGCGCCGCGATGGGGGGCGTGGAGAACAGGCGGTCGTCAAAGTACATCAGACGCATGGGCTCCTGCTGCGCGTCCTGCCCGCGCACAATCACGCAGGCGGCCTTTTCCAGCACGCCGCTCAGCGGCAGCAGCAGGAAGGTGGTGACCAGGTTGAAGACGATGTGCGCCAAGGCGATTTGCAGTTTGATGTTATCGCCCACAAGGGCCTGTATCCACACGTCCAGCGGCAGGATCATCGCAAGCACGACGAACAGCACCGTGCCGATGACATTGAACAGCAGGTGGACCACGGCGGCGCGCTTGGCTGTCTTGTTTGCGCCCACGGCGGCCAGCATGGCGGTTACGCAGGTGCCGATGTTCTGCCCGAAGAGCACAAACAGGCAGCCCTGCAGGCCGATCAGCCCGGAGGAGGCCAACGCCTGCAAAATGCCGATGGACGCGGCGCTGCTTTGCAGCAGGGCGGTGACCAGCGTGCCCACCAGCACGCCGACGATCGGGTTGCTCACCCCGGTCATCATCGTGCGGAAGCCCTCCCAGTCCCGCAGGGGCACCATGGCCTCGGTCATGAGGCGCATGCCGGTAAACAGCACGCCGAGCCCCATCATAATCTGGCCAACCAGCTTGAGCCTTGGGCGGTTGCCCAGCAGCATGCAAATCGCGCCGATGGCCGCGAAAATCATGCCAAAGTCCACCTGAAAGCTGAGCATCAGCGAGGTGACCGTGGTGCCGATGTTCGCGCCCATGATGACCCCGATGGCCTTGCCGAGGCTCAGCAGCCCGGCGTTGACAAAGCCGACCACCATCACCGTTGTGGCGGAGGAGCTTTGCATAACGGCGGTTACCAGCGCGCCCATCAGCACGGCCATAAACTTGTTGCGGGTGAGCACCTCCAGCAGCTTGCGCATTTTGTGCCCGGCCGCTTTTTCAAGGCCCTCGCCCATTCCCTTGATGCCGAACAGGAACAGGCCCAGCCCGCCGATCAGCGATACCACATTCATAACGGACATATCCGATCCTCCCGTACGTCCCGGCGCGGCTCGCTCTTTTCTCCGCGCCCTGCTTTCCTCTTTGCGTATACAAAAACAGCATACCATGAAGCGCGAATTCTGTCAAAAAAAAGAGCGGAAAGCAAAACGCTTGTCCGCATGTAGTGACCTCCGGCCGCATTCCGAAATGTGGCCGGAGGCTGTACGCAGGGGAGACGTATGGGGGATACGAACGGCTTGCCCGCAGAACGGGCGGGCGTAAACGCCGATCTCGCTTATTTGCTCTTGTGGAACAGCAGGTGCTCGTAGCGGTCGACGTTCGCGTCGCGCACCATGATTTCCAGCTCCTCGTCGCCCATTACGGTATTGCGGCCCTCGGCATAGAGGGCGTCCACCTGCACCTTGACCGCCATCACCAGCGGATCCTGCTTATCCACCATGTGGACGCCGGACAGGCGGAAGAATGTGTTCATCCAGTGGGCGACGCCCGCAAGGCCGCTGTGGCTGTCCACGGCGACGGTGGCCGGGCGGTTGAGCAGCGTGGTGGTATCAAAGATGTTGTAGATTTCCTCGTCCTTGAGCATGCCGTCGGCGTGAATACCTGCGCGGGTCACATTAAAGTGGCGGCCCACAAAGGGCTGGCGCGGGCTGATCTCAATGCCGATCTCACGCTCCATGTACTCCGCGATCTCGGTAACGGCGGTCAAGTCCATGCCGCCGGTCTCGCCGCGCAGGGACTCGTACTCGATGGCCATGGCCTCCAACGGGCAGTTGCCCGTGCGCTCGCCAATGCCCAGCAGCGAGCAGTTGATCGACGCGCAGCCGTACAGCCACGCCGTGCCCGCGTTGGAGACGACCTTGTAGAAATCGTTATGGCCGTGCCACTCCAGCTGCTCGCTGGGCACCTGCGCGTAGTGGTTCAGGCCGTAGATGATGCCGGCCACGCTGCGGGGGAGAGCCGCGCCGGGATAGCTTACGCCGTAGCCCATGGTATCGCAGGCGCGAATCTTGATTTTGAGACCGCTCTGATGGGCGAGCTTCATCAGCTGCTCGGCAAAGGGCAGCACAAAGCCGTAAAAATCCGCGCGGGTGATATCCTCAAAATGGCAGCGCGGCGTGATGCCCTGCTCCAGCGCGGCCTTGACGATGCCAAGGTACTTGTCCATGGCCTGCGCGCGCGTCAGGTGCATTTTTTTGAAGATATGGTAATCGCTGCACGAGACCAGAATGCCCGTTTCATGCACGCCGGCGGCCTTGACGAGCGCAAAGTCCTTCTCGTTGGCGCGAATCCAAGTGGTGATCTCCGGGAAGGGCAGGCCGAGCGCCTGACAGCGTTCGAGCGCCTCGCGGTCCTTGTCGGTGTACAAAAAGAACTCGCTCTGGCGCACCAAGCCCTTCGGGCCGCCCAGACGCGCCATCAGCTTGTACAGATGCTCGATTTGGCGCGGCGTAAACGGGCTGACGCTCTGCTGCCCGTCGCGGAAGGTCGTATCGGTCATCCAAATCTCGTCGGGCATGTTGGTGGGCACCAACCGATTGTTGAACGGGATCTTGGGGATGGACTCATAATCGAAGATTTCGCGGTAGAGGTTGGGCTCCGTAACGTCCTGCAAATCGTACTGATATTTGCTTTGGATGAGCAGGTTGCTCTTTTCGCTGAATTCCAGCATGTTATGCCTCCATGGCGACGGGCTGGAGCTCATCCACAAACGCGCGGATGCGGCGCATGCCCTCGCGGATATTTTTGTCGCTGATGGCATAGCTGAGGCGGCAGTACCCCTCGGCCATAAAGGCGGAGCCGGGCACCAGCACGACATGCTCGTTTTGCAGCAGCGTCTGCGCAAAGGACATACTGTCGGCAATGACCTCGCCGCGGTAGGTGCGGCCCAGCAAGCGGCTGATGTTCATCATCACGTAGAACGCGCCGTCCGGGCAATGGCAATGGATGCCGGGGATACGGTTGACAAGGGCGCACAGCTCGTCGCGGCGGGCCTCGAAGGCGGCGCGCATTGTTTCGACGCAGCCTTGATCCATGGCAAGAGCGGCGGCGGCGGCGTGCTGCGCAGGCGTGCAGGGGCCGGAGGTCGCTTGGCTTTGGTAGTTGCCCATGGCCGCGACCACATCGGCGGGCCCGGCAAGGTAGCCAATGCGGAAGCCCGTCATGGCGTAGGTCTTGCTTACGCCGTTTACCAGCAGCGTGCGCGCCTTGACCTCAGGGCCAAAGCCGGCGATGGCGATGTGCTTGCGCCCGCTGTAAATCAGGTGCTCGTAGATCTCGTCCGACAGAATGTAAAAGTCCTTTTCCACGCAGAGGTCGGCCAGCGCGCGCAGGGTGGCCTCGTCGTACACGCAGCCGGTGGGGTTGTTGGGCGTGGTGAGGATAAACGCCTTGGTGCGGGGGGTCACGGCGGCGCGCATGGCGACGGCGGTCGGCAAAAAGCCGTTCTCCTCGCTGGTCTCCACAAAAACCGGCGTGCCGCCCGCCATCCGCACCATCTCCGGGTAGCTGACCCAGCACGGCGTGGGAATAACGACCTCGTCGCCCGGATTCAGGATGGCCTGAAGCGCAGTGCTGATGGAGTGCTTGGCGCCGTTGGAGGCGATGATGTTTTTGCGTTCGTATTCAAGCCCGTTCTCGCAGCGGAGCTTTTGGAGAATCGCATCCTTCAGCTCTACGGAGCCCGTCGCGGGGGTATAGCGGGTCATGCCGCGGTCCAGCGCGTCCTTCATGGCGTCGCGGATGGGCAGGGGCGTATCAAAATCCGGCTCTCCGGCGGCAAAGCTGTACACCTGCACGCCCTTTGCGCGGAGGGCGTTGGCGGTATCGTTCATGGCCAATGTAGCGGAGGGCTGGATGTTCTTGCAGACAGTGGAAATTCCTAGCGACATGGCGGGTTCCTCCTTGAGCGGGCATGGCCCGCAATCCATCAAGTGGCGGATAGCCCGTCCAAAAATGCAAATCCGTCTCCGGCGTTTGCCGGGCCGACGCACCATCGGACGACCTGAACGGATTATAACATACTCATTTTAGAGAGTAAAGTGCCGGACGAAAGTTTTTTGACCCAAGATCCTCAAAATGCAGGATGAATACATCAATCCTGCATTTGCAGGCCGAGGGGAGCGCGGGACAAAACGCGCTGTCCAAAACGTTGAAATGGGTGTATACTAATGCCGTCCTTAGACGCGCAAGGAGGTTCTTCCCATGAAGCAACGCGTTTTCCGCCGGATGCTCTGCCTGCTGCTGGCCGCGCTGCTGCCCGCGTGCGCGCTGGCCGAGAGCGCGGACGTCTTTCATGAGTTTGACGGCACCGCGCTGGAGCTGACGCCTTACGAGGGCAAGGCGATCTACATCAGCTTCTTTACAAGCTGGTGCGCCTATTGCATGGACGAGATGCCCTCCGCCGCGGCGGCGTACCAAGCCTTCTCTGCCGACGAGCTGCAAATCCTGCTGGTGCATGTTTGGGATGGCGAGGACAGCTCCGTGACGACCGATCTTGTGGCGCAGTACGGGCTGGATGGCATTCCCATCATCGAGGACGCCGACCTGTCGCTCTGCGGAATCGTCGGGCTGGAAGGCTATCCCACCAATATTTTTATCGATCAGAGCGGGTATCTCTACCAATATACATGGAGCTTGGAGGACGGCGAGCTGGAACGGAGCCTCGACGGCATGGGCGTTGGCAGAAAATAGACCCGGTATTCGCAGCGAGGCGGCCAATCGGCCGCCTCGCTTATGCTATGGCAGAATCTCCACACGGTCGATTTGATCCCGCAGGGCAAACAGCGCCTCCATGTCCTCGCTGTCCAGCGCAATGCAGCCCGCCGTCCAATCGGACTGCGTTCCGCCTGCGTGCAGGTAGATTTCGCCGCCAAGGGGCGTGCCCCACGGCGGACGGCGGCCCTCGCTGTGCGCGTCCAGAATGGCCTTGCAGGTCGCCGCGTCGATGCGGCCCTCGCGCAGGGCCGCGCGCGCATCCTCCGGGCCGGGATAGCTCAGGCCGAGGCTCTTGCCGTACTTGCCGTCGCGCTTCACCAAGCAGATGCGGTACGCGCCCTCCGGCGTGCGGCCGTCGCCCTCGCGCAGCTTGGGCCCCTCGCTGTGCGAGGACAGCGCAACGCGGCATTGCAGCGTCGGCTGGTCGCCGTCCCATACGGTCAGCGCGCGGCTGGCCTTCATCACCCGTACGATCACGCGCTCGCCTCCTCCTCAGCAGGGTTCGCCGCGCGGTGTGCATCCTCCTGCAACTGTGAATAGACTGTAACATTCAGGCAAAGCGCTTGCGCTTGCTTTTGGGTTGTGCCATAATAGCACAATCAACCGCAGGCGGCATGGCTGTGTGCGGAGGCGGTGCGCACACAGCGCAATTGCCTTGAAGATAGAAAGGACGTTGTTTCATGAAGTTTTGGAAGAAATCGCTGGCCCTGCTCCTGTGCATCAGCATGATGCTGATGGTTGGGTGTCAGGCCTTCGCTGAGGATGCCGCCGCGACCGCCGGGGATCTGGCGGATGACGCCGTGCTTGCGACCGTCGGCGGCAAGGATGTCACTTGGGCGGACGTCAAGCCTTGGTACAACAACTACTACACGCAGTATTCCGCGAGCTACGACTTTAGCGATCCTGAGGTCGTGCGGATGATGCGCAGCTACGCGCTGGATTATCAGGTCACCATTGAGGTGCTGCTCCAGATCGGCGCGAAGAACGGCGTGCCCCAGCCGACCGAGGAGGAGACCAAGACGCTGGAGGATACGGCGGCGACCGAGTGGACCACCATGCGCGATAGCTACGCGTCGAGCTATACCGAGAGCTGCACCACCAGCCTGACGGACGCGCAGACCCAGCTGGCAAGCGCCAAAGAAGAGCTGGCCGCGCTGCCGGAGGATGCCGCCGGCGATACCGACGAGCAGGCCACCAGCCGCACGGAGCTTACGCAGAAGATCGCCGATCTGGAGACCTCTGTTGCCAGCCTGCAAACCACCGTTGACGGCTTGACGGCCGACCCGACGCTGGCCGCCACGGAAGCCGAGGCGTACTACAGCAGCATCGGCTTCTCGCTGGAGCAGTACAAGGTGCTTTCCGTCGAGTTCAACTACCTGTCCAAGGTCCAGAACGACATCGTGAAGAGCGTCGACGTGACCGACGACGATGTGGAGGCCGAATATCAAAGCCTGCTTGCCAACGACAAGGAGATGTATGGAACCTCTCCCGCCGATTATCAGGCTTATAACGATTACGTCGATCAGATGATGGTATATGCCGCCTACTACGGCCAAAGCGTCAGCCTGCGCAAGGCCCTGTACCGCCCCGCGGGGATCCGCACGGTGCAGCACCTGCTCATCCTGGCCGACGAAGACCTGATGAACAAGTACATCGACCTGCAGGCCCGCTTGGAGGAGGCGCTGGACGCCGAAGCCGCCGCTGTGCAGGGCGCCGAGGCTGACGCGACCGCCGAGGCCGACGCGACCGCCGAGGCTGACGCGACCGCCGAGGCTGACGCGACTGTCGCCCCCGACGCGACCGACGCGCCCACCGAGACCGCCGAGGAGCTGCAGGCGCAGGTGACGCAGGCGGAGGCCGATATTCTGGCTTCCGTACAGCCCAAGGTGGACGAGATCAACAAGCGCTTGGCCGACGGCGAAGATTTTGCCGATGTGCTCAAGGATTACGATTCGGACGGCAGCGAGGACCAGATCTACGACGTGAATATCGATACCAGCTACGCGCCCGGCTTCATCAGCGCCGCCTTCTCCGTGGATGAGATCGGCGCGGTGAGCGCCCCCTATGTCAGCAAATACGGCGTTCACATCGTCAAGCTGCTTGAAATCCAGCCCGAAGGCCCCGTGGAATTCAGCGATGAGGATCGCGAGGCGCTGCGCTCGGAAATGCTGTCCTCCCAGCGGGATACCGTGTATACGGAAGCCTACGACGCAGCGGTTGCCGAGTTTGGCGTGACGTACACGGGTCTGGTGCCCAGCCTTGACGAGCTTCAGGCTGAGGCGGCCGCCGAGGGCGATACCGCCTCCGACGGACAGTAACCAAACGATAGACAAGGCGTGCCGCGGCTTTCGCGGCGCGCCTTTTTGAAGGAGAAAAAAAGAAAGTGCGCATCAACCGTTTGCTCTGCTGCCTGCTGTGCCTTGCGCTGTGCCTTGCGGCGCTGCCTGTCGCGCGGGCGGAATCCGCTAAGATCGTGACCTCGTTTTATCCTATCTACGCCATGGCGGCCAACCTGCTAAAGGACGTGCCGGGCGTGGAGCTGACCTGCCTCGCGCCGCCCAGCACCGGCTGCCTGCATGATGTGGCTCTGCTGCCGGGCGATATGCAAAGCCTTGTGGACGCGGACGCGCTGCTGCTGAACGGCGCGGGCATGGAGAGCTATTTGGACGACGTGCTGAGCGCCTTCCCGGAGCTGACGCTTGTGGACGCGTCCGTCGGCGTGACGCTGCTGCCCAACGCGGAGGAGCACCACGAGGAGGAGGCCGGCCACGAGGAGCACGATCACGGCGAGTACAACGCGCACATCTGGCTCAGCGTGCCCAACGCCATGCAGATGACGCGCAACCTGAGCGACGCGCTTGCGGCGCTGCTGCCGGAGCAGGCCGAGGCCATCGAGCGGAACCGGGACGCGTATTGCGCCCGTCTGGAGGCCCTTGACGCGGAGCTGCGCGCGGGCCTTGCCCCCTATGCGGGCCGCGAGATCGTTACCTTCCACGCGGCGTTCGCATACTTTGCGCAGGAGTACGGCCTCGACGTGCTGGCCACCATGTCCGAGGACCCGGAGAGCAGCCTCAGCGCCGGAGAGATGGCCGAGCTGTGCCAGCTCCTTGTGGCGCACGATCTGCCGCCGCTGTTTGTGGAGCCCGCCTACGATGCGTCCGCGGCCGACGTGCTGGCCGCCGAGACGGGCGCGCCCGTCTACACGCTCGACCCCGTGACCACCGGCTCACTGGACGACAGCGCCCTGACGCATTACGAGGACGCGATGCGCCTTAACCTGCAAACGCTTGTGGAAGCGTTTACCGCGCCCAAGCCCTGACGAGCCTGAGCGCAATTGTAAAACCGCGACGTCTGAGCAGATGTCGCGGTTTTAGCTTGCATTCAGGGGCCTCTCACGTTGTCGTGCCGCTTTGTGTGGCGCTGGGCGTGCTCTGCTGTTCGAGCTCCGTGGAGAGAGCCAGCGCTTGGCTTTGCAGCTCGGAAAACGTAATGGTCTTTTCTTCCGCCTGCTTGGCCAGATTGCTGATCTTCTCGACCATCGCCTCGTCGTCGGTTGCGATCACGGTGGTCAGCCCGCTGTTGATGGCGACCGCGCGGGCCTCCACCATAGCGGTCACGCGCTCCGTCAGCCCGCCCTGATACTGCTTGTCAAAGGTCAGGCCGACCAGCGCCATGTTGCCCGCGGCGATCACGACGGCGTCCTCGACCTCGCTGAGCTTTTGCAGATCCGTCGCCAGCTCTCCGCCGACGCGTACCGCGTCCTCCAGCGTCGTTACGCCCTCGGCGCCCTGCGTGGGCATGGCGCTTTGGGTCGGCATGGCGCTTTGCGTGGGCATGGCGCTCTGCGTGGGCAGCATGGATACGCTGGGGCTTGGGCTGGGGCTTTGCACGGTATCGGCGTTGCTGGCGCAGGCGCTCAGCGCCAGCGCGCACACGACGGCCCATGTCAGGAGTAACCAAGTTTTTCTCAATGAAATTCGCCTCCTCGGCCCATATTGTGCGCAGAAGGGGCGGCGTTATCATCGGCAATGGTTGGCACGCGTGGCAGAATCTCGCGTTTTTTACAGGCGTGCGCTCCGCCGAGGTTGACGGCGCGTTGATGTTGACTTATAATAAAGGGTAAGCTGCCGCAGTAGCCGCTTGTGATCACAGACCGCGAGGATGAACGCATGAACCTGATCGCCGCCAATCTAACCAGGGGAAAGCACCTGCTCCAATGGGGGCTGCTGGACGTGCTGCTGGCGGCGGCGTTGCTTTGCCCTCCGTTATGCGTGCCGATTTCCGTTTTGCTGTCCGTGATCATTTGCCCGCTTTCGCTGACGGTTGGGCTGTGGTACGCGCTGGCGCTGATGCTGGTGCCCTTTGCGGGACTGCTGGCGAACGCGTACAGCCCTACGCTGGCGATGTGCCTGCTGGCGTTCCCCATGCTGTCGCTGCTGACAAACAGCCTGTCCCAGCGCCGCCGCGCTTCCTTTAACGCGACGCTTCTGATCCAGATCGGCGCGATGCTCGCCTCCATGATGCTGCTTTGCATGTACATGATCTCGCAGGTCGGTTACGATCTGTTTACCGGGACGTCCAAGCTCCTTGTGGAATGGTTTACCACGTGGCCGGACGTGGACGGCAAGCTGATGTCCATGCTTCGCGCGGGCGTGATCTCGCTGCCAACGCGGTTTCAGAACGCGGGGATCCTGATGCTGAGCGATATCGGCATCATTACGGACGGCTCGCGCGTGGAGCTGCTGCGCATTTTGCAGCTCAATCTGGCCGATAAGCTTCGCATGCTGATTCCCGGACTGATCATGTCGATCTCCATCACGGTCGGGTCGCTCTCCGCGCTGCTGACGGCACGCGCGCGCGTGCGGCTGTCCAGCGGCAGCCTTATCGGCGCGCCCAGCTTCCAGACGCTGCACCTTCCGCGCGGCTATAAGGGCTACATGCTGGCCCTCGCGGTGTGTGCGCTTGGCCTCCAGCTTATCGAGGGCTCCGTATCCGCGCTGATGAGCGCGCTGCTGTGGCAGGCGCTGCTGGCGGTGTACCGGCTGCTGGGAGCGTCCGTGCTGACGTTCCTGCTCTGCCGCCGCAAGCCGGAGCGCACCGCATGGTATTATACCCTTGCCGCGCTGATGTATTTGCTCGTGCCGCCGCTGCTGGTGCTCCTCGGCGTTGCGGACAGCCTGCTTAACATCCGGGTCGCGGCGATAAAACGTCAGGAGGGGGAACTAAAATGAAGGTGATTCTGCTTTGCGACGTCAAGGGCTCCGGGAAAAAGGACGACGTGCTCAACGTGTCGGACGGATTTGCGCGCAATTATCTGATGCCCCGCAAGTGGGCCGTTGAGGCCACGCCCAACGCGGTGAAGGAAATCGAGCGCAAGCGAGCCGTGGAGGCCAAGCTGGAGCAGGAGCGCCGCGCCGCCGCGGTGGAGACCGCCGGCAAGCTGCGCGGCAAGGTGATTACCATTGAGGCCAAGTGCGGCACCTCAGGGCGGCTGTACGGCTCCATTACCACGCAGGAGATCGCCGACGCGCTGGAGGCGCAGCACGGCATCAAGGTGGACAAGAAAAAAATCGACTGCGAGGCCATCCGCCAAACGGGCGATGTGGACGCGACCGTGTGGGTCTACCCGGAGATCACCGCCGTGATGAAGGTGCATGTGGAGCCCGGCAAGTAAAAAACGGACAATACCGGGAGAGGAGGTCGCCGGATGGAAGGTCAGGAGCTGGCGCGCGTTGTGCCGCCCAACAGCGTGGACGCGGAACGCTCGGTGCTGGGCGCTATGCTTCAGGACGCCGCGGCGGCGACCCTCGCCATTGAGTCCCTTGAGGAAACCGATTTTTACGCGGCCGAGCACCGCGAGATCTTCAGCGCCATGCGCGCGCTGCAAATGGGCGGCTCGCCCATCGACGTGATGACCGTCGCAAACGAGCTTGCCCGGCGCGGCACGCTGGACGGCGTGGGCGGCAACGCCTACCTGCTGCAGGCGTTCCGCTATGTGCCCACCACGGCCAACACCCGCACCTACGTGAGCATCGTGCTGGAAAAAGCCACCCTGCGCAAGCTCATCGGCGCGGCGCAGCGCATCAGCGAGCAGTGCTACCGCCAGCAGGATCCGCTGCCTACCGTGCTCCACGACGCGGAGCGCTCCATTTTTGATATCGTTATGCGCCGCTCCGGCTCCGAGACGCTCATGCCCATTAACGCGGTGCTCAGCAAGACATTCGACGTGATCGAGGAGCTGAGCCGCTTGCAGGGCCGCCTTGCGGGCGTGCCCACAGGCCTGTACGATTTGGACCGCATGCTGACCGGCCTGCACGGCGGCGAGCTGATTATCGTCGGCGCGCGGCCCGCCATGGGCAAAACCGCGCTGGCGCTTGGGCTTGCGCAGTTCGCGGGGGTCAAGAGCAAAAAGACCGTGGCCTTTTTCAGCTTGGAAATGCCCTGCGAGCAGATTGGCATGCGCATCCTGTGCGCGGAGGCCGGCATCAACATGCAGCGCGTGCGCAGCGGCATGCTGTCCGACGACGAGTGGATCAAGCTGGGCGATTGCCTCAATACGCTCAGCGCCGCCCGAATTTACATCGACGATACCTCCGGCCTCACGCCCTCCCAGCTTCGCAGCAGAAGCCGCCGCCTGATGATGGAGCAAGGGCTGGATATGATCGCGCTGGACTATCTGGGCCTGATGGGATCGGACAAGCGCAGCGAGAACCGCCAGCTTGAGGTCAGCGAGATCAGCCGCCAACTCAAGTCCATCGCGCTGGAGCTCAAGGTGCCGCTGGTGGCCTGCGCGCAGCTTGCGCGCGCCAACACCGCCCGCACCAACAAGCGCCCGATGCTGAGCGATCTGCGCGACTCCGGCTCCATTGAGCAGGACGCCGACGTGGTGCTGTTTATCCACCGCGAGGGCTACTACGCGCTGAACGATGAGAACAGCGGCGAGCCGAAGGTGCCGGATAACGAGGGCGAGATCATCATTGCCAAGCAGCGCAACGGCCCGGTGGGCACCGTAAACGTGGAGTGGCAGGCCGAGTTTGCCCGCTACGCCAACCTGCCCGGAACGCGGGCCCCCCTGTATGCCGAATGATCGCGGGCCTGCCCGCCGAAGGAGCTATTGTCAATGGAACAATCCCGTGTGTGCGATTTGGTCAAGGACGCTAAGTTTGAAGGATTTCTGCTTGTGCGCATGAGCGAGCAGCGCATGGGCAGCAACGGCAACAAATACCTGGATCTCACCCTGTCGGATAAAACGGGCGACGTGAACGCCAAGCTGTGGGACGGCAATGTGCCGCCGCCCGCTACCGGCTCCGTCGTCAAGGTGCGCGGCGCGACGCTGGAGTACAACGGGCGCTTGCAGCTCCGCATTGAGAAGCTCCGCCTCTTGGCGGAGGGCGACGACGTGGACATGTCCGTGCTCACGCAATGCGCGCCCCAAAGCCCGGAGGAAATGCGCGCGCAGATCGACGCGGCGCTCGCGGGCGTGACCTCCGAGCCGCTGCGCAAGATTGTGCGGGAGCTGCTGCGCCGCTACGACAAGGAGCTGGATTACTTTCCGGCGGCCCAGCGTATCCATCACGCGGAGCGGAGCGGCCTGCTGCACCACACCACGGGCATGCTGCGGCTCGCGCAGGCTATTTTGCCGCTGTATCCCTATGCCAACGCCGATTTGCTGATCTGCGGGGTGATCGTCCACGACCTGTGCAAGGTGGAGGAGATGGCGTCCGATCCCATGGGCGTGGTAAAGGACTATACCGAGAGCGGTCTGCTGCTGGGCCATCTGGTGCTGGGCGTGACCCGCATCCAAGAGGCCGCCAACGCCGTCGGCGTGACCGGCGAGCCGGTGCTGCTCCTGCAGCACATGATGATCAGCCACCACGGAGAGGAGCAGTACGGCAGCCCGCGCAAGCCGATGTTCCCCGAAGCCGAGCTGCTGCACTGGGTCGATCTGCTGGACGCGCGCATGAACGAGATGCAGGCCGTCGAGGAACGCATCCATCCGGGCGTGTTCTCCGAGAAGATTTTCTCGCTGGAGCGCCGGCTGTATCGCCCGGATTACGACGCGCTGGGACAAGGTTGACGCGGCCCCGTGCGGATGCTACAATACAACGGATGAAAGACAAGCGCCGGAACGTTAGAATGGATGCATGGGACATGGAGGGATGAGGATGAAACGCTTTTGCATGGCGGCGGTTTGCCTGCTGATGGTCGCCGCGCTGCTGTCGGGCTGCTCCAGCCAGCAGTCTGCGGGGCAGGTTTATGATGAGGCCACGCAGTACATCGGCCCGGCCATCACCCCGACGGCGGAGCCTGTTTACGTAGCCGCGACGGACGATACCAGCCTGTTTGCCAATAACCCGTATGACGTGGTTCCCTCCTCAGATTACACGTCCGACGACGCGATGGCGGAGGAGAGCTACGCCGAGGAGTTGGGTACGATCTACCCCTACGCGGGCTCAACCCCCATTCCGATGGACCCCATTGATATGCCCACGGCCACGCCGCATGGCGACTTGACGTTTGTGTACACCACCTACTTTGTTCAGTCGCTGGGCGCCAGCGGGCTCACCTTCGAGGGCCCGGCGGGATGGATCGCCGACGAGTCCGTGTCCGAGGCTTTTACGCTCAGCGAGCCAGCCGAGCAGATGAAGGACGGGCAGTTGGGTTCCCTGAGCATCTTTGCCGTGCCCACCACCACGGATTATACGGTTGCCGAGCTGAAATCCGAGGTCAAGCAGCGCTGCGACGCGATTGGCGCCACCAATTTCTCCGATTGGAGCCCGTCGCTGACGGCGGAGCGCTACCTGATGGGCAGCACGGGCGTGTACATCAACTTCAGCGGCACGATGGTCACGGGCGTAAAGGTGGGCGGACGTATCCACGCCACCTGCCGCGATAAGGTGCTGTATGTGATTCAGATCATCTACCCGCTGGATTACCGCGATAACTTCTTGGATGTGTTCTCGAAGGTGCGCACCACCATCAAGCGCGGCAGCGGCACCACCGAGACGACCGCGCCGTAATAGGACAGAAAGCCCGGAGGTGCAGGAGGCACTGCCTCCTTGCCGGGGTGCGGGGCAGCGCCCCGCAATCCCGCGCAGCGGCCCGCCAGCGAGCGAACCTGCGCAGCGCTGCTCGCGGCAACACCGCCCGGCGAGGCGGAGACAGCACAGAGGCCGCGCCTGCTGCGGACGCGGAGAAAGCCGCTCCCCGACACAGGCTTGTCGGCAGTCCATAGCGCCCACCCCTTCATCGGGGGCGGGCGCGTGCGCATCACGCGGACAACAGGCCCGCCGCATAAAAAATGCCGTCCCTGTTGAGGGACGGCATCGCGTAGGCTTGCGCCTAGCTCTTAGTACTTGCTCTGGCGATTCTTCTCGTAGCAGTCGCGGCAGTACACGGGGCGATCTCCGCGGGGCTGGAAGGGCACCTGGGTGGTCGCGCCGCAACCATCGCAGATCACTTCGTACATCTGGCGCTCGCCACGGTTGGGGTTCTGGCTGGCCCGACGGGCACTACGGCAAGCGGGGCAGCGGCTGGGCTCGTTCTGGAAGCCCTTGTCGGCGAAGAACTGCTGCTCGGAAGCGGAGAAGACGAATTCGGCACCACAATCGCGGCAAGTGAGGGTTTTGTCCTGATACATGATAGGTTTACCTCCAAGTTTAATCTGTTCCCAAAGCCTGAGTGCCTTCAGTTATCCGGTTCGGTGATCCCAAGCTCTGGATTGGACGAACTTGTGAGAGAACCTAAACCTTATTCCCTGGGCTGGGTAACAGCCGTATTATAGCATGGAATTCGGGCTTTGCATAGCGCTTTTCCAAAATTTATTGAAAAAAGTTGCCGATGCCCCGCCCGGTCCCGCCGGCCTGCGGCTAACGCTCCGCCAGCGGCGTATAGCCGCGCGTCGGCGCGACGCTGCGGTAGGAGGGCCGCATGATCTTATCGGCGTTGATCAGCTCCTCGATGCGGTGGGCGCTCCAGCCCACAATGCGCGCGATGGCGAAGATCGGCGTAAACATTTCCGTCGGGATGCCCAGCATGGAGTACGTGAGGCCGCTAAAGAAGTCCACGTTTGCGCTCACGCCCTTGTAGATGTGGCGCTTTTCCGCGATCACCTGCGGCGCGAGGCGCTCGACCATCGAGTAGAGGTCAAACTCGGCCTGCCTGTCCTTCTCGGCGGCAAGCTGCCGCACAAAGCCCCGAAAGATCGTCGCGCGCGGGTCGGATATGGAGTAGACCGCGTGGCCCATGCCGTAAATCAGGCCCTTCTGGTCGAAGGCGTTCTTATCCAGCAGGCGGTTGAGATACGCCTCCACCGCGTCCTGATCGGCAGGATCGGATACGTTCTGGCGCAGGTCGTCCATCATCTGCACAACCTTGATGTTCGCGCCGCCGTGCTTGGGGCCCTTCAGCGAGGCCAGCGCCGCCGCGATCACGGAGTAGGTATCGCTGCCGGAGCTGGTGACCACATGCGTGGTGAACGTGGAGTTGTTGCCGCCGCCGTGCTCCATGTGGAGAATCAGCGCCAGATCGAGCACCTGCGCCTCAAGACGGGTATAGCCCTTGTCCGGGCGGAGCATGCGCAGCAGATTCTCGGCAGTGGAAAGGCTCTCGTCCGGACGGTGGATGTACAGGCTCTCGTCGTTCTCATAATGATTGTAGCTGTGGTAGCCGTAGGCGGCCAGCATCGGGAACACGCTAATCAGCATCAGGCATTGGCGCAGCACGTTGCCAAGGCTCAGGTCGGAGGCGTTCTCGTCGTAGCTGGCAAGGGTGAGCACGCTGCGGGAGAGCGTGTTCATCATGTCGTAACTGGGGGCTTTCATAATGACGTCGCGCACAAAATTGGTGGGCAGCGTGCGGCTCTCGGCCATCACGGTTTGAAACTCAACCAGCTGATCGACGTCCGGCAGGTCGCCAAACAGCAGCAGATACGCGATTTCCTCAAACCCGAAGCGCCGATCCCTCGCCGCGCCCTGCACAAGCGAAACGATATCATACCCGCGGTACCACAGCTTGCCCTCGCAGGGGACGGATTTGCCGTCCACCTCCTTGCTGGCAATGATCTCGCTGATATTCGTCAGCCCGGCCAGCACGCCCTTGCCGTTAACGTCGCGCAGTCCTCGCTTGACGCCGTACTGCTGGTACAGCTCCGGCGCGATGGCCCCGGAGCGCAAAAGCGCGCCCTCGTGGGCGTCGGCGTAACCGGCAAGCCTCTCCAATGGGTGGTTCATCATCTGGGCAGCCTCCTTCGGGTGATTCCTGCTTGGCTGATCGTCTCCCTTTCGCGGTAAGTCGTTATTAGTCATTATTGTATACAGGATCGTGCGGTTTGTCAAGGAGATGTGCTTGACGTATTTTGTCGCCCGGCTTGCCTTGCGTTTGTGAATATGGTATACTACGCACGTTTTCACAAAGGAGGGAATCTGCCTTGATGACCAATCCAGACCCGTTTGTGCTGCGCAAGGAGTTGCCGGATGCCGCGAGGCCCCGGTTTGACCTGATGAAATATACGGTCTGCGCGGTTGTTTTTGCGGTGTCGTTTGCGCTGTTTTACATGATGTGCCTGCGCCCGTCGGATATTCAGGTGCATGCCAACGCGGCCGCCCGCTTTGATTTTGGCGACCTGCATACCATTACCTCTCAGCTGCCCAACCCGCTGTGGCATGTGATCGTGGCGGCGCTGAACAAGCTGGGCATGCCCATCTACGTTGCCGCCGCGCTGGTGACCGCGCTGAGCAAAACGCTCGCCATGATGCTGACGCACCGCTTGCTGACCGTCTGCTACGGGGATCGCCTCGGCCGGGATTGGATTACGCTGACGAGCCTTACGCTGATGTTCGTGATGGCCGTGCGCATTCCGACAATCAACCCAAACGTGTATCGCGGGGCGACGTCCCCCAACGTGTGGCACAACTGCACGCAAAACCTTGTCACCGTCTTTATGCTGCTGACCATCCCCTACATGCTGCACCTCTACGAGGAGTTTTTGCAGCAGAAGCCCGAAAAGGGAAAAATGGCCATGCTTCCGTGGAGCCAAGTGTTTTGGCTGGCGCTGATAATGGGCGTCGGCCTCTCCGCGAAGCCCACGTTCTTTGAGGCGTTTCTGCCCGCGAGCTTTTTGTTCTTCCTCTACCAGCTGATTCGCCAGCCCAAGAACTGGCGCTTCTTTGGGCAGATCGTGCTGGCCTTCCTGCCGTCGGTTGCGTACTTTTTGCTGCAATACCTTTACTACACGGGCGTTGTGGTGGAAAAGACCAGTGGCTTGGATTGCATCACGTCGCTGTTCTGGTTCCGCGAGATTACGCCGCAGGTGCTGCTGCAATGCGTGTTCCCCCTGTATGTGCTGATCTTCTGCTACCGCAAGGGCATGCTGAAAAACCGCATGCTGGGGATCGCGCTGCTGATGCTGGCCATCAGCTATGTGGAGGCCTTGTTCTTCCACGAGACGGGCGCGCGCGCCGGGCACGGCAACGTTATGTGGGGCGTGATGAACAGCGTGTTCTTCCTGTGGGTGCTGATGGCGGGGCACTTTGCAAGCTGCATTGCGCAGTTTGTACGCTCCAAGGCCAGAAGGTGGTACCAATGGCTCACCTACTCCGTGGGCACGCTGCTGCTGCTGTGGCACTTGGGCTCCGGCTACTATTACATAGTGCTGCTGATGACCACGAGCAACGTGCTCTAGCCCCGATGCGCTCCGGCCCGATGAATCTCCGCGCCTGCCGCGATCCTGCGGCGGGCGCTTGTTTTTTTGTTGTCTCACCTGATGTTTCTTTGATGCACTTTTCAGTCCGGCGGCGTTGACAGGGGGGCCGCATCCTGTATACTAAAGCCGATTCACCCCGCGAGCGCGGGCTATTTCATTGCAACGGAGGCTCCCATGAATCTGACGCAAAAGCTCCTTTCCGCCCATCTGGTTTCCGGCACGATGACGCCGGGCAGCGAGATCGCCATCCATATCGACCAAACCCTGACGCAGGATTCTACCGGCACCATGGCCTATCTGCAATTTGAGGCCATCGGGGTCAAGCGCGTCAAGACCGAGCGCTCCATGGCATACATCGATCATAACACCCTGCAAACGGGGTTTGAAAACGCGGACGACCACCAGTACATCACCACCGTGGCCAAGAAGCACGGCATTTACCTCAGCAAGCCGGGCAACGGCATCTGCCATCAGGTGCAGCTGGAGCGCATCGGCGTGCCGGGCAAAACGCTGCTGGGCAGCGACAGCCACACGCCCACGGGCGGCGCGCTGGGCATGCTGGCCATCGGCGCGGGCGGTCTGGACGTGGCCGTGGCCATGGGCGGCGGCGCATACTCGCTGAGCTGCCCCGCCGTGGTCGGCGTGGAGCTGACGGGCAGCCTGAGCCGAGGCGTGGCCGCCAAGGATGTGATTTTGGAGCTGCTCCGCCGCTTGACCGTAAAGGGCGGCGTGGGCCGCGTGATGGAGTACTGCGGCCCCGGCGTGGAGACGCTGAGCATCCCGGAGCGCGCCACCATCGCCAACATGGGCGCGGAGCTGGGCGCGACGACCTCGGTGTTCCCCAGCGACGAGCTGACGCGCGGCTTCCTGCGCGCGCAGGGCCGCGAGGAGTGCTTCACGCCGCTGGCTGCCGACCCCGACGCGGCCTACGACGAGCATGTGACCATCGACCTGAGCGCGCTCACGCCGCTCGTCGCCAAGCCGCACATGCCGGATAACGTCGCCAGCGTGCGCGAGGTCGGCCCGATCCGCGTCGATCAGGTCTGCATCGGCTCGTGCACCAACTCCAGCTATCTGGATATGATGCGCGTGGCCGCGATGCTGCGCGGCAAAACGGTGTGCCCCACGGTATCGCTTGTCATCGCACCGGGCAGCCGTCAGGTGCTGGCCATGCTTGCCAAGAACGGCGCGCTGCATGATATGATCGCCGCCGGAGCCCGCATCCTTGAAACCGCGTGCGGCCCCTGCATCGGCATGGGGCAGAGCCCGCGCACCGGCGCGGTGAGCGTGCGTACCAACAACCGCAATTTCTACGGCCGCAGCGGCACAAAAAGCGCGGGCGTGTACCTGACAAGCTGCGAGACTGCCGCCGCCACAGCCCTCACGGGGGTGCTTACCGACCCGCGGGATGTGGACGCCGATCTGAGCGTCGCCATGCCGGAGCGCTTTGAGATCAACGACAACCTGATCCTGCCTCCCGCCGACGAGACCGGGGCCGAGGCGGTGGAGGTCGTGCGCGGCCCCAATATCAAGCCCTTCCCCAAGGGCCCCGCGCTGACCGACGCGGTTTGCGGGCAGACGCTGCTGAAAATGGAGGACAACATCACCACCGACCACATTATGCCGTCGGATAGCTCGCTGCTGCCGTTCCGCAGCAATGTGCCCAAGCTGAGCGAGCATTGCCTCGCCCCTGTGGACGCGACCTTCCCGGAGCGCGCCAAGGCGGCGGGAGGCGGCTTTTTGCTGGCCGGGCAGAACTACGGGCAGGGCTCCAGCCGGGAGCACGCGGCGCTTGTGCCCGTGTACTTGGGCGTGCGCGGCGTGATCGCCAAGAGCTTTGCGCGGATTCATCGCGCAAACCTGATCAACAACGGCATTATGCCCATGACATTCGCCGACCCCGCCGATTACGACCGCTTTGCGCAGGGCGACGAGCTTTGCCTACCGCTGGCCAAGACGGAGATCGCGCAGGGCTTGCCGCGCCTGACGCTGGAAAACAAGACAAAGGGCTTTACCGTGCAGGTCGATCTGCCGCTGACCCGGCGCGAGCAGGATATGCTGCTGGCGGGCGGGCTGATTAACCTGATCTCCCAGCAGGCCTGACAAACAAACGAAAAAAAGCCCGCGCCCTGATAAAAGGCGCGGGCTTTTGCCTGCCGCTTACAGGATTCGTCTTGCTTCCATGTAGTAGCGCTTCTCGTGCGCCTCGCCCATGCTGAATGTCTTTCGGGGCAGCGCGCCGTTGGCCTCCACATAGGGGAAAAGGCTCAGCTTGTCCATCGCGGGCAGCAGGAAGCCGACGGTGCGCTCGCCCTCGGCAAGCGCGCGCACGGCGGCCTCGCCGTGCACATAGTCGAGGCGGCAGCCGGGGTGCTCGGCCAGCCACGCATCCAGCATGCGCTGCAGCGTGCCAACCGGGAGCGCGTCGGTCTGCCCGCCAAGGCTGAGTGGCGCCTCCTTGCCCTCGTATACGCAGAGGATCGGCTGGCCGTCGTCCCCGGCGTGCAGCGTCAAGTCGTGCGCCAAGGCATAGCGCTCCAGCTCGTCCAGCAGATCGTCGCCATCATAGCCAAACAGAACGCGATGGATGGGCTCAAATTGCAGCGCGTCGTCGTGCAGGTTTTCGATCTCCACCATGGCGTAGCGCGACGGGTGGTCGGCCTGTTGGCTGACGGGCAGCGTGCGCTTGAGCTCTTCCCAGCAGGCCTTGGCGGTGGCAAGGCTGTGGTTGCCGTCGCCCACGGCGTACAGCATGCCGTCGGCGGAGCGCTGCGCGGCCTTTAGGCTGGACAGCGCATGGAACACCTGCGCCACGTCGGCGGGCTTTTCCACCGCGTAGCCGGTCAGCTGCCCGCCGTTCATCATCAGGGGGAAATCGTATAGCGGGCGAAGCTCCTCGCGGCGGTCAAACAGCGGCTCAATCACCGTCTGCTGGGGATCGTCAAGGAGCAAAAGAATGTGGCTGCACTCAAGCGGCGCGCCCCTGCGCACCTGCATGCGCGGCGGAATACGCTCCACAATGGTGCCCTCGGTCGCGCGAACCGGAGATTTGAAGCCCGCGCGGTAATCATAGCTTTCCAAATCGAGCATGGCTACCAGCCCGACGCGCGCGCCGGAGCCCGTGTTGCGCTCGGTCAGCACAAAGCCGTCCGGCACGCTGGCTTGCAGCACGCCCTGCGCCAGATAGTCCCGCATGGTAGCGTGGATTTGCGGAATGCGCGCCTGCGCCTCGGCAAGGTAGCACTCCGGCAGGATCATCCGCAGGGTAGAGGGCGCGCCGCCAACCAGCGCGTCGGCCTCCCGCCAGTATTCCGGCTGGGAGGTAAACTGGTCGCAGGCCACGCAGGCCCAAGACGTCAGGCTGATATCCTCGCGGGGCAGCAAAATGGGGCCGGTGGAAAGGCAGAGCGTCGGATCGGTCATGGTGCATCCTCCTTATTATTGGGCTGTTGCGGGCCGCGCGCCGCGCAGCGTTTCGGCCAAGGCCGCGGGATCCTCGCCGTCGCGCAGGCGGCGCGCCATCACAATCAGGCGCGTATCCGCCGTGTCGCCGTTGGGCACGGCCAGCGTGACCAGCCGATCGCCGGGCTGAACGTCGATCTCCGCTGCCCACAGACTGCGCGTTTTCGCGGCCTTAACGTAGCTGGCAAACTGCGCGTCCGTGGCGAATGTGATAAAGCCGGAGTAGTTGAAGTAGTTGGTCTGCGAGGGATTCACACCCACGTCGAACAGGGCGAACACCACGTATTGGCCCTCCTCGTACAGGGTGTCCAGCGTAAACACGCCGTATTTGGACAGGAAGGCCGAGCCGCCGCTGCGGAAGCCTTGTAGCGGGCCGAGCTGCTCCGGCTGGTTGGCGCCGCAGATCAGCAGGTTTTCCGGCGGCGTGCGCAAGCTGAAGTGCTCGTCCAGATAGACCGCGCCGTTCGCGTTGCTCTCGCGCCGCGCGTCGTGGGTCTGGTAGTATCGGTTGGTGGCCTGCGCAACTGGCGCGTCGATCAGATCGCCCATGGTCAGCCAGCCGACAAGCTCCGGGTATTCGCCACGGAGCAGGCTGATCTCCTCACGGGCGACGAGGCTCGCGTAGGCGGCGGGCTTGGTGCGCGTGGCGGGCGCGGGGGTATAGGTGGCGGCGGGCGTATCGATTGGGCCGAGGGCGCCATCGTTGATGGGAAGGATCGGCGTTTCCTGTGGCTTGGCGGTCGGCGCGGGCGTAGCGGTGGGAACGTAGGTCACGCCCTGCGGAAGCAGCGCGACGCGGTTGCCGCCCTGCCCAAGCGGCTGGCTGCCCTCCTCGCTTTGCAGCAGAGGCACGAGCATAAGCCCGATCATTACCACACAGGCCGCAATGGCCGCCACGCAGGCCCACAGCGCGATCACGCGGCCAAGCGGCTGCTTGGGTCTGGGCGGCTTGGGCGCGCGTGGCGTGCGCGGAGCCTGATACGTAGGCTGCGGCGGAATGGGCGCCCGCGGCGAAGCTGTCGTTCGAGGCTTCGGCACGGGCCTGCGCGGCTCCGCCTGCGCGGGAGGCTGGCTTGCGCTGTCGGGCTTTGCCGTCGGCGCGGCGCGGTGCGCGGGCATGGGCTCGACGCGCGGCGGGTGGGGCAGATCCTCGCGCGGCGGGGGATAGGAGCTGACGTCGTGCGTCTGCGCACTTGCTTTGGTTTTGGGGGATGCGGGCCGCGCGGGGGAGGCGTCCGGGTCCGTGAAGGACGGCTTGCGCTTGGTTTGATGCGTGGGCTTGGCTGGACGGTCGTGCTCGGCGGGCGCGGGGGCTTCGGCCTGCGCGTCCGACGGCGGTACGCGGCGACCGGGCTCCTGCGAGGCAGGAGCTTCGGCAGGTGTGCGATTGAGGTATGCGGGAATGGCCTGCGCGTTGTGAACCGCTTGCATCACGGCCACGGGCTTGGGCAGATCATCCTGATCGGCGGATAAATGGGCGGGGTCGGTCGGCACGTAAGCTGGCTCCTTCGAAGAAGGATGCGCCAAGGGAGGCTCCCAGCCGACCGTATGCCAGATATTATTTGGCGGCGGCTCCTGCGCGGGCGGCTGTGCGGCGCGCGAGGCCTCGTCGGCGAAGTCCCGCTGCGCGGACGCGTCCGGCGTGCGCGCAAGATAGGAAGGGATACCGTCCGCCGCGTCGCTTGGCGGAGAACCGCCGCTGAGCTGCCGCAGATGCTCCCAATACTGCCGCTGATAGTCGCGCAGATCCGCCGCGCTTCCGCTGGCGGGCATGCCGAAGAACGGCTGCGTCGGCGCGGGCGAATCGGCGGGAAAGGACGGCTCCGGGGCCAGCTCCGGCATCAGCTCTTCGGGCGGCATTTCGTACAGATAGGCGGGGCCGCCCACCGCGTATCGCTCGCCGGGGCGCAGCGGAGGCGCGGCAACGGGACGTGGCTCGCTGTGCGGCGCGGGGCCGCGCAGGCGATCCTCAAAGTTGATGGGCGTAAAGGAAACATTGCCGCTCGCGTCGCCGGAGGCATCGGCGGGCGGGGGCGAATCGGAGCTCAGGCGACCGCGCGCGTCGACGGGCGTAAAGCGAATGGGCTCTTGCGGGGAGGCCGACGCGTCCTGATCCGCCGGATCGTCGTCCCAAGGCATCGGCCAGCCTCCTTTGCAATGTGGTATAGCTATTATACCGTGTTTTCAGGGGTTGTCAAATCCCGGAAAACGCAGAGGACAAAACAAAAAGGAACGCCTCCGTTTCATTTTGGAGGCGCTCCCGGCGGGATTATCGGTCGGCCCTGTCGGGCGCGCTGTCGGCAGATTCGCCGGAAGCCGCGTCCGGCGCTTGCGCCTCGCGGTCGGCCCTGCGGCGTTTGCTCCGCACAATCAGCCAAGCGATGAGGCCCAGCGCTGCAAGTCCAATGAGCACGGGGCTGGCCATCACCACAAACACCAGCATGTTCTGGAAGAATCGGCCCAGCCATTTCATGGAGGCCGCGAACCCGCTGCTGATGCGATCGCCCAGCGAAATCTCGGTGGTTTTCGCCACGGAGGCGACGCTCTCCTCGCGCAGGGTCAGCTCGACCTGCGACAAGTCCACCTGACTGTCGATGCCGTTGAGCTGCGACTGGTACATGTCGATCATGTACTGCGTATCGGCGATAGCGCTCTCGATGTCGATGAGGTCGCTCATGTCGGTCGCCTCGGCCATCATGGCTTGCAGGCGTTCGAGCTTGGCCTGCTGGGTTTGCAGGCGCATGGCGGTATCGGAGTACTGCGTGGTCAGATCGGTGGCGGACTGGCTCTGATAGGTCACGCGCGCCAAGCCGCCCGCGAAGCCGAGGAACTCATCCAGCCTCGCCGAGGGAATGCGCAGCGTGAGGCTGCCGGTGCGGGTCTCGCCATCGCCCACGTCGCCGCGAATGTAGCTGTATTCCACATAGCCGCCCACGGCGGTCACTTGGTCCTGCAGCTTCTGCCAAGCTGCGTCAAACTCGGCGGTGGCAAGTGTCAAGTCGGCCGTACGCACCAGCTTTGCGCCTGCGGGCAGCACGCCGGAGCCGTTCGCGTTCGCGCTCGTGCCGGCGGAGCCGGACACGCCGCTGTCCGCCATCGCGGCCATCGCGGTGTCGGACGCCGCGTCGTATTCCGCGCTCATGCTTTCGCTTGCGGACAGGCTGGGCTGGCCATCGTTCGCATCGGCCTTGTAGGAGGCGACGTCGCGCGCCACGCCCATGGCGGCGTTTGTCGCGGGCGAGGGCGGGTTGGTGCACAGCGCGCCAATCACCAGCACCAGCGCCGCCGCGACGGGCAGCGCGAGCTTCCAGAACCGTGAACCCTTCTTTTTCGTTTGCTTTTGCATTTGCAGCTGCTCCTCTCGGCGGACGGCGGCGCGCCACCCGGTGGCAAAGGCCTCCGGTACGGGCTGCGCGGCGTCCGCATCCTGTTGATACAAGGCGGTCAACGCATGATCCAGCGCGTCCGCCGCGGGGGTGCGGGCATCAGTGCGCATCATGGTCAACTCCTTTCACTTGCATTGGACGAGAGGCGGGGGAATCGGTTCCCTCCGTTGATAGATTTTCTTCCGGCAGAAGCGCGCGCAGGCGCTCCTTGGCCCGGCTGAGGCGGCTTTTCACCGTGCCGACGGGCAGGCGCAGCGCCTGCGAAAGCTGCCCGTAATCGTAGCCCTCGCCGTAGCGCAGGGCCAGCAGCGTGCGCTGATCCTCCGGCAGCCGCGCGATGGCCTCGCGCAGCGCGTCCTGCCGCGCGGCTTGCTCATACTGCTCGTCCGGCGCGGGCGCATCGGCGGGCGGATCATACCCCGCCTCGCCCAACGCGTCCAGCGAGGCCCGCTCGTGCTTGACGCGCGCGGATTTGAGCGCGTCCATGCACACATTGCGCGCAATGCGGTACAGCCATGTGGCAAAGCTGCTGCCGCCCCGAAAGCCCGGCATGGCGCGGTAGGCGCGCAAAAGAGCCTCCTGCGCTGCGTCCTGCGCGTCGGCGGGGTTGCGCAGCAGACGCAGGCACAGGCGATAAACCGCGCCCTCCAGCGGAGCGGCCAGCGCCTCAAAGGCCGTCGCGCTGCCCTTGCGCGCCTGCCTGAGCTGATCGGCCTCGGTCATCGGCGGCACCTCCCTTTGAAAAAAAGAATTCGCTATACAACGGCCAATCCCTGCCAAACCCTGCGTCGGCTTGACAGCCTATCCGCGCTGGTGTATATATGGATGAAACCAAATAAAGGAGTCATTGCCTGTGACCATTATTGATACCCATTGCCACATTTACCCGGACGCGATCGCGCACAAGGCCGCACAATCCATCGGCGATTTTTACAGCATCCCCATGCGCCTTTCCGGCACGCTGAGCGAGCTGCTGGAGCGCGGCGGGGAGGCCGGCATCAGCCGCTTTTTGGTCAATTCTGCCGCCGTAACGCCCTCGCGCGTCGTCGGCGTGAACGATTACCTGCTGCGCGTCATCGCGGAGGGCGACGATCGGCTGATCGGCTTTGGCACCATGCACCCGGATTACGAGGACATCCCGGCCGAGCTGGAGCGCATCAAGGCGGGCGGCCTGCTCGGCGTGAAGCTGCACCCGGATTTTCAAAAATTCTGCCTCGATGACGACCGCACGCTTGCGATGTTCCGTGAGATGGCCGCGCTGGGCCTGCCCGCGCTGGTGCACACCGGGGACAGCCGCTACCCGTACAGCGAGCCCGCCCGCATGGCTCGCGCGCTGGACATGGTGCCGGAGCTGAAGGTGATCTGCGCCCACTTGGGCGGCTGGTCGGTGTGGGAGGATGCTTGGCACGCGCTGGCGGGTCGGCCGAACGTGTGGGTGGACACATCGTCCAGCCTGTACGCCATCACGCCGGAAAAGGCCGCCGAGGTCATCCGCCGCTATGGGGCGGAGCATGTGTTCTTTGGCACCGATTACCCCATGTGGGCCCCGGACGAGGAGTTGGCGCGCTTTATGGCGGTGCCGCTGACGGAGGAGGAGCGCGAGCTGATCCTGCACAAAAACTTTGAGGCCTTTCTGGCCTCGCTGACCTGACGAAAAGAGGAAGTCCCGATGAGCCACGAGGAAGTCCCGATGAGCCACGAGAAAGCCGTGATTGCGACCGTTGAAAGGCCAAACACCGTCGGCTCGCTGCTGGCGGGACTGTGCGCGCTGGGCGTCCGGCCGGGCGATACGCTGGTGGTGCATTCCGCCATGAGCAAGCTGGGCTGGGTCTGCGGCCGGGAGCAGGCCGTTGTACTCGCGCTGATGCAGGCTGTGGGCCGCAAAGGGCTGCTGGTCATGCCCGCCCACACCGGCGACAACAGCGATCCCGCCCAGTGGTAATGCCCGCCTGTGCCCGAAGGCTGGTGGGAGACCATCCGCGCGGAGCAGCCCGCTTACGATCCGCGCGGCAGCGCCACCCGCGCCATGGGGCGCATCCCGGAGTGCTTCCGGGCCTGCAAGGGCGTAAAGCGCTCGCCGCACCCGCAGGTGAGCTGGTGCGCGTGGGGCCGGGGCGCGGGGCGGCTGGTACGTCGGCACGCCCTAACGCCCGCCATGGGAATGGAGTCCCCGCTGGGCAAGCTGTACCGCCGCAACGCCAAGGTGCTGCTGCTGGGCGTGGGCTATGACCATTGCACCTGCATGCATTTGGCGGAAACGATGCAGGAGCACCCCGCCATGGAGCGCAACGGCGCGCGCATGCTCGTGCGCGGCAGGAGCCGGTGGGTCTGGTTTGACGACGTGGCGCTGGACAGCGACCGGTTTCCCGAAATTGGCGCGGCGTATGAGGCGCAGGGCGGCGAGGTGGCGCTGGGCAAGCTGGGCGCGGCGGAGTGCAAGGTGCTGCGCGCGCGGCCGCTGATCGATTTTGCGACTGCGTGGCTGCGGGAGCATCCCGCGCGGGATGAATAAATGCACACAAAATGCATAAACAGCTGAGCGGAAATCGGCGAGGAAAGAGCAAGACCTGCCGAGATGGCACGGATTTGCCACAAAGATGTCAAAACTGGCCGTATACTGATACAAAGGCACATCCAAATTGCTTGACAATTTATGCGAGAATGTGTATGATAAACGCATAAATATTCAAGGAGGATTTCAGCAATGGCAAGCAAGTCAAAGAAGGATATCAAAAAGGTCGTACTGGCGTATTCGGGCGGGCTGGATACCTCCATTATTATTGCGTGGCTCAAGGAGAACTACAACAATTGCGAGGTCGTGTGCGTCTCCGGCGACGTGGGACAGGGCACCGAGCTTGACGGGCTGGAGGAAAAGGCCCTCAAGACCGGCGCGAGCAAGCTGTACATTGAGGACCTAAAGGAAGAATTCATCACCGATTACATTTACCCCACCCTCAAGGCGGGCGCGGTGTACGAGGGCGACTACCTGCTGGGCACCAGCTTTGCGCGCCCCATCATCGCCAAGCGGATCGTGGAGATCGCCAAGGCCGAGGGCGCGGACGCCATCTGCCACGGCTGCACCGGCAAGGGCAACGATCAGGTGCGGTTTGAGCTGAGCATCAAGGCCTTCGCGCCGGAGATGACCATCATCGCCCCGTGGCGCGAATGGGAGCTGAAGAGCCGCGATGAGGAGATCGACTACGCCGAGGCCCATCACATCCCGCTCAAGATCAACCGCGAGACCAATTACAGCAAGGATAAAAACCTCTGGCACCTCAGCCACGAGGGCCTCGACTTGGAGGATCCGGCCAACGAGCCGCAGTACAACAAGCCGGGCTTCCTTGAGATGGGCGTGAGCCCGGAGCAGGCCCCCGATAAGCCCAGCTACGTGACCCTCCACTTTGAGCAGGGCGTGCCCACCACGGTGGACGGCAAGGCGCTCAAGCCCGTGGAGATGCTGGCGTACCTGAACAAGATCGGCGGCGAAAACGGCGTGGGCCTATGCGATCTGGTGGAGAACCGCCTTGTGGGCATGAAGAGCCGCGGCGTGTACGAGACCCCCGGCGGCACCATCCTGTACAAGGCGCACAGCGTGCTGGAGACCCTCTGCCTCGACCGCGACACCCAGCACTACAAGACGCTCGTGGCCCAGCAGTATGCCGAGCTGGTGTACTTCGGCAAGTGGTTTACCCCGCTGCGCGAGGCGCTGGACGCGTTTGTCAACGAGACGCAAAAGACCGTCACCGGCGACGTAAAGCTGAAGCTCTACAAGGGCAACCTCATCAACGCCGGCGTGACCAGCCCGTACAGCCTGTACAGCGAGGAGATCGCCACATTCGGCGAGGATCACGTGTACGATCAGGCGGACTCCAAGGGCTTTATCAACCTGTTTGGTCTGCCCATTGCCGTCAAGGCCATGGTCAACAACAAAAAGTAAGGACGTCTTTATGAAGCACACGGTTTTTATCGACGGCAACCAAGGCACAACGGGTCTGCGGCTTGCCGGGCGGCTGGCGGCGCGGGAGGACGTAACGCTCCTCTCGCTGCCGGAGGAGCTGCGCAAGGACGTGCAGGCGCGGGCCGAGCTGGCCCAGCAGGCCGAGCTGACGTTCCTCTGCCTGCCGGACGCGGCCTCCCGCGAGCTGGTGGAGGCCCTTGAAGGCAGGAAGGCCCGCGTGCTGGATACCTCCACCGCCTTCCGCACCGACCCGCGCTTCGCCTACGGCTTCCCGGAGCTGGGTGCCGAGTACGCGGCGGCTGTCGCCTCCGGCGACCGGGTGGCCGTGCCGGGCTGCCATGCCAGCGGAGCCATCGCGCTGTGTTACCCGCTGCGAAAGGCGGGTCTGCTGGCCGACGACGCGCCCCTGTGCTTCACGTCCGTCACGGGCTACACCGGCGGCGGCAAGAAGATGATCGCCGAGTACGAGGCGGAGGCGCGCGCGTCCTGCTACGACGCGCCCCGCGCCTACGGCGTTACGCAGGCCCACAAGCACCTCCCGGAGATCCAGAAGGTGTGCGGGCTTTCCGCCCCGCCGATTTTCCAGCCCATCGTGTGCGATTACCCCTGCGGCATGCTGGTATCGCTGCCGCTTTGGCCCAAGCAAATGGGCCTGACGCTTGAGGAGGTTTGCGAGGTCTACCGCAAAGCGTATGCCGGGCACGCGCTCATGCGGGTGCTGCCCGTCAACGCCGAGCCGATGCTCGCCGCCAACGCGCTGGACGGCAAGGACACCATGGAGCTCATGGTGACTGGCGCCGATGAGCGCTGCATCGTTTACGCACGATTTGACAACCTTGGCAAAGGGGCCAGCGGCGCGGCTGTCGAATGTATGAATCTGATGCTGGGCCTCCCCCCGGAGACCGGCTTGACGCTCTGATTATTAGGAGGAACCCCCATGAAGCTGACTTCCATTCCCGGCGGCGTGACCGCCGCCAAGGGCTACCGCGCGTCCGGCGAGCATCTGGGCATGCGCAAGAACAAGCTCAAGCGCGATGTGGCGCTGATCGTGAGCGAAGTGCCGGCCAACGCGGCCTGCTGCTACACCACCAATCTGGTGCAGGGCGCGCCGATCACCGTGACCAAGCGGCATATGCAAAACGGCAGGGCGCAGGCCGTCATCTGCAACAGCGGCAACGCAAACACCTACAACTGGAACGGCATCGAGATCGCCGACGGCATGTGCAAGCTGGTCAGCGAGCGCTGCGGCGTGGCGGAGGACGACGTGATCGTCGCCTCCACGGGCGTAATCGGGCAGGAAATGACCATGGAGCCCTTCGAGCAGGGCATCGGCATGCTGGCCGACAGCCTCGCCGCCGATCTGCAGGGCGGCATGCACGCGGCCGAGGCCATCATGACCACCGATACCGTGCGCAAGGAAAGTGCCTATTCCTTTGTGCTGGACGGCAAGGAGATCCACATGGGCGGCATGAGCAAGGGCAGCGGCATGATCCACCCCAACATGGCCACCATGCTCTGCTTTGTAACCACGGATGCGGCCATCAGCCAGCCCGCGCTGCAAAAGGCGCTGAGCGCCGTGGTGCCGGAGACGTTCAACATGCTCTCCATCGACGGGGACACCTCCACCAACGATATGGTCACCGTGCTTGCCAACGGCCTGAGCGGCAACGCGGAGATCGGCATGGAGGGGGAAGGCTACGCGGCCTTCGAGGGCGCGCTGATGCAGATTTTCACCGACCTGTGCCGCATGATGGCCAAGGACGGCGAGGGCGCGAGCAAGCTGGTTACGTGCATTGTAACGGGCGCGGCGGATGAAAAGGCGGCCAAGCTCGCGGCGCGCGGCGTGATCTCCTCCAATTTGGTCAAGGCCATGATGTTCGGCGCGGACGCGAACTGCGGGCGCGTGGCCTGCGCCATCGGGTACAGCGGCGCGGACGTGGACGTGCACAAGCTCGATATATCGTTCCGCTCCGCCGCCGGAGAGCTGACCACCTGCAAGGGCGGCTTCGGGCTCGCGTTTGACGAGGCCGTCGCCAAAAAGGTGCTCAGCGAGGACGAGGTGGATATCCTCGTGGAGCTGCACGCGGGCCAAGCGACCGCCACCGCGTGGGGCTGCGATTTGACCTACGACTATGTGAAGATCAACGGCGATTACCGCACCTGACCAAGGGAGGCCGACAGCATGACCAGCAACGAACGCGCCGAGGTGCTCATTCAGGCGCTGCCCTATATCCAGAAGTACAGCCACAAGATCATCGTCGTCAAATACGGCGGCAACGCCATGCTCAACGAGGAGTTGAAGCGCGCCGTGATGGGCGACCTGCTGCTGCTCACGCTCGTGGGCGTAAAAGTGGTGCTGGTGCATGGCGGCGGCCCGGAGATCAGCGACCTGCTGAAAAAGATCGGCAAGCAGAGCGAGTTTGTGGACGGCCTGCGCGTGACCGATAAGGAAACCGCCGAGGTCGTGCAGATGGTGCTGGCCGGAAAGATCAACAAGAGCCTCGTAGGGCTGATCCAGAGCATGGGCGGCAAGGCCGTCGGCCTGTGCGGCATGGACGGATATCTGCTGCTTGCCAAGCAGCTGGACGACGTACACGGCTATGTGGGCGAGATCACGCAGGTGAACACACAGCCCATCCTCGACGTGCTGGAGAAGGGCTACCTGCCCGTGGTGTCCACCGTCGCCTGCGATGAGCAAGGCAACACCTACAACGTCAACGCCGATACCGCCGCGGCGCGCATTGCGGCCTCGCTGGGCGCGGAGAGCCTGATTTCCATGACGGATATCCGCGGCATCCTGCGCGACCCGCAAGACGACAGCACGCTGTTCAGCAAAATCTACGTCAGCGACGCGCCCCAGCTGATGCGCGAGGGCGTGATCTCCGGCGGCATGATCCCCAAGGTGGAGTGCTGCATCGAGGCCATCCGACGCGGCGTGAAGAAGGTTTTCATCCTTGACGGCCGCGTGCCGCACGCGATCTTGACCGAGTGCCTCACCGACGAGGGCTCCGGCACCATGTTCTGCTGACGCGGGAGGGGAGACGCTATTATGAAGACCATGCAAGGCTATCAGGAGTTTATCGCGGGCAGCTACGCCCGGTTTCCGGTCACGTTTGTGCGCGGCGAGGGCTGCCACCTGTGGGACGAGAACGGGAACAAATATATCGATATGGGCAGCGGCATTGCCGTAAACGCTCTGGGCTACGGCGACAAGGCGTGGGAGAAGGCCGTGTGCAAGCAGGCGGGCCTGCTGGCGCATGTGAGCAACCTGTACTACACAAAGCCCCAGCTCAAGCTGGCCAAGCTGCTGTGCGAGCGCACGGGTCTGAGCAAGGTGTTCTTCAGCAATTCCGGCGCGGAGAGCAACGAGTGCGCCATCAAGGTGGCGCGCAAGTACGCCAGCGATAAGTACGGCGAGGGCGCGCGCCCTGTGATTGTGACGCTGGAGAACAGCTTTCACGGGCGCACGCTGGCGACGCTGGTCGCTACGGGGCAGGATGTGTTCCACCACAGCTTTGGGCCGTTTCCGGAGGGCTTTGCGTATGCCAAGGCCAATGATATGGCCGATCTGGAGCGCGTCTTTGACGAGAACGCGGTCTGCGGCGTGCTGCTGGAGGTGGTGCAGGGCGAGGGCGGCGTGCTGCCGCTGGACGCGGCCTATGTGCAGGCCGTGCGCGCCCTGTGCGATACCCGCGACGCGCTGATGATGGTGGACGAGGTGCAGACCGGCAACGGCCGTACCGGCAAGCTGTTTGGTTACATGCACTACGATATTCTGCCGGACGTGGTCTCCACCGCCAAGGCGCTTGCGGGCGGCCTGCCCATGGGCGCGACCCTGCTGGGCGATAAGGTCAAGGATACGCTCACGCCCGGCAGCCATGCCTCCACATTCGGCGGCAACCCGGTTTGCGCCGCCGCCGCCGTGGCCGTGCAGGAGCGCCTGACAGACGAGCTGCTGGCCGATGTGACCGCCAAGGGCGAGTACATCCGCGCGGAGCTTGACAACGCCAAGCATGTAAAGTCCATCACGGGCATGGGCCTGATGCTGGGCGTCGAGACCGATAAGGACGCGCGCGAGCTCGTCAGCGCATTGCTTGCGCGCGGCGTGGTCACGCTGACCGCCAAGACCAAGCTGCGGCTGCTGCCGCCGCTCACCATATCCCACAAGGCTTTGCAAAAGGCCGTCGCCATCATCAAGGAGGAGATTGAAAAATGAAGCACCTGCTCAAGCTGGGAGACCTGACCCCCAACGAGATTCTGGAGATCCTCAATCTGGCCGATCAGCTCAAGTATGAAAAAAAGAACGGCATCGCGCACCCGATTCTGGCGGGCAAGTCGCTGGGCATGATCTTTCAAAAATCCTCCACCCGGACCCGCGTCAGCTTTGAGGTCGGCATGGCCCAGCTGGGCGGCACCGCCCTGTTCCTGAGCAACCGGGATCTGCAGATCGGCCGCGGCGAGCCCATCCAGGATACCGCCCGCGTGCTGAGCCGCTACTTGGACGGCATCATGATCCGCACGTTTGAGCAGCGGGAGGTCGAGGATCTGGCCAAGTACGGCTCCATCCCCATCATCAACGGCCTTACGGACTACGCGCACCCCTGCCAAGTGCTGGCCGACCTGATGACCATCCGCGAGCGCAAGGGCAGCTTTAAGGGGCTCAAGCTCTGCTTTGTGGGCGACGGCAACAATATGGCCAACTCGCTCATTGCGGGCTGCATCAAGGTGGGCATGAGCGTGTCCATTGCCTGCCCCGATTCGTATCAGCCCGACGCGGCCCTCATGCAGTGGGCGCGTGAGAACGGCAAGTTCGAGTGCTCCTCCGATATCCCCGCCATGGTCAAGGACGCGGACGTGGTGTATACCGACGTGTGGGCCTCCATGGGCATGGAGGATGAGATCAAGCAGCGTCAGGCCGCGTTTGCGGACTATCAGGTCAACGACGATGTGATGGCCCTCGCGCATCCGGACGCGATGGTGCAGCACTGCCTGCCCGCGCACCGCGGCGAGGAGATCACCGAGGCCGTGCTGGAGGCCCATGCCGCCGAAATCTTTGACGAGGCCGAAAACCGCCTTCACGCGCAGAAGGCCGTGATGGTCAAGCTGATGAAGTAACGGGGCTGAAAAGCGTCCCGCCGAAGGGACGAAGCCTTTTTTTTGACAGTCTACCTGCCCGCGCTTTGCGCGGGCAGGTTTGAATCCGGATTGTTTGCTTGGTTGGGAGGGAGCAGCCATGGATCGAGACAAGGCGTATCTGGTGCTGGCGGACGGGCATGTGTTCGAAGGGCTGGCAATGGGCGCGGCGGGAAAGGCCGCGCTGGGCGAGCTGGTGTTCGCCACGGGCATGGGCGGCTACATCGAAACGCTGACCGACCCCAGCTACTACGGGCAGATTGTGCTGCAAACCTTCCCGCTCATCGGCAATTACGGCTTGATTCCGCAGGACGCGGAGAGCGCGGGCTGCGCGGTGCGCGGCTATGTAACGCGCGAGCTGTGCGATAGGCCCTCCAACTTCCGCTGCCAAGGGACGTTGGAGGACTTTTTGCGCGCGCGGGGGATCGTGGGCATTTGCGGCGTGGACACGCGCGCCGTCACGCTGATTTTGCGCGAGGCGGGCGTGATGAACGCCATGATCGTGCCCGACCCCGCTCAGGCGGATTGGGACGCGCTCAGGGCGTATCAGGTGACGGGCGCGGTAGCGGCTGTGACCACGGGCGACGGCGAGACGATTCCGGCACGCGGCGTGCCAGACGGGCGCGACGCGCCCCTGCGCGTGACGCTGATCGACTACGGGGCCAAGCGCAACATTGCGCGCGAGCTGGCCCTGCGCGGGTGCGAGGTAACCGTCGTGCCTGCCGATACCCCGGCGGAGGCCATTCTGGCCGACAGGCCGGACGGCGTGATGCTCTCCAACGGCCCCGGAGACCCAGCCGAGAACGTCGGCTGCATACGGGAGCTGAAAAAGCTGACGGGCCGGGTTCCGATCTTTGGCATTTGTTTGGGACATCAGCTTTTGGCGCTCGCCAACGGCTACGCCGCTTACAAGCTCAAATACGGGCATCGGGGCGTAAACCAGCCCGTGCGCGAGCTTGCGACGGGCCGGGTGTACATCACCAGCCAGAACCACGGCTACGCGGTGGATACCGCCAGCGCCGATACGGGCGTGCCCGCCTTCGAAAACGCCAACGACGGCACCTGCGAGGGCCTCGATTATCCGGCGCTCAACGCGTTTTCGGTGCAGTTTCATCCCGAAGCCTGCTCCGGCCCACGCGATACGCGGGCGCTGTTTGACCGTTTTATCGCGCTGATGCGGAAGGAGGGCGACCATCATGCCGCTTGACAGAAGCATTCGCAAGGTGCTGCTCATCGGCTCCGGCCCGATTGTCATCGGGCAGGCGGCGGAGTTTGACTACGCCGGGGCGCAGGCCTGCAAGGTGCTCAAGGAGGCCGGGCTGGACGTGGTGCTGGTGAACAGCAATCCCGCCACCATCATGACCGACCAGAAGATGGCCGACGCTATCTACCTCGAACCGCTGACCGCCGATACCGTCAAGCGCATCATCCTCAAGGAGAAGCCGGACAGCCTGTTGGCGACCCTCGGCGGGCAGACCGGGCTGACGCTTGCCAGCCAGCTGGACAAGGAGGGCTTTTTGGCCGCGCACGGCGTGCGCCTGCTGGGCACCAACGCCCACGCCATCGACCGCGCCGAGGATCGGCAGCTCTTTCAGGACACCATGAAGAAGATCGGCCAGCCGGTGATTCCGGGGCGCATCGCCACCGTGCTGGGCGAGGCCGTGGAGATTGCCGATGAGATCGGCTACCCGGTCATCATCCGCCCCGCCTTTACGCTGGGCGGCGCCGGCGGCGGCGTGGCCTATGACCGCGAGCAGCTTGTCACCATTGTGGAAAACGGGCTGTGGATGTCGCCTATCTCGCAGGTGCTGGTGGAAAAATACATCTACGGGTACAAGGAGATCGAGTTTGAGGTGATGCGCGATCACGCGGGCAACGTGATCGCCGTATGCTCCATGGAGAATTTCGATCCCGTGGGCGTGCATACCGGGGATAGCATCGTGGTCGCCCCGGCGCTGACGCTCTCGGACAAGGAGTACCAGATGCTCCGCTCGGCCTCGCTGGATATCATCACGGAGCTGGGCATCGAGGGCGGCTGCAACTGCCAGTTTGCGCTCAACCCCGATTCCTTCGATTATGCCGTGATCGAGGTCAACCCGCGCGTGAGCCGTTCCTCGGCGCTGGCCAGCAAGGCCACGGGCTACCCCATTGCCAAGGTGAGCGCCAAGATTGCGCTGGGCTATACGCTGGATGAGATCCGCAACGAGGTGACGGGCAAAACCTGCGCCTGCTTTGAGCCGACGCTCGACTATGTGGTGGTCAAGCTGCCCAAGTGGCCGTTTGATAAGTTTACCGAGAGCCGGGGCGCGCTGGGCACGCAGATGAAGGCGACCGGCGAGGTAATGGCCATCGCGCCCAGCTTTGAGGCCGCTTTGATGAAGGCCGTACGCGGCGCGGAGATCAAGCTGGATAGCCTCGACATGCCGTCCCTGCACGGGCAGGATATGCGCGCGGCGCTGCAAGCCGCCGATACGCAGCGCCTGTTCAAGCTCTTTGAGGCCCTGCGGCAGGGGATCTCGGTGGACGAGCTGCACGCGCTGACGCGCATTGACAGATGGTTTTTGTACAAGCTCAAAAACCTGCTGGATTACGAAAGCGAGCTCAAGGGCGCGCCGATGACCGCCGCGCGGTACCTGCGCGGCAAGAGGCTGGGTTATCTGGATCAGACCCTTGCCGCGCTGTCCGGCGCGAAGGTGGACGCGCCGCGCGCTGCCGTATACAAGATGGTGGATACCTGCGGCGGCGAGTTTACCGCGCAGACGCCGTATTTCTACTCCTCGTTTGACGATGTGTGCGAGGCCCGCCCGCTGATTGGCGGCGCGAAGGAGCGCGTGGTCGTGCTGGGCAGCGGGCCTATCCGCATCGGGCAGGGCATCGAGTTTGACTATTCCAGCGTGCATTGCGTGTGGACGCTCAAGGAAATGGGCTACGAGGTTGTGATCGTCAACAACAACCCGGAGACCGTGTCCACGGATTACGATACCGCCGATCGGCTGTACTTCGAGCCTCTGTGCGAGGAGGACGTGCTGAATATCCTCGATGTGGAGAAGCCCGTCGGCGTGGTGGTGGCCTTTGGCGGACAGACGGCCATCAAGCTGACCAAGGCGCTGGACGCGCGCGGCATACGGATTCTGGGCACGTCGGCGCAGAGCATCGATCTGGCGGAGGACCGCGAGCAGTTTGACGGCCTGTTGGAACGCCTGCACATCAAGCGCCCCAAGGGCCGCGGCGTCAAATCGCTGGAGGAGGCCCTCGCCGCCGCGAACGAGCTGGGCTATCCCGTGCTGGTGCGGCCCAGCTATGTCATCGGCGGGCAGAACATGGTGATCGCCTATTCCGATGAGGACGTGGCCAAGTACATGAGCATGATCCTCGCCCAGCGCATCGAAAACCCCGTGCTGGTGGACAAGTACCTCATGGGCACCGAGCTGGAGGTGGACGCCATCAGCGATGGCGAGCGCGTGCTGATCCCCGGCGTAATGGAGCATGTGGAGCGCGCGGGCGTGCACAGCGGGGACAGCATCGCCGTGTACCCGCCCGTCAGCCTGACCGACCACATGCTGCGCACGATCGTGGATTGCTCCACGCAGCTCGCCCTCGCCATGAAAACGCACGGGCTGGTGAACATCCAGTACGTGCTCTATCAGGGCGAGCTGTATGTCATCGAGGTCAACCCGCGCGCCAGCCGTACCATCCCCTACATCAGCAAGGTGACGGGCGTGCCCATGGTGGACGTGGCCACCCGCCTGATGCTGGGGGCCAAGCTGACGGATTTTCCGTACGGAGAGGGCCTGTACCGCACGCCGCCCTACTACGCGGCCAAGGTGCCTGTGTTCAGCTTTGAAAAGCTGCTGGACGTCAACGCCGCCGTCGGCCCGGAGATGAAATCCACCGGCGAGGTGCTGGGCATCGGCAAAACCCGCGAGGAGGCGCTGTTCAAGGGCCTGTGCGCGGCGGGCTTTCGCATCCCCAACGATTTGAGCAAAAAGGAGCTGGGCGTGCTCATCAGCGTCAACAAGCAGGACCAGTATGAGGTCGTGACGCTGGCCAAAAAGTTTGCGGACCTCGGCGTGACCATCTATGCCACCGACGGCACCGCCGGGGTGATTGAGGGCCTTGGCGTGGATGTGCGCCGCGTGCCCAAGCTGAGCGAGAGCGACAAGCTGTACGCCCTCTTGGAGGACGGCAAGCTGGACTACTGCGTGTATACCGCCGGGACGGACAAGGCCACCGTGACGGATTTTATCGCCCTGCATCGCCGCGCGGCGCAGCTCAACGTGGCCTGCCTTACCTCGCTGGATACCGCCGGCGCGCTGTGCGATATCATCCAGAGCCGATTCACCCAGAACAACACCGAGCTGGTGGATCTCAACCGCATGCGCAAGGAGCGCACGCGCCTGCGCTTTGCCAAAATGGAGGGCACGGGCAACGATTACATCTACTGCGAGAACTTCGACGGCGCGATATCCTGCCCGGAGTCGCTGGCCATCAGCCTGAGCGACCGGCATAAGGGCGTGGGCGGCGACGGCTTGGTGCTCATCGAGGGCAGCGAGGTCGCCGACGCGCGCATGCGCATTTTCAACAAGGACGGCAGCGAGGGCGCAATGGCGGGCAACTCCATCCGCTGCGTCGCCAAATACTTGTACGATAAGGGCATTGCGCGCAAGGAGAGCCTGACCGTCGAGACAAAGAGCGGCGTGAAAAGGCTGCAACTGAGCCTGATGCACGATCAGGTGAGCAACGTCACCGTGGATATGGGCGCGGCCAGCCTGCGTGCGGCCGATCTGCCCGCCGCGCTGCCGGAGGAGCGGCTGATTGATTACCCGCTGGAAATCGCCGCCGAGAGCTACCGCGTGACCTGCGTATCCGTGGGCAACCCGCACTGCGTGGTGTTCTGCCCCCGCGTGGACGATGTGGATCTGCCCCGCGTCGGCCCAAGGTTCGAGCATGCCGGCGTGTTCCCGGAGCGCATCAACACGGAGTTTGTGCGCGTGGTGAACCCCAGAACGCTCAAGATGCGCGTGTGGGAGCGCGGCAACGGCGCGACCCGCTGCTGCGGCACCGGCGCGTGCGCGGCCGTGGTGGCCGCCACCGAGCTGGGCTTTTGCCAAAAGGGCACGCCGATCACGGTCAAGCAGAAGGGCGGCGACCTGACCGTGACCTACACGGATGAGACCGTGCTGCTCACCGGCGACGCCAGAATGGTGTTTGAGGGAGAAGTGGAGTACTGAGCCGCGCCCACCTCGCCATCGCCCGGCCAAAGGCCGCGAGGCTTGCGGCTAGGCAGCCCAGCCACGCGGCCAGCATCACTGGCGCAATCACCATCGGCCCGAAGCCCATCCGGGCGGGTTTATCAAGCCCCGTCGCCATTCAGCGCCTCCTGCATCATCCATTCGATATATAGCCCGTAGCCCTGCGTGGGATCGCTGACGTACACGTGCGTCACAGCGCCCACAATCCGCCCATCCTGTAAAATCGGGCTGCCGCTCATGCCCTGCACAATGCCGCCCGTCGCCTTGATGAGGCGCTTGTCCGTGACGCGGATGACCATGCTTCTCTGCGCGGGCTCGTCCTGCGGGTAGACGCGCGTGATCTCCACCTCGTATTCCCGCATGCCCTCCGGCCCAACGGTGCTCAGAATACTGGCCTTGCCGGTATGCACCGCGTCCTTGCGACCGATGGGCAGTCCGTCCGGATAGAGCGGATGAGCCGTCCCGGCCGTCCAGCCGCCGTACAGGCCGAGGCTTGTGTTCTGTTGGATGTCTCCAAGCAGCCTTGCCTCCTGCAAAAACGAGCCCTTCAGCTCGCCGGGCTCGCCGCGCTGGCCGATGCGAACATCCACGATGTCCGCCTGCATCAGCCTGCCCTTGCTGACGGGCAGCACCTGCTGCGTGTCGCCGTCCGTGATGGCGTGGCCCAGCGCGCCGTAGAGCGCCGAACCGTCCCCCGTGGGCGGGTTGGGCCAGACGAACGAAAGAGTGCCCACCCCGGCCGTGCTGTCCCGCACCCACGCGCCGATGCGATACGCGCCGCTCTGCTCGTCCCGGACGGGGGAGAGCGCCAGCTGCAGCTGCAGGTCCCCGCGCTGGACGGTGAGCGGCAGCGGCTTGCCAGCGTAACGTCCCATCAGCTCGACAAACTGATCGGTATCGGTCACATCCACGCCGTCCACGGCCAGTATCAGGTCGCCGGAGCGCACCCCGGCCAGCCGCGCCGGGCTTGCGCCCTGCTTGCCGCTGAGATCGCTTGTGCCGACGACCAGCACGCCCTTCGTCTGCATGGCGACTCCGACGGCCTGCCCGCCGGGAATCAGCACTGTGTCGTCCGCGACGCGAACCTCCACATCCCGGATGGGCAGCAGCCCGAAAAGGCTCACGCCAAGCCGACTATGCCCGCTCTGCCCGGCCTGCACGCTGACAAGGCTTTCGTCCTGCGAGGCGAGCACCTGCACGTCGCCGCTTTGCACGCTGATCCGGAAGGGAAACCCGCTTTGCAGCGCGATGCTCTGGCCCCTTGCCAGCGACAGCGTGCCCGGCATCGCGCCGATGGCCTGACCTGTCGGCGAGTAATACCCGGCCAGCAGCAGCAACGAAAGAATCACGCCGATGGCCTTGCGCAGCCGACCCGCGCGCCGTGGGAGGAAGAATCGCATACCAACGCCTCGCTTCGGAAAAGATGTCATCCGACAGCGTGCCCTAAAATCGAGCGAAATGCGTTGGCAAGTCCTGCATACAGCTTTGCCGCCCAGCGCCTGAAGGGATCGCCTTGCGCCGCGCAGGGCGATTGCGCGAGTTTGCGTATAAATCGCGGGCAATCGCGCAAACGGGCTTGCGCAGCGCGTCGGTTTATGGCACAATGGGCCTGTACAATCGGAAAGGATCGTGTGCGCATGCAAAATCCGCAATGCCTTGTAATTCTTGATTTTGGTGGCCAATATACCCAGCTTATCGCCCGGCGGGTGCGCGAGTGCGGGGTGTACTCCGTAGTGCTGCCCTATCACGCGACGGAAGAGGAAATCCGCGCGCTGGCGCCGATGGGCGTGATTCTCAGCGGAGGCCCTGCCAGCGTGCTGGATCGGGACGCGCCGTTCTGCACGCCGCAGGTGTTTGAGCTGGGCGTGCCTGTGCTGGGCATCTGCTATGGCATGCAGCTGATGGCCAAGGTGCTGGGCGGCCGCGTGGAGGCCAGCCGCAGCCGCGAGTACGGGCGCATCCCCGTGACGATGGACGATACGAAAACCGGCCTGCTGGCGGGCATGAGCTTGCGCAGCCAGTGCTGGATGAGCCACACCTATCAGGTGGTCGGTGTCCCGGAGGGCTTCCGCGTGATCGCCCACACAGATAGCTGCCCGGTAGCGGCCATGGCGAACGACGGCAAGCGCCTGTTTGGCGTCCAGCTTCATCCGGAGGTTACGCACACCGACGAGGGGCAGCGTCTGCTGGCCACGTACATCCGTGATATTTGCGGCTTTGCCTGCGATTGGAGCATGGAGGCATATGCCGAGATGGCGGTCGAGGCCATCCGCAAGGAGGTAGGGGAGTCCGGCACGGTGCTGCTGGGCTTGAGCGGCGGCGTGGACAGCTCGGTCGCGGCGGCGCTGCTCTACCGCGCGATCGGGGATCGGCTGACCTGTGTGTATGTAGATCACGGCTTTATGCGCGCGGGCGAAAGCGAGCAGGTGGTGGATGTGTTCACGCACACATTCCCGGTACGCCTGATCCATGCCGACGCGAGCGAGCGCTTTTTTGCCGATTTGGCCGGAATCACCGACCCGGAGCAGAAGCGCAAGATCATCGGCCGGGATTTTGTGGAGGTGTTTAAGGCCGAGGCCCAGAAGCTGGGCAAGCTGGATCACTTCGCGCAGGGAACCATCTACCCGGACGTGATTGAAAGCGGCAACGTCAAGGGCAGCGCGGTCATCAAGAGCCACCACAATGTGGGCGGGCTGCCCAAGGAGCTGGGCTTTACCAGCCTGATCGAGCCGCTGCGCATGCTCTTTAAGGACGAGGTGCGCAAGCTGGGCCAGACCCTCGGCCTGCCGGAGACCATGGTGCGCCGCCAGCCCTTTCCGGGGCCGGGCTTGGCGATCCGCGTGGTTGGCGAGCTTACCCCGGACAAGGTGCGCATCGTCCGCGAGAGCGACGCGATCCTGCGCGACGAGATTGACCGAGCCGGCCTGAGCGGCGACATCAGCCAATACTTTACGGTACTGACCGGCGCGCGCAGCGTGGGCGTGATGGGCGACGAGCGCACCTACGCCTACGCGGTGGCCATACGCGCCGTCACCACGGACGATTTTATGACCGCCGACGTGGCGCAGATTCCCTACGAGGTGCTGGGCCGGATTGCCACGAGGGTGGTCGGCGAGGTGGCCGGGGTGAACCGCGTGCTGTATGACGTGACGACAAAGCCGCCGGCGAGTATTGAGTGGGAATGATCTCCCACCGCTCATTTTGTCCCGAAAGTTCTTGATTTACAAGGACTTTCGGGATTTTTGTTTTCTCGTTGGCTACAAATTGGCTACATCCGGCTCCTTTTTGTAGCCATTAAAGCTGGGGCATGAATTCGTCAAGCTTCTGGGCAACCTCACCTTGCTTGTTCGGGTACAGATGACTGTACGTCTCCATGGTCGTCTGCACACGCTCGTGACCGAGACGCTCCGCAATCAGTAGCGGCGAGTAGCCCATTTCAACAAGCAGGCTGGCGTGACTGTGCCGAATGTCGTGGATGCGGATTTTCTTCACGCCCGTTGCCTTGCAGCATCGCTCCATCTCATGATGAAGATAGTGCATGGTGTAGGGAAACAAGCGATCCTCCGGCTGCAAATCGTAAATCTGCCGCATGTACTCGTCAAGACACACCTTCAAGCCTTCTGGAATGGTGATGACGCGATTACTCTTGGGCGTTTTGGGCGTGGTAATCATGTCTTTGCCGCCCACACGCTGGAAGTTCTTGTTGACGCGCAGCGTCTTTGCGTTTAGGTCGATGTCGGCAGGTGTTAGCGCCAGCAGCTCTCCTTCGCGTAGTCCCGTGTAGTATAGCGTCATGAACGCGGCATAGGCGGCAGGTTTGTCCATCGCCGCTTCGATAAACGTCTGAAATTCATCAACCGTCCAGAACTGCATCTCGTCCGCATTCTTGCGCCCCATGCTTCCCGCCTTGTGACAAGGGTTCTCCTTCATGCCGTAATACTTCACCGCGTAGTTGAAGATGGCGGTCAGCTGGTTGTTGATGGCTTTCAAATAGGTCGCCGCATAGGGCTGCCCTTGTTCATCGCGCGCCTTGCTCATGGTGTTTTGCCACTTGCGAATGTCGGTGGGTTTGATGACATCCAGCGGAAGCCGTCCGAAGTAAGGCATCACCTTCGTATCCACAAGACTTCGCTTGTTGGCGATGGTCGTTGCTTTCAGCCGACTTTCCATATCCTTGAAGTACAATTCCACAAAATCGTGAAACGTCATGCCAAGGCTTGCCGTCGCTTGACTGAGAAATTCACGTTCCCATTGCAGGGCTTCTCGCTTGGTCGAGAAGCCTCTTTTCTTTTTGTGAATGATTTTGCCTGTCCAATCTGTTACACGAACCTGGCTCATCCAGCGATCCGTGTTTCCGTCCTTCGTTACTGACATAGGGACTCCTTTCAATCAGATTCAGACAGGACGCACCGTGATTATTCGCGCTTGCCGTGTTTCCCAGCAAGATATTCGTTTCGCTTCTCAATTCGTTCCTCTGAATCCAGTTCCTTGGGTTTGCTGACCTTGACGGGCGTGGCTGCGTAGTACGCCAGATTCTGCTCTTTCCAATCGCTGTAGCCTGACTGAGACGAATGGAAAGTGCGTACATCGTCACGTTCATCCTCCCATTGATCCAAGAACAGGCACATGTCAGCGTTCAGCCCGGCTTTCGGTGCTTTGCCGTTGAAACAGATGGATCCGGTCCATTCGGGATTGCGCGGCGGCTTCTTTACTTCGATGGAGAAATCGAGACCCTCGACATTCTCCAATTCAAAGAGGAAAGACATCACGTCCGCCATGGTGCGAATCGGATCGCATTTGGCTTCGTAGCCCAGCAGAAACATGGGCGTCGTTTCCAGAATGTCTGCCACCTGATGAATGATGTCGATTGAAACCTCAATCTCGCCGGATTCGTATTTCTGAACCGTGCGCAGGGATTTTCCGAGCAGGTCAGCCATTTCCTGCTGATTGATCCGCTTACGCCGACGAAGGGCTTTGAGCCGTCTACCGAGCGCAGCATAATCGAATGTGTCCATGATTGATTCACCTCATCCTCATCATAACACAAAGCTATGCGTATTTCAAGTGCACATTTTTATTCTTCAAGGTATTGACAAGTATGCGGAACGCATTTATACTAATTACGCATTATAAATACGGATAATCAAAATCTCAAACGAAATGCCGCAGATATAATGCAGAATATTCAAAGGAGGACATTCATGAGAGCACAGTTCATTACAGCAGACGAGGTAGCGCAGGTTATGGGGAGCTCGTCATCGAGGCCGATCCGCGTATGTCGCTTGACGCGGTTTGTGAGCAGATGGGCAGGACGCCACCGTGGGCGAAGGGCTTATTGCTCCGCGCCGACGGTTATGAAACGGATTTCTATAAAAAAGATTAAAAAGCGCGGACCACTTCGGGCTTTTTATTCCAGTAGGTAGTAGAGACGGACAAGAAGCCCGTCGTGAAAGGAGTGTTCCCATGAGTATATGTAAATTCAACAGCGAGGGCTATTACGACCCTACCGCCTATGAAGCTATGGCCATTGTTGAAAAGGAAGAACGTGCGCTTCGCGCCTTCCGACCTATCGTGTATATCTGCTCACCGTTCTCAGGCGACGTAGAGGGTAATGTCGCGGCGGCGCAGCGCTTCAGCCGTTTTGCTGTGGACAATGGTTACATACCCGTCGCCCCGCATTCAAGCGGTGTTGGGAGCCGGAAACAGCAATACGAGCGCGGCAATTAACACCGGATCAACGGACGGCATCACGGGGCACACCGGACGCGCAGCGGGTACGGATACCGCAAGCGGCGTGAAGTGGCGCGGGATTGAAAACCCATACGGCAACGTTTGGGAATGGATCGACGGGCTCAATTTTAACAACGGTGCTTTCTACTATTGCTTGGATCAAAGCAATTTTAAGGATGATAGCGCGAGCGGTTACACGTTGCTAGGCTTCACAGTCGGAACCGCATTAAGCAGCACATACGGAAACGCGCTTGGGTATGACAGCGCCGCACCTTGGGCGGACTTGCCAAGCGCACACACGGGAGCGAGCGAAACAACCTATTTGTGTGATGCTTGTTGGAGCTCTACGGGTTGGCGGGTTGCGTATTGCGGCGGCTCCTGGACGTATGGAGGCGCGTGCGGGCTTGCTTGCTGGAGTTGGTACATTGCTTCTTCCCGCGCTGACGCGACCGTCGGCGCTCGGCTTCTTTTCATCCCCTAAAGGGGGTATGCAAAGGGGGAGCGCACTCCCCCTTTGCTTTATTCTTGGGTTGGTTGCGCTTCCGTTGGCGGGTTGCGAATTGCGGCGGCAACTGGACGAATGGAGGCGCGTGCGGGCTTGCTTGCTGGAATTGGAACAATGCTTCTTCCAACGCTAACGCGAACATCGGCGCTCGGCTACTTGTTTACAATTTAATCTAGGATACCATTGCGCAACCGATCCACGGCGATTGCCGAAAAATTTACCAAAGGACGCGCTTTAGTAGCGCAAGCGAACCGGCGCGAGGTAAACAAGAACGATGAAAAGGATAGGAAAGCTATATGCGCAAATAGCAACATACAATAATTGCCGGAGAGCCATAGAACGCGCAAGCATTGGAAAGAGCGGGCGCGGGGATGTGCAAAAGGTAACGGATCACATTCACGAATACACGCTAAAGCTATTTGATATGCTGGAAAACCTAACGTTTGAACCATCGGCGTATAGGATCGTTACCGTGGTGGACGGGCTGCAAAAGAAAACGCGGGATGTGCAAGTGCCGCGCTTCTTTCCGGATCAATGTATGCACCATGCGTTGATGAACGTGCTAGAGCCGGAGCTAGAAAAGCGTTTCTATTTTTGGAGTTGCGGGAGCCGGAAGAACAAGGGCATTGCAGCAGCAAAGAAGGGCGTGGAGAAAGCAACGTTGCACAGCAAGCGGCGGGCAAAATACGCCGTGAAGCTGGACATAACGAAATGCTACGCCTCCATAGATAACGAACGCCTCATGGCGGCATTTGAGCGGCTTATCAAGGATAAGAAAACGTTGTGGCTAATTGGAAAGATTGTGAGATCGTGCAAGGGGTTGCCGATTGGCAACTATACATCCGCATGGTTTTGCAATTTCTTTCTAACGCCTATTGACCGGCTTGTGAAGGAAAAGCATAAAATCCGGTATTTTGTGCGCTATATTGATGATATGGTGATGATCGACACAAACAAACGGAAGTTGAGAAAAGCCGTTATGGACGTGGCGCAGTACGGGAGCAAAGAGCTTGGCGTTACCTTTCATCCGAATTGGTGCATATTCCGGATCCGTAAAAATGGAGAGGGAAAGCGGAACCGCCCAATAGATTTTGTGGGTTATCAATTTTGCTTGGGGTATACGCGGTTAAGAAAAAGAAACGCGCTTGCGCTGATGAGGCAATCAAAGCGCATACAGCGAAGGCAGGAAGCAAACGCGCCGGTATGCTTTAGGGCGGCGGCGGGCTTTTTGTCGCGTTGCGGACAACTAAAGCATTGCGGATCGGTAGCGATGCGTAAGAAGTACGTGGAACCGGTGAACACAGAAAAGCTAAAGGAGGTTATTAGGAATGAGGGTACACGCAAACGCCTCCCCTTCCGGCGCGTTTCGGATCGAGGATCAACCTAACATGGAGGGCTATGCCAACGTGCGTTTTTACGAAAACGCGCAGGAAGTTGAGGCGCAAAAGCATTGGGAATATGACGAATATACCTTGATTGTGCCAAAAACGCCTAGCCTAACGGCGGAGATCGAAGAAAATTATGCCGTATGGCTGGAAACCGCAAAGAGCTATGATGCGGAATATCCGGCGAAGGTTGCGAGGGATGAGGCAGAGCAAACGATCTCCGCGCTGGATGAGGCGATCATTGAGCTAGAGTACCAAAGCATTATGAACGAATTAGGAATGGAGGAATGACAAATGCTTTACAACGCTATTGTTAGGCAAATTCAGAGGGGAAAAACGGAAGGGCTTGCGGAAAAACTGGATCTCTTTTGTCTGCTGGGTAAAATCACCAACGAAGAATATACCGCCCTTGTCGGCATGATGGAGGAATAAGAAAGGGGCGGCGGGCATGGTGGACGAAACAAAAGCAATATTTCAATGGCTGGTTGCGGTGTTTGGAGGTATAGCAACCATCATTGGAGGATTTGAAGCCGTGAAAGCGGTAAGAAAGCGGATTATGGAGCGGCGCAAAGAAAAAGAGGAAGAGCAAGCAAAGCGCATTGCGGCGGCGGTGGCGGAAGCCCAAAAGGAAGAGCTTGTGGAGATTAAGCGCGAGCTAAGAACGGTGAGTGAGCAGCAAGGCACGATCCAAAGCGAGAAGATAAATTGGGCTTACGATTACTTCTATATCAAGCGGAAACGGCTGCCGATATACCAAAAGAACGCGCTTGAAAAGATGTATAAGCAATACACGGGCGAAGGGTACGGAGAGGCACACCAAAACGGCGTGCCTCACGATTTTTTAGAAAAGCTGGGAGAATGTGAGATTGTGGGGTGAAAAAACATGATTACCGGCGAAATGGTAGCGGAAAAGGCGAAAAGCCTTTTGAGCATGGGCAATATCCCATATGTAAACGGAGGAGAGAGCACAAGCGGGATGGATTGCCAAGGGCTTGTTGAGTGGGCTTTGCGTGAGTGCGGCTTTGCGTGCAGTTACAAAGGCACAAACGACATGTGGCGAAACATGCTATCCGAAAAAGGGACAATCGAAACATGCGTGAAGCGTTGGGGCAAAGTGCCGTTGGGGGCGCTTATCTTCATCCACAGCAATAACGGCGGAGAACCGGCAAGCTATGCGGATGATGAGGGCAACGCGGAGCACGTTTATATCAAGATCGCGGATGGTACGTTGATCCACGCAAGCGCCGGTAACGGAAAGGTTCTCACGCGGACGTTTGCGGATAAGACGATCCCAAACGGAGGCGCGAACGCTTACGGGCTTGTAAGCGGGATCACCTACACAGGGAGCAGAACGCCGGATGATAGCGCGGGGGCATCCTCCGCCAACGATGAGAGCGATACAGATACAGAGCAGGAAGCGCCATGCAAGCCGCAAACAGCCGCCTATAAGCCGCGCTATTCTCACCTTATGTGGAAACGTGGCGATGTGGGCGGCGGGGCGCGTGAAGTGCAAGAGGGCTTGCGGCGTGCCGGTTATGACGAAATCGCCGTGGATGGAGAGTTTGGAGCGGCTACGGAGTGCGCCGTTATGGACTTGCAAGCGGCTCGCGGGCTAACGGTGGATGGCATCGTTGGTAAGCAGACGTGGGCGGCGCTCATCGAAGCGGCGAACAGCTAGGGCACGAACGATAGACGGAAGCACGAAGGGAGGCGCGGGAAATGAAGAAAATTATGGATTAACCGGAGTAGAGAAGAAGCAAAAGAAAGGATGATGCACCATGAAGGGTTTTTGGGAAAAGGTAAAGGCGTTTTTGAAAACGACTTGGAAGCGCCTAACGAGCTCTAAGGTTGCGTGGATGGCGCTGCCCGCTGCCGTTGCGCAGATTGTGCTTGCCGTAACCGGCACGGATATTTCCAGTACGATCAACACGATTTTTGCGGCGTTTTGGTCGCTCTTAACCGTGTTCCTTGCGGCGAACAATCCTACTGACAAAGAGAATTATTAAGCTATATGCAGAGCGCCCACGTTGCCGGTTGTGCCGGTAGCGTGGGCGCTTTTTGCGTTTGGCGGCTATTCGTTCTCCGGATCACGCCGGAAGATACAGCCAAACATACCGTTAAGGAATACGAAACGGGGTTCGTATACCAAATGATTTGGAGAAGGACACAAGTTTGATACAAAATGCACCCGGTAGTCTCGTTCCCGTTTG
>CAYOYK010000004.1:0-79754 GCA_964408185.1 uncultured Oscillospiraceae bacterium | reverse complement strand
GTCGCCGCCGTACAAATTCGTTGCATTGCGCTCTGGTGCGCCGTACTAGTTTAATTTATTGTCGACACTATCTAGATAGTGTCTAAACAGCTTTTCCCGACTTTTTCTGTCCGCTGGCGCGGGAAGGGCTCAGTACGAATCGATAACCCCATCTGTGTAATATTTACTTTGAAGTAAGGAGATTCCATCTTTTGTGGCTGTGCTTGTGGAGGTGGATTTGTTTGGTAGACCGTAGCATCAACAATTGACTATTATCCAACCTTCTGCTCACCATCGTACTTCCGTTGTCCCTTTGGCATAATAAAACACCCCAATCTTTGTATATCATACTGTCTAAAAATTGGGGTAAAAACTGCCGCAAAGAAGATGTTATTCGATAGGTAAACTGGGATTATAAACGATTAACTTCTTCTGCAATTTTATCGAAACACAGTAACTGTATCGCCGTATTCCACTTTTTTCTATCATATACCACTTGAGGATTCGCTTGATTTTTTGTGGGCTTTGGAAGAGCGCTGGAAATGATGCAATCAGCCAAGTTGCTTAGCTCAAAAGGACGAACGCAGCCCAATACCTCAGCCATCCAAAAAATAAGTTCTCCACAGACGACAGATTTTCCAAAGGTTCTCTTAGAATCTGCATGCTCGCAATGCTCTTTGATTAAGTGTCACCATTGCGTTGGCTGCGCCTTTCTATAATCTACCTCCATTCCACATTCATGCGCATACTGGATGTATCCACTTTTGCCTTGCTGGTATCCAGACATTATCAATCGCTGTGTAATTGGACAAGGAGTATCTTTCTTGTCAAGATACGCTCTCCGCACTTGTTCTATCGTCATGAGTATTGCCTCCATCAATCCATATTTTTCGTTTGCCTCTGCTCCCCCCGCAAACTGCGCCTTGAGCATTTCCGCGAACGCCTCCACATACCGCCCGGAATTGTCCGTCTTCCAGAAGGCGCAATACTTGTGACGGATGGGTTTGCCATTTCGGGTCAGCGGAATGCGGCAGAGCGCGCCGCCCAGCTGCGCGGGATGGCTGCCGCCCTCGATGGGCATCACGCCGCGGCCGCTGACCACCAGCATCCGCGCTTCCTTCAGATTTTCCGCAAACAGAAAATCGCCGCCAAAGCCCACCACATCCCGATAAAAGGCGCATTCATTCTCTCGCTGTTCGGGCGATGAAATCAGCACGCAGGGCGTATCCTTGAGCTGCGAAATCTCCACCGCCGCGCTTCCGGCAATGGCTTGAAAATATCGGATCTGCCTCAGCGTGGTGATGCACTCCCTCCGCTGTCGGTCGGGTTGTTCACGCCGTCGCTTTCATCCTGCGGCCTTAGTCCTTTCAGATACGTTGTTAAGTACTCCTTGAGCATTTTTTCAAAGCAAAAAACAGGCGGCGGATAGCCCGCGTCCGCCATCGCGTCGAGCGCTTCCTGCTTGACGGAGCAAATGCTGTCAAGCCCCACGCCGTGAAAAATCAGCGACCAGAAAAGCTCCGCCGCCTTGTCCTGCGAAAGCCCCGTCACGCTCGAAAGGACTTCCATCAGCTCGACCGTCAGCGCCATGGTGGCTTTTTTGAAGGACACCAGCTTGGCATAGGGCACGTTTGTCTCCAGCAGGCAGGAAAGCAGATTGTAGTATTTCAGATACAAACGGTTGCGCGCCATCACGTCGACGCAAAGCTCGGCAAAGCTGTCCGGCGAATATGCCGCGTACTGCCGCAGAGCCGACTCAAACTCGCCAAAGCACTTTTCCTGCGCTTTGATATACAGATTTAGAAAGATTTCTTCCTTGGTGGTCACATATTTATACAGGTTTCCTCTTGCCCAGCCAAGCTCCTCCGCGATAGACGAAAGCGTGATGCTGGGGTAGCTGCCCTCAAGGTACAGCTTTTCCGCGGCGGCGCCTAGCTCGTCCATCCGCTGCTGCTTTTGCGCGTCGCTTCGCGCCCTGATAAAGTCCGTCATAGCGACCTCCCGCATCGTTCTGTTTTGAGTATAGCATCCGCAAAAACGAACGTCAAGCAACGCTTTGTCATTTATTTTTCATTTTCCATTGACATGTGACGTTCCGTCGCTTATAATCGAAGCGGATTCAATCGGAAGCATATAAGCCACGCAAGCATCAGAATATGCAGGAGGCACGCACATGAAAAAGCTCGTTCGTTCCATTCCATCCATGATCTGCGCGGGAGCGATGTTCCTCGTTGGGTCGGCGCGGGCCGAAGGCCCAACACCCGCCGACGCGTCCATCACGACCAACGGCGGCGCAGTGATCGCGCTGTCGTCGCTTGCGCATCAGGACGACGCGGCGGGCGCGACCGTCTATTTCATCTCCGACATCACGCCGGAGGCGATGGTCGCTGTATACGACGCTCTCGGATGGAGCCCAACCGGCAAGGTCGCGGTCAAGCTGTCCACAGGCGAGCCGCCCGCGTCCAACTATCTGCGGCCGGAGCTGATCGCGCAGCTTGTGGAAAAGGTAAAAGGAACCATCGTCGAGTGCAACACCGCCTACGGCGGCTCCCGTTCGGCTACCGCCGCCCATTATCAGGTAGCGGAGGATCACGGCTTTACGGCCATCGCGCCCTTCCAAATCCTCGATGAGGACGGCTCCATGGAGCTGCCCGTTAACGGCGGCGCGCAGCTTTCGGTCAACTATGTGGGGAAAGCGTTCGCGGATTACGACAGCTATTTGGTGCTGTCCCACTTCAAGGGGCACGCCATGGCGGGCTTCGGCGGGGCGATCAAGAACATTTCCATCGGCCTCGGCTCCTCGGAGGGCAAGGCGTGGATTCATTCGGGCGGCAAAAGCAAAACAAGCATGTGGGGCGGCGATCAGGATGATTTCTGCGAGGCGATGGCGGACGCGGGCAAGGCGGTCTCCGACTACCTGGGCAGCGGCGAGCGCATCGTGTATGTCAGCGTGATGAACCGCCTGTCCATCGACTGTGACTGCGACGGCAACCCCGCCGAGCCGGACATGCACGACATCGGCATACTCGCCTCGACCGATCCGGTCGCGCTCGATCAGGCGTGCATTGATCTTGTTTGGGTGTCCGAGGGCAACGAGAGCTTCATCAACCGCGTGGAAGGGCGAAACGGCCTGCACACCTTGGAAACTGCGGAATCCATCGGGCTTGGAAGCAGGAGCTATCGCCTGATCGACTTGGATGATTGACGTTCTTCGCCGCGAGGCGATCTACCTTTGGTATTACTTCACCCTTCAGTTTGAGCAGATTGTTCGGTACTGGCTGCTCGGCATGGCCATCGGCAGCGTGGTATCCGTGCTCGGCAAGGGCAAGATCAACCGTCTGCTGGATGGCTTGAAGGAAAAACGAATGGGGCTGTGGGGGATCGTGCCCGCGTGCCTGCTAGGCATTGCGTCGCCGCTGTGCATGTACGGCACCATCCCCATCGCCGCGTCCTTCGCCAAGAAGGGCATGCGGGAGGATTGGCTGGCGGCGTTCATGATGTCGTCCATATTGCTCAACCCGCAGCTGATCGTCTATTCCACGGCGCTGGGAACGACGGCGCTTGTGGTGCGCGTCGCCGTGTGCTTCCTGTGTGGCATCGCCGCCGGTCTTGCGGTGCATTTTGGGTGCCGCAAGCGACCGTTCTTCCGCTTCGAGGGCTTTGCCGAGCCGAGCAATCACGATACCGACCCGAACGTGCTCCTGCGGCTTGTCAAGAACCTCGGACGGAACGTCAAGGCGACGGGGCTGTGGTTCTTGCTGGGCATTGCGCTGTCCGCTGTGTTTCAGCGCTATGTTCCGGCGGATGGCTTCGCGGATTTGTTCGGCAAAGCGAACGAGGGCTTCGGCGTGCTGATGGCGGCGACGATCGGCGTTCCGCTGTACGCCTGCGGCGGCGGCACAATTCCGCTTTTGCAGGTTTGGCTGTGGGACGGCATGAGCATGGGCTCGGCGGCGGCCTTCATGCTCACCGGCCCCGCCACCAAGATCACGAATCTTGGCGCGCTCAAGTGCGTGCTGGGCGTCAAGCACTTTCTTTGCTACATCCTGTTTGTGATGGCGTTCGCGCTGGTTTCGGGGCTGATCGTGAACATAGTCTTGTAAGAGGTGCATTTTGAACGCAAATCTTTTGTGACGCGGCCCGCAATCCACGTCCCGTTTCAAGACTGCGGCGAAATGCGACCGTTGCACGTCGGCCACCATACGCTTCGGGCGGGGAACGCGTATCGACTATCCGGAGGGCGTCCTGCACACCAGCGCAATGAGAATGATTCCATGATAAGCCTCCTGTTGCGGAACGATCCATGCAGCAGGAGGCTTTCTTGCGTATTCATCGGCAAATCTGCCAAGGCGACGCTTCTGTCGCGGGACGTCATCTTCTCGATTCCCGCGGCGATCAATCTGGCCGAGATTCTGGTTTCAAGCGGGTACGGAAGAATAACAAATGCAAGCAGAGAGCCTACAACCCGCGCGTAAGGCAGGAGGCCGCCGAAGTCTCCGCCGAGCTTACGCGCGGCAAAGCCATGAATTGTGAGGCGAGCTTCAGTATTTTGTTGTAGTAATCGTCCTTTGCGTACAATTGTGCCGCCGCGTGACCCGCGCCCCCCACAAGCAGCAGTCTCTTTTCGGCGTGGCAGGCGTCGTATAGCTTTTGTGCGTTTTCCACCGGCACATAGCGATCCTCCTTGCCATGCACGAAGAGCATTGGCGTTTGCGAATGGGCGACTGATTGCAGCGGCGAATAGTCGGCAAAGCCGCACCCGAATTGCTTCCGGAACTCCTTTTCCAGCAGATGAAGCGTGGGGCGAATCGGCAGATGAAGGAAGCGTCGCACCGTGTAGGCAAACTGGTCTTGAATCGTGGCATAGGCGCAGTCGGAAACGATCAGCTTCACGTTGGCGGGCAGGCGCTTGTCCGCCGTCATGCAGACGGTTGCCGCGCCCATGGAGCAGCCTTGCAGAATGATTTCGCAGCTTGGGAACAGCTCAACCAGCTTACTGATCCACAGCAGCGTATCCTCGCTTTCCCGCACGCCAAAGGAGGCAAACTCGCCCTCGCTTGGCCCGCAGGAGCGGTTGTTCACCAGCAACACCTGAAAGCCCCGCTTGCGGTACTCCAGCGTTATGTTGGCAAAGTCCGATACACCGTCCCAATGATAGCCGTGGACGCAGAGCACGGTTTTGTCGGTCGGCTGTTCGCATGGATACAAGTAGCCGATCAGCTTGAGCCCGTCCGCCGTTGTAAGCTCCAGCGTCTCGTGCGCGATGTTTTCCAACGCGGATCGTCCCGTTTTGCCGTATTCCTTCAAAAGAGCGAAGTTTGGGCCCATCAAGCTCTCGGTCGTTTTGGAGATGTTTTCCTCTCCCTTGGCTTGATTCCGCCCGAAAACCTGCCGAAACAGATACCGACTAAGCAAACTCATGCTTTGTCCTCCCTTACGCTTCATCAGCGGATGTTTTTCTTCACCGTCAGAATGTGAGCGGGCGCATCTGTATTCGGATCATCAACGGGATTGCGCTTGAAGGACGGGCGTTCCCGCGGCAGCTTCTCCGCCCGCGTGGTCGCAATGGCGATGCGTCAGCGCGACCGTGACGGGAAGCGACGTGATGGCTTCTGCCGCCTCCTCAAACTGCCGCTGCCGACCCCGCTGTCGATCGCCAGCGCCTTTTCCTGCCCCAACAACGAGGGTCATTTGCGTGCCCTCCTTGGGCAGAAAATGCGCAATGGGAAAGAAAATCGAGATGAACAGGGCAATCGGACACCGACAAAGTTGCAATTAATATTATCCATATTTCAATCCTCAGCGCTGTCGAAAAAACGGAACGCTGTCAAATCATTATACTCCCACGAAACCACAGGGTCAAACAACAATGAGTTTGGTACATTTTTATTTACTTATATTATCCATAAAACTATTGACAAAGCTACAATGAGAGTGTAAACTACCAATAGAAGCAAAAGAAGACGAGAGGTGATTTGTTTTGCCCCACACCTCATACCCCGTGGAGATGGAGATTGCAGGCAATACGGCCATCTTCACCCGCCCGGATTCCGGGGATACACCCGCTACCTACCCGGCCCCCACATTTTCCGCCGTTCGCGGTCTGTTTCAATCCGTCCTATGGCTGCCCAGCGTATCGATCATTCCCCGCAGGGTCGAGCTGTGCGCTCCGATCATCTACCATGCGTACGCTTGCAATTATGGCGGACCGCTCCGGAAACCGGACGCGATTCAGAAGGGCAACAACTACCAGCTGTTTGCTACCGTGCTGTGCGATGTGCGGTATAAGCTGTATGCCGACGTCATGCCTTGCTGTGATAAAACAGTACTGCCTGAAAACGCCCTTGCTTGGGATCGCCGCACGACATCGCCGGGACACGCCTATCAAGCGATCTTCAACAGACGGCTGAAGCGCGGTCAGTCATACGCCGGCTTGGCATTGGGGTGGAAAGAGTTCACTCCGTCGTACTTTGGACCGCTCCGCCCGGACACGCGGGTCTGCTCCGAACTGCCGGATATTCTCATTCCTTCTATGCTGCGAGAGACGTTCTCCGGCCCATACGGGTCGGCCTATCGCCCGATCTATGATCTCAATGTATGCATCCATCAAGGCGTGCTGACCTACCCGGAAAGGAGCGATGATGGATCGTGATCAATGAACTGTATCAGCTTTCCGTGGCGATGGAGCAAGCTGGGATCACGGCGCAAAGCTGGCATCGCAAGTACAAGCCGATCCCGAACATCAGCGAGAAAGCCCCTTGCTTTCGCATGGTTGTATCCGGCGGAACGATCACGGAAATTTCCGCGGTCGAGAAAACGCTGGGAAGTCACCTGAGAAAGTATGGGAGCAACCAAGGAACATTTCCGGCTTGCAATCTGGCTCCTCTATACCGTGTCACGGATGAGGCTGTCAAAAAGAAGCTGCACAGCCTGCAACTCGGCAAAGCGGAAATGCCAAGCGTTCAGGAGGCCCGCTCTTGGTGCGTGGAGTGCAACTGGGGAAAGAAATTCCGGAAGAAGTATGCCATCTCCATGAAAGCCGTCCCCGAAGAGCTGTATGCCTTGCTGAAGGATGCCTCGGAAGGCCAACCGATGTTGACGCTCCTGCAAGAGGCAAAGCATTTTGCGGAGCCTCAGCCGCTTTTTAACGCAATAGAGGCGGCTGCTTTTCAGATGATCGCGCAAAAGAAAGAGGTCGGCCTTGCGCTCTCCCTGCTCTTCTACGCGGGAAGCCCGGAAAAGTCCGCCGAGGATGATACGGGGGCATTGTCTGTTATTTTCGATTGTGAGGAGCTGATCGAGGAGGGGATTCCGTCCGCAAGCGTTCGCTTCACGCAGCAGTTGAACCGTGTGCTGCTGAGCGTGAGCGGTCAGGAACCGGCAAGCGTTTTCGAAGGAGCGCAGCTTGACGCATTCGGCATACCCTTTGCTCCGCTGGAAGAACCCATGCCCTCTGTCAAATTGGCCGGCGGGTTTGAGACGGTGCTGAGAACCATGTTCGGCGCGAATCTCTGTCAGTTCCGCTACGGCGCCGCGGACAACGCCTCTTACCCGATTTCCCCGCAAAAACGGCAGGAGCTGCAAGCGGCTTTGAACTGGATTGGCGATAAAGAGCACCAATACAGGACTTGGATCAACACCGATAAGGACGAGATTCTCTTTGTGTATCCGTATACGCTTCCCAAGACGAGCATCGACTTTGTGCGGATATTCAAGCATGTTCCCAACAGCGCGAACACCTTCGAGAAGGAGGCGCGCGCGCTGATTGACGACTTGCGCGGGCTTCATCCCGAAGGGGCGCAGGCCCACGCTGACAGACTGCAGGTATTCATCCTCCGAAAAATGGACAAAGCGCGCACCAAGGTGCTTTACACCCGCATGACGGATCCCGCTGAATTAAAAGAGCGTGCCAACTGCTGGTCGCGGGGCTGCGCAAACCTCCCAAGCCTTCCGTTTGGGCAGCCGCAGTCGCTGTTCCCGATGAATGTTGCGGATGTGCTGAATCGCGTATGGAAGCAGGACGGGACGCTGGCAACAGATAAGTTCAAGCCGGTTCCGCATTACCGCGGGATGGAGCTGCTGATGGAACCGGACGAACCGGTCACACAGGACCTGTCCATGCTGGCCAAAGCCTTCATCAGCCTTGCTCCCCTTCTGGGCGCACTGAACATCACCGACCGCGCACATTCTCAGAAGCTCTGGTGGCAGGTCAAAGAAATGCTGGCCCTGTGCGGCCTGCTGCTTGACAGACTCCAAAGGAGGAAAGAAAGCTATATGGAAGATTTCCCGTTTCAGTACGGCCAATTGCTCAAGGTATCGGATGAACTGCATGCCCTGTATGGCAAGGTGGTCCGCAACAATAAGGAAATCCCGCCTCAGCTGGCAGGCAGCAGTCTGGTGCAGTCCGCCACGGAGTTTCCCATTCGCACGCTTGTGCAGCTGGGGCAACGCATGATGCCCTATTGGACATGGGCCAAGAGCTATCAGTATCGTCAACTGACAGACGCCGAAAAGGCAAAGGAACAACAAGACGATCCAAATGGTATGCTCAGCACAAGACGCGCCGGTTGGCTGCTCTATCTGTATGAGGGGATCGTGGCGCAGCTCCGGCAGTCTTGGAGCGACACCATCCGCCTGAACGACGCGGAAAAGGCACAGCTGCTACTTGGTTATTTGGCGGCGCTGCCGAGAAAGAAAAAGCCGGACGGACAGGCCGCCGAGGCAAAGGAAGAAACCATTGATGTCAACGAAGAGGAGGATCATGCAAAATGAGTGAAGCCATCAAGCGTGCAACAGGATTGCTGGTCATCGAGGTCGTGAACAGTAACCCGAACGGAGACCCGGACCGTGAAAGCGACCCTCGCCAGCGTCCCAACGGCTGCGGTGAGATCTCGCCTGTGTCCTTCAAACGGAAGGTGCGCGATCTGCTGGACGATCATGATGCGCCGTTCTTTCGATCGCTGCCGGAGAAGTTTAGCGGCAAACCGGAGCATTATCAGATCCTCGAACACCGCGGGCGGGAGCGTAAGTCCATTGTAGCGGAAATGGGCAATGACCCGGCTCAATTCACGGAAAGCGCGTTTGTGCAAAAGTATTGGGACGCGCGCGTTTTCGGGAATACCTTTCTGGAAGACGGAGGCAACAAGGGCTTTATCAAGACCGGTATTGTGCAGATGGGCATGGGCCTGTCGGTTGCGCCTGTGAGCATCCTGCGCCAGACCAACACCAACAAAGCCGGCGTTGAGGAGGGCAAGAGCGCCGGCATGGCTCCCTTGGCCTACCGTGTGGTGGAGCACGGCGTGTATTGCATGCCCTTCTTTGTCAACCCGAATTACGCCCACAAGAGCGGCTGTACAGCGGATGACATCGAGCTGTTCAAGCTGCTCCTTCCTTACGCTTACGAGATGAACCGTTCCGCGATCCGGCCGGATGTGCGCATCCGTCACGCATGGTATCTGGAGCATAAGCATCTGCTGGGCTCCTGTCCGGATTACCTGCTGATGGAGGCCTTGACGCCTGTGCGCATTGGCAATCAGAACGATCCTTCCACTCGCTGGGCTGATTATGAGGATAAGACCGAGCTTCCCGAAGCGCTGTGCGCACGCATGGACAGCGTGGTTGATCTGGTGAATCCATAATGGCATATTTGGCCCATAGCGCCAAGCATGACCGCCCTCCGCAGGTCTATCAAAGCCATGCGGAGGGCGTCTGTGCTTTGGCGGAGCAGTATGCGGGGGAAGCCGCCGCCTTTGCACAGAAGGACGGCGGGGCATTGCTCGAAATGGTTCGCGCTGCGGCGCAGACGCACGACGTCGGCAAGCTGGACGAGGAGAATCAACGGGTTCTGCGCGAGCCGAATGGTGCGCGGCATTTGCCGGTGCATCATCAGGATGCCGGCGCTGCACTTTTGATGGCGGAGGGCGCGGCAGAGCTGGCGGCATTTTTGGTGCAGTCCCACCATACGGGGCTGCACGATCTGGCAGAGGAGGCCGCGGAGGATCGCCCCATATTCCGGGACGATGATCCAAAGACCCGCATGCGCATCGACCGCACATTAGGCCCTATGGTGCGGCTGCATCGGCGGCTCACCGGCTTGCAGCACACGGCGCCAATGGCGGAGGTACAGGGCGACATGCAGGTCTTCCTTCGTATGGGGCTGTCGTGCTTGGCGGATGCGGACCATACGGACACGGCGCGTCACTATGGGCAGGATTCGGCAGATGAACAGCCGATTCCGCTTCGCGCAGCCGAACGTTTGGCGCAACTGGACGCATGGGCGGCCCGGCTGGGGAATGGGGAAGAACGCAGCCTGCTTCGCCGCAAAATGTACAACAGCTGCCGAGACAGCGTTCAATCCTGCGGGTTTGCCTCCTGTGACAGCCCGGTCGGGTCGGGCAAGACGCTTGCGATCATGGCGCATCTGCTTCGCCAAGCGATCTGTCGCGGCGGGCGGCGGATATTCGTTGTGCTTCCTTTCACAAGCATCATTTCTCAATCGGTTTCGGTCTATCGTTCCTGCTTGACGCTGCCGGGCGAGGATGCCAAGCGCGTGGTGGCGGAGCTGCATTCCCGCGCGGATTTTCAGGATGCGGGCACGCGCTGCCTGACAGCGCTCTGGCGCGCGCCTATCGTTGTTACGACGGCCGTAGCCTTCTTTGAAACGTTGGCCTCCAACCGCCCCGCTACCCTGCGGCGCTTGCACGAACTGCCCGGCGGCATGATCTTCATCGATGAATGCCACGCCGCGCTTCCGGCGCATCTGCTGCCGGTGGCATGGCATTGGATGAAAATTCTTGCGGAAGAGTGGCGCTGCTACTGGGTGATGGCATCGGGATCGTTGGTGCGTTTCTGGCAGCTGGAGGGCTTTGACAGGGATCAGACAAATGTGAGCGAGCTGGTGAGCCCTGAGCTGCGGCTTCAACTGCTTCGGTACGAGAAGCAGCGCGTGACATTTCGCCATGATCCTGCGCCAAAGAGCCGCCAAGAGATCATAGCTTGGGTGCAATCATCTCCCGGACCGCGGCTGTTGATCGTCAACACGGTGCAAACGGCAGCGGTGCTGGCCGATGATTTGCGCAGAGCCTATGGACGGGAACATGTGGAGCACCTGTCTACCGCCTTGACCGCACAGGATCGTGAAGCGACGCTTCGACAAATCAAAGAGAGACTGAAGGACATAGACGACGCGGATTGGACCCTTGTGGCAACCTCCTGCGTGGAAGCGGGCGTTGACATTTCCTTCCGAACGGGTTTTCGGGAAGCAGCCTCGCTGAATGCCCTGCTGCAAGCGTCTGGGCGCATCAATCGAGAGGGGTTGAACGCGGACGCCGAGATGTGGAGCTTCCTGCTGCAGGACGACCCGATGCTTACGCGGAATCCAAGGCTCGCGACCTCGGCACGGATACTGGAGTCCTTTTTTCGCCAGGGGATTGATATCACCCCCGAACTTAGCACGGAAGCCCTGCAAAGGGAGCTGGCGCAGAACGACAGCGGATCGGCCCAAGAAAGAACGATCTATTCCGCGGAAACGGAAGGCGCGTTTCAAACGGTGGCGAGTGATTTCGTCGTGATCGAGAAGGATACCGTGACGGTTGTCGCGGACGATTCGTTGGCGGAGCAGATCCGCACCGGACAAGCGGATTGGCAACTGCTTCAAAGACAAAGCATCAGCCTTGCACGCGCGAAAGCAAGGCGGTATCACTTGGATGAAATCGCGCAGGATATCTATCGTTGGGAACGGGGGTATGACACATTTTTAGGGTTCATGGCCGGGGTGGTATCCGAAGGCTAGACAGCGTCTGCGCAGAGAACGCATGATCTGATAGCCTCATATCATGCGGGAGGTGTGCTGAAAAGTACAGTGCAGAGCACAGCTCAAGCAAATATGCCCTCCGAAGCAGCAAGCTTCGGAGGGCATTTGGATGGATGGGTTCCGCCGCCGTTTGCTTGGGCCTTGATCCCGTTGCAATGGTTTGCGGATTGCGGGCAGCGGCCCCTATTTCCCCTGAATATAGATGGCGTACTCCCACAGCGGCTGCTCCGCGCTGGATTGCTCATTATACGGCACAATGGCGATCACATCGGGGAGCTCCTTTATGCCGGGCATGCGATAATGCGCATGCAGGGCCTGCGAGCCGTCCGGTTGATCCTCCCAGCAGGAATCGCACAGGTAATACACGTTGTCAAACGCAATCGGCGCGCGATCCTTCCCTTCGTCCACCGCGTAGAATGTGAACCAGCGGTATGTCGCGTCGATCTGCTCTTCCGTCATGCCGTCGGGCGCAATGATGAAATCAAACGTGCTGCAAATCGGCGTGAAGCTGACCTCGCCAAACGTGATGTGCGTGCGCCCGTCGTTGAGCGTGTCCTTGGGCGTGCGGTCGAGGCTGCGGCTCTTGTCCACATCCAGCGTAAAGCTCAGCTCGAAGCTGTCCAGCACCCGCAGGTTGGAATACTCGGCGTAGGCGCTCGCGTCGCTCAGGGGATACTGTTCTGCCGGAATGCCGTCATAGTATTCGTCACCCAGCCATGCGCTGCCCACGAGCACGTCGTACGGCTCGCTCGCGTCGATCGGCGTGTTGCCAGCCGCTACGCAGGCGTCGATCTGCTTCCACGCCTCCACGCTGTCGTCCGTGCAGAGATCAAAGGGCTTCACCTCGCCCTTGGGCACAAGCAGCGTCATGTGCAGGCAGATGTCAACCTTGCCGTCCGTTTGCGCCTCCGCAATGGAGGCCTCGTAGGCGGCGACCTCCGCAGGCGTCTCCAGCCCCATATACGCGGGGTCGAGCGTGCCGCTGAAGCCGCGCCCCGTGGTATCCGTTTGCCCGGTGATGGGGTCGCCCACCCACGTATCTCGGATGCTGGAGGTCTCCCACCAGAGCTGCGCGCCGTCGGCGGTGATGGAATCCGTCACCAGAAAGATCGGCTGCGCCGCGTCGAACGCAAGGCCGATGTGGATGTTGCGGCCGTCAAACAGCGCGTCCACCACCGTGGTTTTCACGCCGTCGGACTCGTGCGTCACACCGATGGGGCGCACCATCTCCCGCACATCGTCGGATGTATCGGTCGATCCAAACATATACTCCAGCACGCCGCCGCCCAGCATTTCCGCGATCGCCGCGCCAAGCAGCGCCAGCGCCAGCACCGCTGCCAAAATGATGGCCACCATGGGCCTTGCCTTTTTCATACTCATTTCACGAACCTCCCGCAAGCTTTGTTCTATGCGGGCATGCACCATGGGCGGCACGGGCGAAAACGCGTTTTCAAAGCGAATGTCTTTCATCGAACCGCCTCCTTTGCCAAGAGTGTTTTCAGCAGCCTTCGCGCCTGATAGAGCCTTCCCTTTACAGTACTGAGCGGCACGCGCAGCATGGGCGCGATTTCCTCCAGCGAGTAGCCGTCCATGTGGTGCAGCAAAAGCGGCAGTCGATACTTGGGAGGGAGCTCGCGCAGCGCCTCCTGCAAGCCGATATCCGTCGGGGCTTGCGGCTGCGCTGTCGCGCTCTCGTCAATGGCTTCATCGTAAGGCAGGGTTTTCAGCCTGCTCCGCCGCTGAAGGTCTCGGCATTGGTTGACAAGGATTCGCATCGTCCAAGCCTCAAAGCGAGCCTCCTCCTTGAGCGAGCCGAGCTTGCGCCACGCCTTGAGGATGCACTCCTGTATCGCGTCGGCCGCGTCCGCGTCGCTCCACAGCAGCGCGTAAGCGGTGCGGTAGAGCTTTGGCTCCAGCGCCCGCACGCGCTCCTCAAACACTCTTTCGTCCATGGTCATACCAGCTTTCCTTGGTTACGTCATTGCAACGACACCTATATGACGGGAGGAAAGAGCAATGCGTCAAATTTTTTTGTAAAGCACACAAGATACCGGCCGAGCCTTGCGCGGCGCGAAGCCCGGCAGCGGCAAAGCGTGCCGCCGGGGCTGTCGGCAGCCCTCCGGCCAAGGAAAAGGGACCGTCTGCCTGTGGCCTATCGCAGCTTACACCGAGTCCCGCTCCACCAATGTGGACGGCAGGATGATCCGCTTGGGCAGCGTCGTATCGCCGTCCATGCGCGCAATCAGCGTGCTGGCGGCGATCATCCCCATCTCCTTGGCGGGAATCTCAAGCGTCGTGAGCGGAGGATTGGCGTACTGGCTCATTTCTATGTTGGTCAGGCCCATCACCGCCACGTCGTCGGGCACGGAAAGGCCCAGCTTGTACAGGCTGCGCAGGGTCGCCATCGCCATCAGGTCGCTGCTGGCAAAGAACGCGCGCGGCAGACCGCCGTGCGTATGCAGGCTCTCCACCAGCGCCATGCAGCGCTCGTCGTCCCAGCCGCAATCCAGCGTCCATTCGGGGCGCACGGTCAGGCCCAAGTCGCACATCGTCTCGCAATAGCTGCGGTAGCGGCGGCTCCGCGTCATCGGCTCGTTCGCCGACCCGCCGCCGATGAACCCGATCTCCCGGTACCCCTTCTGGAATAAATGCGTCACAGCCATGCGTGCGACGCGAAAATGGTCGTACTCAATGTTGTCGATGGGCATATGCCCCGTATCAATGCCCACAATGCAGCGGATATGCTCGCGCAGCGCGTCGAACACGGCGGGCCGAAGCGGCCGCATCATAATCAGCCCGTCCAGCGGCTGACGGAGGACGCTCGCCAGCACGTCGGCGTTTTCCAACTCTGTCTCGGTCTTTACAAAGCTCAGCTCGCAGCGGTGCTCGTTCAGGTAGCCCTCCGCGCCCGACAGGATGGAGAGATAGTACGGATCGTTGTATTTGCCCTTGGTGAGCGCCAAAAGGCAGCCCACCCGGCGCAGCGCGGCCGCGCCCTCCGCGTGCCGCGCGCGCCGCGCCGTGGATACGGGCGCCTTGTAGTTAAGCTCCGCCACGGCCTTCCATACGCGCTCGCGCGTCTCAGGCATGATCTTGTAGGTGGTGTCGTTGTTGAGCACCCGCGATACCGTCGCGGGCGATACGCTTGCCTGAATGGCGACCTCCCGGATGTTGCTCATCGTTTGCCTCGCGCCCCGCCGTGCGACGCAACACAAATGCTGTTGCGTGACCCGGCTGATTTTGTTTCGGCTCTATCGTGAACAGTGTACCGCGATAGTATAAGGTTTGTCAAGCGTCACCGGGCGATAAAAACAGTCTTGACAAACGCGAAACACTAGGCTATACTTTACTAAACACAAACGAAACGATAGATGGGGTGCGTTTATGAAGCTGATATTGATCGGGGCCGGGCAGCGTGGGATGATCTATGCGCAGTACGCGCTGGAGGAGCGCGGCGTGCAAATCGTTGCGATCGCGGATCCGGACGCGGGGCATCTGCAACGGGCGGGCAAGCTGCTCGGCGTCCCCGCGGACGCGCTCTATTCCGATGCGGAGAAGCTGCTGGCCCTGCCCAAACTCGCGGACGCGGCCATCATCGCCTCGATGGATCGGGATCATTGCAAGCAAGCCATTGCGGCCATGGAGCGCGGCTATGACATTTTGCTGGAAAAGCCCATCTCTCCCGTTGCGGAGGAATGCCTGCGCGTCGCGGAGAAGGCCCGCGAGACAGGCCGCCGCATTGTGGTCTGCCATGTGCTGCGCTACTCGCCGTTCTTCCGCGAGATCAAAAACGTGCTGGCCTCCGGCGAGCTGGGCCGTATCGAGTCCATCCAGCATAACGAGAACATCGGCAACTTCCATATGGCGCACTCGTTTGTGCGCGGGAACTGGCGCTCCGGCAAGCAGAGCAGCCCGATCATCATGCAAAAGTCCTGCCACGACCTCGATCTGCTGGTCTGGTTTACGGACAGCACATGCAAGCGCGTCTCCTCGTTTGGGGAGCTGAGCTACTTTAAGGCGGATAACGCTCCGCAGGGAGCGGCGGAGCGCTGCCGCGACTGCCCGTATCGGCGCTCCTGCACGTACAGCGCGTACCTGTGCTATCTGCCCGTGCGCGGCGATTGGCCCGCGACCGTGCTCACGGAGGATCAGTCCGAGACCGGCCTGCAAAGGGCCATCGACGAGGGCCCTTACGGCCGCTGCGTGTTCCATTGCGACAACGACGTGTGCGACCATCAGACTACCCTGATGGAGTTTGAAAACGGCGTGACGGCGACGTTTAACCTCAGCGCGTTTACCGGGCGCATTTCCCGCACGCTCAAGATCATGTGCGAAAAGGGTGAAATACGCGCCTCGGAGGATGTGAACCGCATCGAAGTCCTTCCGTTTGGCTCGTCCTCCGGGGAGCGCGCGGTGCAGCGCGTCATCGTGCCGCAGGTTACGCAGGGCGCGCACGGCGGCGGGGACGTCGGCCTGATGAACGACTTCCTCGCGCTGCTGAACAACCAGACGCAATCCGTGCCCAGCGACGTGTTCCGCTCGGTGGAGAGCCACCTGATGGCGTGCGCCGCCGAGGAGGCGCGCGTAAGCCACACGGTTGTGGACATGGATGGGTTTAGGCGCGGCTTGCGGGCCGACGCATAGCTTGCGCGGAAGGGAGGCGATCGTATGGAGCTGGCAACGCTGCGGCAATGGCTGCGTCAAACGGGGCTGAACGCGCCCGAGGGCATCGAGCCTTACGTGCGGGCGATCGTCCTGCCGGACGAGGCGACGCTGCTGCCGCACGACGATCTGCAAGCCGTGCTGGAGGGGAACAGCGTGCCCGCCGCGCGGCAGGAGGCGCTGTGGGAGGCGCTGGCCGCGATAGAGGGCAACGAAACACTGCTGCGTGTTTCGCAGGCGCTGCGCTACGACGCGGTGCGCGCGCTCGTGCGCGGGACCGCCTGTGAGTTTGAGACCCCCGCGCCTGCCTGCCTGACGGGGTTTGCGCGGCAGGTCTACGCGTTTCTCTACGCGCTGAGCTGCGTGCCTGCGGGGCGGGCGCTCCTGCGCGCGCGCGGCGTGCCGCCGGAGTACGACCGCGATATCCCCGAACGGATGATCCGCAAGCAGCTCCAAAAGTACAAGGACACCGGGGATATCTCGTTTGACGACTACCCTTGGGATATGAACTTCTACTGCTGCGCGATCTTCTTTTTGGATCGGTTCTACTTTATCCCGTTTGTGTTCGGCACGCCGACCGCCTACCGGAGCCGCGCGACGGGCCGCGTGGTCGCGCTCTGGCCGGGCGACGCGCGCGTGCGCCGCGACGGCCAGCTGGACGGCGTGAACGGCGTGACCGATCCGGAAGCGATCCTTACGGTTTGGCGGGAGACGGACGCGTCCGTAACCGCCAACCCGGTCGATCCCATCGGCGTAATCGGGCTTGAGCCTGTAACGCTGGACAAGCGCGAGTGGTCGGTGGCGCTGCAAGAGGGCGACTATACGCTGGCGCTGCATATCCCCGGCGGGGAGGGCTATACGCCCGAACGCGTGCGCTCCAGCATGCAAAAGGCGCTCGCGTTTTACGCCCGATATTTCCCGGAGCTGCCGATCAAGGGCTTTTGGAGCGAGAGCTGGCTGTATGATCCGGGCCTCAAGCGGCTGCTGCCGCCGACAAGCCGCATTGTGCGCGTGCAGGAGCAGTTTTACAACTATCCGACCGCCGAGGGCGAGGAGATGATTAAGCTAGAGGTCTTTGACGATAAAGACCCCGCGGCCGCAGCGTCCCCCAGCAGCCTGCAGCGCGCGCTTGTCGGCGCGTGGGCCGAGGGCACGCGCTTTCACACCACGGGCATGTTCGTCCTGACAGGCGAGGTGGCGGACGTGGGCAACGATCCGTACCTGCGCGGAAGGGGAGAGCGCGTATGAACAATCAACTTCGGCCTCCCAAGCACGGCTTTGGCTGGGAAATGAAGCACAACGGGACGCTCTACCTCATGTGCGTCCCCGGCCTTGTGCTGCTGCTGATGTTCTGCTACATTCCGCTGGGCGGAGCGTGGATGGCGTTTACCAAGTTTAACGTCGTGGACGGAATCTTTGGCAGTCCGTTTGTCGGGCTGGATAACTTCCGCTTCTTCTTTGAGAGCATGAGCTGCTGGAACGTGGTCAAAAACACGCTCATCATCAACTTTTGCGGCATTATACTGGGAACGGTCACGCCGATCCTCATCGCCGTGTGCATGAACGAGGTGCGCAACGGCGCGTACAAGAAGATTACCCAGAGCGCGATGTTCTTTCCGTATTTCCTGTCGTGGGTGGTTGTGGGCGCGATATTGTACGGCTTCCTCACCGCCAACTTCCGCGTGGACCGTACCACGGGCGAGGTCGTGCTCACCGGCGCGAACGGCGTGCTCAATCGGCTGCTGATGTCCGCTGGCGAGGCTCCCGTCCGCTGGTACGCGGAGCCAAAGTACTGGAAGGCGATCATCATCCTTGCCGATGTTTGGAAGTGGGCGGGCTACAACTCCATTATCTACATGGCGGCCATGTCCAACTTTGACGGCACGCTGTACGAGGCCGCCACCATCGACGGCGCGAGCCGTTTCCAGCAGATTTGCCACCTCACGATCCCCATGCTCAAGCCGACGGCGGTCGTGCTGGTGCTGATGAGCGTCGGGCGCATCTTCTACGGCGACTTTGGAATGATATGGGGCATTGTGGGCAACAACAGCGTGCTGTCCGATGCGGTCAGCGTAATCGACACCTATGTGTATTCCTCCATGCGGACGATGGGCTTTGGCTATTCTACGGCCATTGGGCTTTTCCAGAGCGTGATGGGGCTTGTGCTGGTCACGCTGGCCAACGTGGCGGCCAAGCGCTACAACGACGGGGAGGGATTGTTTTGAAGCGCAAGGGCATGCGAAAAACCGGCTCCGATCGGGCGGTCGTACTCATCGCATACGTGCTGGTGGGCCTGTTTGGGCTGGCCTGCCTGTACCCGCTGCTGCTGACGCTCTCCGTCAGCTTCACCCCGGAGGCGGGCATTGCGCGGGACGGCTTCCGCCTGATTCCGGAGGCATGGTCGCTGGATACGTACACGTATATCTTCGCGCACAGCGGCGCGCGGATCCTGCGCTCTTACGGCGTGACGTTCTTCATCACGGTCGTGGGAACCATCGGGTCGCTGCTGGTCACGGGCATGATCGCCTATGCCATCTCCCTCAACGAGCTGCGCTATCGCAACGTGATCGCGTTCATCTGCAACTTTACCATCATCTTCTCCGCGGGCCTTGTGCCGTGGTATGTGGTCTGCGTCAACTGGTATCAGCTCCAGAACAACCTGCTCGCGCTGATTTTGCCGTCGATGTTCAGCGTATGGGAGATGTTCCTGCTGCGCACGTACTTTTCCGCCGTGTCGCCCTCGCTGTATGACGCGGCCAAGATCGACGGCGCGGGCCATATGACCATCTTTTTCCGCATTGCGCTGCCGCTGACCAAAACCGGGCTGCTCACCATCGGCATGATGTACGCGCTCACCTACTGGAACGATTGGTGGAACTCCCTGATGTTTATTACCAAAAAGGAGCTGTACCCGCTCCAATACTACCTGTACTCTATCGTATCCAACGTCAACGCGATATCCTCCGGGCGGATTCCCTCCGGCGCTGCCGCCGGGATCCGCCTGCCGTCCGAGACGGTCAAAATGGCCGTCACGATGATTACCATCGGGCCCATCATCTTCCTATACCCGTTTGTACAGCGGTACTTTGTACAGGGCATCATGACAGGCGCGGTCAAGGAGTAGAAAATACGGGCGTGGATCGTCCGTAAAATAGAAGGAGGAAACCCCATGAAACGAATCTCGATTGCCCTGCTGGCGCTCGTCTTTGCGCTGCTGATGGTGCTGCCGACCGGCGCGTTGGCGGAACCCGTGGAGGAGATCACAATCCTCTACCCCGGCGAGGAAACCGACGAGATGACCGCCTTCCTGAACGGCCCGTTCGCCGAGCGCGTGCTGGCCGAGCTGAACATGAAGGTCAACGTTACCTTCCTCAGCTGGGATAACTACTGGGACCAGAAAAAGATCATGCTGGCCGCCAATACGCCCATCGACCTGTACTGGGACGGCCTGCCGGATCTGAGCACGCTGGTCAACGCCAAGGAGGCCCAGCCGCTGGATGAGCTGATTGCCCAGTATTGGCCGGAGAGCATGCAGGAGGTCCTGCCGGATAGCCAAATGGTCGGCGGCAAGATCAACGGCGTGCAGTACGGCATACCGTCCGCTTACGCGCCCTCGTCCGCGATGTACCAGTTTGTCTGCCTGCGGCAGGATCAGCTGGAGGCCGCCGGAATGACCGAGGTAAAGACAGCCGAGGATCTGCGCCAGTTCGCCCTCAGCGTGACCGATCCGCTGATGAAGGGGCCCGCTGATGTGATCTTTAAGCCCCTGACGCGTTACTTCGGCGACGAGCAGTACTTCTGGGTCGGCTCCGAGGACCTGTGCGTGTTTGGCGAGGAGACCGCCAAGGTGTACAGCTACGCCGAGACCACCGCGTTTGAAAAGGTCGCCAAGTTCAACTACGGCATGTATCAGGACGGCCTGTACTCCGACGACCTGACCATCAAGTACAACGAGCGCGACAGCCGCATGCAAACGGGCCTGTACCTGTGGGTGGAGGGCTCGCTGGGCAAGAGCAACGAGATCGGCGGAACGGTCAGCACGGCCGATCCCAACGCCGTTCTCAAGGACTACCTGCTTAACCCCGACGCGCCCCGCTACATCAACGCCTGCGGCGGCGAGGTGCTGTGCGTGCCGTACAGCGCCACCAACCCCGGCGGCGCGATGAAATTCCTCGCGTGGATGTGGGGCTCCGAGGAGAACTACCTCTTCTGCCTCTACGGCGTGGAAGGGCAGGACTACGAGCTGGATGAAAACGGCCGCCTCGTAACGCTTTCCGAGACTGCGTCCGGCGACGGCTACTTCTACGAGTGGATGTTCCGCAACGCGAAGTATCAGGTGTTTGGCGCCGATGTGACCGACGAGTACATCGAGGAATATCGCCACTGGGACGACGAGGCCATTCCCTCCAAGATGCTGGGCTTCGCGTTTGACAACACCGGCTTGGAGGCGGTGGAGACCGCCTGCAACGAGGTCATGGCAAAGCAGCTGCTGCCCATCCTCTACGGCTTTGTGGATTACGATACCAACTATCAGGCCGCGCTTGCCGCGCTGAAGGAAGCGGGCATTGACGAGTACGTCGCCGCGCTGAACACGCAGATGGAAGCCTTCTTGGCTGGCAAGTAACCGGGCTAAACAACGCGGAAGGCGGGCGGGAGCATTGCTCCCGCCCGCCTGTCAAATAACCCCTGAGGGGCTTGGGGAGCCGCGCTCCCCAAATGGATTCCGCCTTGGGCGACCTGTGCGTCCAAGGCGGCGGCGTTGCGGAGCAACGCTTCTCTACGCTTTTCACCGGCCGCGTTCTGTGAGGGAGGCTCTCAGCCGACCGAACAGGTTGCAGGCGAAAAGCGCAAGACTCAAAAAAGCGTCTTTGCCGCTTTTTTGACGCACTGGGGCGGGAGCATTGCTCCCGCCCGCCTTTGCGCCCAAACGGCTGTCCTCTGCTTTATTTGAGGTTCTCCGGGTTCAGGCCCTGCAGGTCCTCCGGCACAAAGCGCCCGTCCTTGCGGATGAGCGTATCGTCCAGCCACATCTCGCCGCCGCCGTATTCCGGGGTTTGGATGCACACCAAATCCCAATGGATAGCGGACTCGTTGCCATTATCGCAATTGTCGTAGCAGGAGCCGGGCGTAAAGTGGAACGAGCCGGCGATCTTCTCATCAAACAGCGTATCCTTGATGGCCTTGGTGATGTAGGGGTTTACGCCGATGGCAAACTCGCCCACATAGCGCGCGCCGGGATCGGTATCGAAGATGCGGTTGCACAGCTCGGTGTTGCTGCTGGTCGCTTGGATGATCTTGCCGTTTTCGAAGGTGAGCTTCATGTTATTGAACACGTTGCCCTGATACAGGCTCGCCGTGTTGTACTGGATGGTGCCGTTCACGCTGTCCTTTACAGGCGCGGTGAACACCTCGCCGTCGGGGATGTTCAGCTTGCCGTCGCACTTGACGGCGGGCAGCCCCTTGATGGAGAAGCTCAGGTCGGTGCCCTTGCCGATAATGTGCACGCGATCGGCGGCCTCCAGGCGGCGGACGAGCGGATCCATGGCAACGCTCATCTTGGCGTAATCAAGGCAGCAGACGTTGAAGTAGTGGTCCTCAAACGCCTCGATGCTGGTCTCGGCCAGTTGGCTCATGCTGGGGGTGGGGTAGCGCAGCACCACCCAGCGCGTCTGCGGCACGCGGATCAGGCCGTGCACGGCATGGTTGTAGTGCTGCATGTAGCTGGTCATTTTCTCGCCGGGCACATCGGAGGTCTCGTAGGAGTTATTGCCGCCGCGCACGCCGATGTACGCCTGACACGCGCGCATGCGCTCCGCGTCCAGCTTGGCCTCCGCGTCCCACTTGGCGTCGGTGCCGCCCAGCAGCAGCTCGCGCTCGACGGTCTTATCCCGCAGCACGACGATGGGCTCCGCGCCGACCGCGTAGGCCTCGCGCACAAGCGCGGTCACAAACGCGGTTTCGATGCCGAAGTTCTCAATCAGCACGCGCTCTCCGGCCTTCAGCTCGCAGGAGTAGCGGATCAGGTTCCGGGCTAGGGTATCAAGTCTGGGGTCTTTCATGGGGATGCTTCCTTCCATATCGCGTCGCCGCGTTTTTCATCAGCCTTGCGGCGGGCTGTTCCAGCCCGTAGGTGCAAAGCATGGCCACCACAATGGAGAGCGAGTACGCCAGCAGCGTAAAGATGATCTGCTGGTTCAAATCCGTGTGCAGGGTCGCGGGGAACAGGCGGGCTGCCATCCGGCTGGCCAGCACCTGATGCCAGATGTACAGGTTGAACGAAATCGTGCTGAGAAAGCGCGTCAGGCGGTTATCCAGCAGCTTTTGCAGCAGGCGCGGCCATTGTGTGCAGCACAGGATCATCGCCAGCAGCACAAGCGCCAGCGGCAGCCGCAGCGCAAGCTGGCTTACGCGCAGCGCCTCCGGCGATACGGAGCTTTGCCGGCTTTGCGTGTAGAGCAGCGCGCTCAGGGCCGTTAGCAGCGGGATAAACAGCGCGACGCTTCCGGCCGATATACACGCGCGAACGCGCCGCGAGAGCCCGCGCAGCCGCACCCAGAGCATCGCGCCCAGCATGCCCAGCGCGTACACATCCAAGAAGGCGGGCATCTGGTTGATGAGCGCCGCCGTATCCGCGCAGCGATAGGCCACGATCAGCCGGTACAGCCACCCGACGGCTGCCATGCAGCCCAGCGTGAGCGCCGGGCGCTTTTGCGCGGCGCGTGCCAGCCATGGGAACAGCAGGTAAAACTGCATCTCCACGGCGACCGTCCACAGCGAAACGTTGAGCGGCGTAAACAGGTACGTCGTCCGGCTGAACGTCTGCGTAAACGTCAGGTGAGAGAGCGCGTCCGTCCATGCGGCGGTCGGCGTGGCGTACAGCCTGCCGGGCAGCGCGACGCAGAAAAGCAGCGCCAGCACGGAAAACAGGTAGGAGGGGAGGATGCGCGCCGCGCGGTTCAGGTAAAAGCGGCGTACTCCCGGCGGGGCCGTCCCCTCCGCGGTTTGCCGCGCATAGGGCAGGTAGAGCAGAAAGCCGCTCAGCAGCAGCATGCCGTCCACAAACAGGTAGCTGGAACGGGTAATGTAGTCAAAGCTCCACGTCGAGCCAAACAGCGTGATCCGCTGGCCAATCCACCCCTGCTGCCAAATGTGGTAATTGCACACCAGCAGCACAAACAGCGCGCGAACGCCGTACAGCACCCCGATTTCCAGCTTCCCGGAGGAAGCGGATCCTCCCTCGCGCAGGCGCGGGGACGTTTGCTTCTCGCTCGCGGCACGCGCGTCGGCAATGGGCACATCGACGGGCGGCGTGTCGGCGGGCGACACGTCGGCGGGCGACACGTCGGCGGGCGCGTCGGCAATGGGCAAATCGGCGGGTGGCGCGTCGGCAATGGGTACATCAGCGGGCAGCACATCGCCCGGCAGCGTCTCCGTCAAGCGGCCGTGCGGCAACAATTGCAGCGGCTGGCTCACGGGTTGGAGCCTCCCGCCGTTGGCGTCGCGCTGGGAGCGGGGGTTGCGGTCGGCACGGCGTTTGGCGCGGAGGACGTGTCCGCCGAGGGCTGCTCCACGCGCGTAAAGCGATAGGTGGCGGTCTGCCCGGCCCGCAGGTCGCGGATGCTCAGGCTGCTCGCCGTCACGTTGTTGATGCGGTAGGTCTCCACCAGCGAGTCGACGTCCGGGCCGGTCAGCAGAGCGAAGTTGCGGACCTTGAAGCACAGCTCCTCGCCCATCAGCGTGCAGGTGCCGTCCGTGCGGAACTCGGCCTCGCTGCCGCCGGCGGTGCGCCACAGGCCCAGAATGCGGTAGCATTTGCGCGCGAGCTGCCGCGTGGCGACCGTCTGGTAATCCGCCACGCGCTGGTAGTACGGCAGGGCCTCGTAGGGCTGGCCCGCGTCGTACAGCTCCTCGGCATAGGTAAAGCAGGCGCTTTGGTAGAGCGCCTTGAGGCTCTCATAGCGCTTGGGCAGCGCGTCCAAATCAAACTGCTCCAATGCGGATATGACGGTCAGCCAATCCTTGTCGGCGTCGGCCGCGCGGGCCTCGTTGGCGGCGGCGGAGTAGTACAGATCAAAGCAAGCGTCGCTTTGGGCCTGCGAGTCGTCGTAGTCCGCAATGGCCAAAAAGGCAAAGCCCGCCTCCAAATTTTGGCCGTTGTTCTTCAATCGCGTAGCGAGCACGTACTGGCATTGGTTGTAGCCGTCGCGCGCGCCCGGCGTGTCGCCCAGCGCCAGATAGGCCTGCGCGGCCTCCTTGTAGCTGCCCGCGTCGGCGAGCGTCTTGGCGGCGCTCAGCGTGAGGTCGTTCAGGTGCGATTGCGCGGCGGAGGAGTCCGGCAGCGCGTTGAGCACGGCGGCGGCCTCGCTGGTCTGTCCGGCGGAGGAAAGCGCGCTGGCGTAGCCGATGGCGGCCTCCTCCAGCTTGGCGGCGCTGTCGCTGTAATCGCCCAGCGCTTCAAAGCACTCGTAAGCCAGCTTGTAGTCCGCCGCGTCCAGCGCGGCCTGCGCCTGCGCGTAGCGGCATTGGCTGAGCGCGTCCGAAACGCCGGAAAAGTCGCCCAGAGATTCCAGCAGGGGGATGGCCGCGTCGTAGTCCTTCTGCTCCACCAGCCCCAGCGCGCGCTGGAAGCGAATGCTGTTGAGCTGCACGTCCGCGCCGCGGTACTCCCCAAGCTCGGCCAGCAGCGTCTCGGCCGCGGCGGTATCCTGCGCCGCGACTGCTTCCGTGGCCAGCTGATACAGGCACTCGCTGCGCATGTTGGCCGCCTCGCTGTGCAGGGGGATGGTGGCGTACAGGTCGGCGGCGGCTTGCAGCTCGCCGTTTTCCTGCAAAGCCAAGCCTTGCTGGTACACGCATTCCCAGCCCAAGGTTTCCGCGTCCAAATAGCCCGATATCTGCTCAAACAGCGCGGCGGCCTTGTCGTACTCCCCGGCCTCCATGCGCGTGCGGGCGACGTTGTACAGGCAGTCCTTGCCGCGCGCGTCCGCGTCCTCGTAATCGCCCGCTTGGATAAACAGCAGGCCCGCGGCCTCCAAGTCGCCCGCCGTCTGCGCCAGCAGCCCGGCCTGATAGCGGCACTCGCTGAGGCGCGCCGCCGCGTCCTCCACATCCCCGGCCTGCGTCAGGAGCAGTATCGCGTCGTCGTAGCGGCCGTCCGTCATGGCGGCAAGCCCCAGCTGATACTGGCACCGCGCGGCCATGCCGTCCGCGTCCTCGTAGCCGGACAGCGCGACGAGCAGGGGATAGGCGGCCTCGTAATCCTCGCTCTGGTAGGTTTGCGTTGCCAGCTCATAGCGGCACCGGCGGGAATCCTCGGCGGCGTTTTCGTAATCGCCCAGCGTATCGTAGAGGCTGATCGCCTCCTCAAAGCGGCTGTCCCGCTGATAGAGCTGTCCCAGCAGGTACGTTGCCTGATCCTTGAGCGCGCGGCTGTCCTGATAAGCATCCAGCGCCTCAAACGCTGTAATGGCCTCGCGCAGGGAGCCCTCGTCGCCGAGGGACAGCCGCTGCTTGGCCGCGAGATAATCGCACTCCGTCACCAGCTCGGCGCTGTCGGCGTAGCCCGTCATGCTCACAAAGGCGGCGCGGGCCTCCGCGTACTGCCCGCCGTCCATCTGGCGTTTGGCGCTCGCATATTGCAGCCTTGGTGTGAGCAGAAAGAACACCACCAAAAACACAACCACGGCGGTCGCGCCGATGATCGTCAGCACCGTGCGCCGCGTTTTTTTCCGCTTAGCCTTGGCCTGCTCCTTGAAGTTCTGCTCATTGATGACCGACGCGTCCGCGATGGCCTGCTTGGTGAACCCGCTCAGCTTTTGCTCGTGTACGGCGATGAGGTTGCGCACGTTTTCCAGCGTAAAGGAGGCAAACACGGTCTCGCGGCTGCGCTCGCAGCGGCAGCAAACGCTGGCCTGCTTGGCGTTGGCGCGCCCGCATACGCACACCCAAACGCTGTGCTGCATGCTGGGGTAGCCCACCGCGTCCGATCCGGCGACAAAGCGCAGATCATCCAGCTTCCGGCCGACGGGCAGCGCGTTGGACTCGTACTCCGTGGGCATGGAGCCGCCGCGCCGCCAGATGGTGGTATCATCGAACCAAACCTTCTCGATCACCAGATCCGCAGAGGCCACGCCGTCCCACTGGGAGGGCATTAGCACCACGTTGAAGCGTTCGCCCGCGCCCGCGCTAAGGCCCTGGATGCGCTCGATCTGCCGGAAGAGCTGCTTGCCCTCCGCGTCGTCGCACACCAGCGTCACCTGCACCGAGTTGACGGTTTTATCGGACAGGTTGTTCAGTATAAAGGCGCATTCGCCAAGCTCCCCCTTGGGCAGGGAGTACTGCCACAGCTCCACCGGACAGCTCAGGTCGATCTTCATGGCCATTCCTCCATGTGATGCGCAATCCTATTGCAGCGTGTAGATGTTGATTTCGGTCGCCAAGCCGGCTTGGAAGGTAATGCGCAGGCACACGACGCTCGTGCGGCCGATGCCGACGGTCATCTCCGTGGCATAGCACAGCACAACGCCCTCGGAGGAAATCTCGCACAGGCCGTAGGGCGGCAGGTCGCCGTCGCCGTAAAGCAGCGTGGCGTTGCCAAGGCTCATGTTCTGGCCGTCGCAGGCGAACAGCGCCGCCACGTCCTCCAGCCGCATGCCCAGCTTCACGCCGCGCGGGCCTTCGATGGCGTCGCTCGTGATCAGGATGGAATCGGCGCGGCTCTTGGTGCGCTGTGCGTTAAGCACCAGCGTGATGGAAATGCCGTCGCGGTGCGTGACGTGCAGCCAATCGCCGGTATCGTCCTCCACCCATTGATCGTCGCTGTAATCGCCCAACGCGGACTGCGCGGCTTCCTCGGTCAGGGAGGAGTAGTCCAGCCCGGCAAAGCGCAGATCGTCCGCCGAGAATTTGGCGGCGCTGTTGGCGGTAAACACGTAGGATGGCGCGGCGGGCTGCACGGCGGGCATGGCGGCGCCGCCGCTCAGCACGGCTAGGTTGTTGCGCACCTCCTGCTCGGTGATGCTCTGGTTCACGCCGTAGACGCGCAGCCCGCTGATGACGTTGTCCTCCAGCGTAAACACAATGCCCGCGTCGGTATAACGGTCCTCGCCCAAGCGGTAGTGAATGGCGCACTGCACCATGCTCACGCTCTGGCTGTCGCCCTGAGCCCAAGCCCAGTAAGCGCTTTGGGGCATTTCGTCCTGCACGTACAGGGGAATCACGCCGTTCACCTGCTCCAAATCGGGGTTGAGCCAGCCGTACAGGTCGATGATATCCTGCAGGGTGCCGCCGATGCGCAGCCCGCGCGGCGATTCCAGCAGATCGTCGGTGAGCACGACCGCCTGAAGGCGGCTGTTCTCATCCAACTCCGCCTTGTCGTAGTAGAGCGTCATGTGGTCGTAGATATAGGCGTAGCCGTCGTCGGTGAGCGATTCCTCGCCGACGGGCGCGTTCAGGGCCGACACGCCGACCGTGTGGGTCAGCAGCTCGCTGATCCAAGCTCTGAATTCGTCCACGGACAGCGCGCCCGCGTCGTCCGCCTGTGCGGCGGGGAGGCAGGCGACCAGCAGGGTCAGCAAGACCAGAAGGCTCCATAACTTTTTCATCAATAACTACGCTCCTTTCCGGTTGACAGGGCGATACATGCAAATCATATTCCACCCTTGATTATACATGAATTTTTGTGCAATGTATAGGCTCACGGACAAAAAGTTTCAAATATATGGCGAATCTTTGCAAATTTGTCACAATTCGGGGCCGACGCGGGGCAATCGCACCTTGATTTGTTGCCGGGAAGCCCGTATAATATCCTTGGAAAGGGAGCGTCCGCATGTATTTTGAACGTGATTATATCCTCCGCCTCATCCAGATGATGGGTGACCTGATGCGCCGCATTGCCGAGCTGATGACCGACCTGCAACGCATGAAGCTGCTGGACGATACCTGCCTGCGCCATTGCGGCATGTCGCTGGAGGCCGCCGAGGCCCTCAGCGAGGAGAGCCTGATCGACATGCTGGACGACGAGCCGCGCTTCGTGCTTAGCGAGCTGCTGTACCTGCACGCGGCGCATATCACCTGCGAGGACGACGCTGCCCAGCGTATCCTGCTCAAAAGCCTGCGGCTGCTTTGCTCCCTGACGGACGACGGCCCGCTGTGCGAACAGCGCGCCAATCGGCTGGAGGCCCTCAAGGAGCAGACGCTCGCGCTGCTCTCGGCGGACGAGCTGCTGGCCTGCGCAATGTTTTTTACCGGCGGCGAGCGGTACGATTTTGCCGAGGACGCTCTGTTTCAGGCCATCGAGCGCGCGGAGCCCAGCCGTCAGGCGGAGATTCTGTCCGCAGGCGTGCCGCTCTTGGAGCGCGCCCATGCCGCCGCGCCGGACGCGCTGGCGCTCTGCGGTCTCACCCGCGAGGAGACCGCCGAGAGCCTCGGCCTCCTGCGCACGCTCGCCGGGCTGGCGGGCTTGTAACCACACCAAAAAGGCGGGACGTTTTTCATGATATTGATTTCGGTACAGGAGCTGCAAAAAGGCTTTGGCGGCCACGAGGTGCTGCGAGGGGTCAGCTTCAGCCTGCAAAAGGGCGAGAAGATGGGCCTTGTGGGCGCGAACGGGTGCGGCAAGAGCACGCTGATGCGCCTGCTCACGGGGGAGCTGACCCCGGACGAGGGGCAGATCCACAAGGGCAAGGAGCTGCGCATTGGCTACCTGAGGCAGCAGGACGACATTGAGCTGACGGATACCGCGTGGGAGGCGCTCCTGCGCGTGTTTGATGAGACCCGCGCCTTGGAGAAGCGTCTGGCCGAGCTGGAGGCCCAGCTTGCAGCGGAGACCGATCCCGCCGAGGCGACGCGGCTGAGCGGCGCGTATCAGGCCCTGACGGAAAAATATCAGGCCATGGAGGGCTACGCCTACGAGGGGCAGATGCGCAGCGCGCTGGCCGGGCTGGGCTTCACGCCGGAAATGTACGAGCGCCGGGTGGGCACGTTCTCCGGCGGCGAGCGCACGCGCCTGTCCCTGTGCAAGCTGCTGCTCCAAAAGCCCGATGTGCTGCTGATGGACGAGCCGACCAATCACCTTGATCTGGAGGCCATCGAGTGGCTGCAAGCCTATTTGGAGGGCTACAAGGGCTCGCTGCTGCTCATCAGCCACGACCGCTATTTTTTGGATCACGTTTGCACCACCATGGGCGAGATCCTCGGCGGCCGCATGTACAAGTTTACCGGCAACTACACCGAGTACCTCAAAAAGCGCACCGCCGACTTTGAGATCCGCATGAAGGCCTACAACCTGCAGCAAAAGGAGATCGAGCGCGAGCAGGCGATCATCGAGCGATACCGCAGCTTCAACCGCGAAAAAAGCATCCGCGCTGCCGAAAGCCGTCAAAAGCGCTTGGATAAGATCGAGCGGCTGGACAAGCCCCTTGAGGAGCAGCACGTGCGGTTCTCGTTCGACGCGCGCCGCCGCACGGGCGAGGAGGTGCTCACCGTGCGCGGGCTGGGCAAGCGCTTCGAGGGCAAGCCCGTGTTCCACGATATCGATTTCAAGCTCCGCGCGGGCGACCGCGTGGCGCTGATCGGGGCGAACGGCGTGGGCAAGAGCACGCTTTTCCGCATTCTGATGAATCAGCTTCCGTTCGATACGGGCAGCGTGCGCTATGGCGCCAACGTGGATGTGGGCTATTACGACCAGCACCAGCAGGGCCTGAACCCGAACAACACCGTGCTGGACGAGGTGTGGAACGCCTTTCCCAAGCTGGAGCAGAGCCGCGTGCGCGGCGCGCTGGGGCTGTTCCTGTTCACGGGGGACGAGGTGTTCGAGCCCATCCATACGCTCTCCGGCGGCGAAAAGGGCCGCGTGGCGCTGACCAAGCTGATGCTCCGGCAGGATAACGTGCTCCTGCTGGACGAGCCGACCAACCACTTGGATATGGACAGCCGCGAGGTGCTGGAGAACGCGCTGTTTGATTTTCCCGGCACCATTCTGGCCATCAGCCACGACCGCTACTTTATCAACCGCTTTGCAAACCGCGTTGCGGTCATGGACGAGGGCTGCATCACCGAGTATCTGGGCAACTTTGACGATTACGTGGAGAAGCGCGATCGTCCGACGCCGCCTGAGGAAAGCCTTGAGCCGGGCCAGACGCGCACCAGCGCCATCAAGGAGCGCAAGCGCGACCGCCAGCAGAGCGCCCGCCTGCGCGAGCTCAAGTCCGCCGTTACAAAGGCCGAGGGTGATATCACCCGCAGCGAGCAGGCCCTTGCCGAGCTGGAGGCGCAGCTTGCCGACCCCGCCGCCTATGGCGAGCAGGGCGCGCTGAGGGAGCTGACCGACCGCTATCAGGCGGAGCAGACCCGGCAGGAGGCCCTGTACGAGGCGCTGGAACGCGCGGAAGCGGCTTACGAGCTTGCGTCCGGCGAGGAATAAGCAATCAAAGCAAAGGGAGGCATCGTCATGGCGCGCACTGTACAAATGGAGTATCTTCGCCCGGATGAAATCCGTGAGGAGCAAAAGCGTATTTCGCTTTGCTATCTGCCGGTTGGCCCTGTGGAGTGGCACAGCCTGCACATGCCCATGGGCACCGACGGTCTGGCCGCGCAGGGCAGCGCCCGCGCCGCCGCCGCGCTTACGGGCGGGGTGGTCGCGCCCACGCTGTTCATCGGCGCGGAGCGTCACGACCCGGACGCCCTGCTGGACAACCTGCGCGTCCCGCATGACGAAAGCAGCTACATTTGGGGCATGAACTTCCCCAACACCACGCTGCCCAGCATGTACTTCCGCGAGGAGGTCTTTGCCACCGTTATCCGCGAGGAGCTGCGCCTGCTCAGCAAAATGGGCTTTCGCATGATCGTGGTCATGAACGGGCACGGGGCGATCGCGCAGGTGGATTCCGTGCGCCGCCTCTGCGACGAGACGACCCACGAGACGGATACCCTCTGCGTGATGGCGGATTGGCCCAGCCCGCGCTTGGAGGCGCTGATGCGCGCGGAAAAGACCGACCCCGGCCACGCCGACCGCTTGGAGACCTCCATGATGATGGCGCAGACCGACGCGGTGGATCTCGGCCAACTCCCGCCGCGCATTGTGCCCATGCGCAGCGCCGATTACGGCGTGGCGAGCGGCTGCCAGTTTGCGGGGCGCGGCTCGGATGACGGCGTGATCCCGGATGACCCCCGCGACGCGACCGCCGAGCTTGGCCGCCGCCTGCTGGAGGCCGGCGCGCAGGACGACGCGGAGCATATCCTCGCCCTGTACCGCGAGCGGATCGGCTGACGGCGCATACATTTTCCAGCCTTGGGCAACCTTTCCTTCATGGCGCGTCCGCGCCGGGAGGGAAGGTTGTTTTGTATGCGCAAGCGCATTCCGGCGCTGCTGATGGCGGCGCTGCTGCTGGCGGCCGTCGCGCTGTGGGGCAGCGCGGAAACCGTGGTCGCGTGGGGCAGCAAGGGCGAGTCTGTGCGGCTGATACAGACCAAACTCAAGGAATACGGCTATTTTAGCGGAACGGTGGACGGCGTGTTTGGCAAGCAGACCTACAACGCCGTGGTGTACTTTCAGCAAAAGAACGGATTGCGGGTGGACGGCGCGGTCGGGGCGACGACGGCGGCGGCGCTGGGCGTGCAGCTATCCGGCACGGTGGCCGCCGCAGGCTATGCCGAGACGGAGAGCTACCTGCTGGGCCGTTTGGTGCACGGCGAGGCGCGCGGCGAGCCCTACGTAGGCAAGGTGGCCGTGGCCGCCGTGGTGCTCAACCGCGTCAAGAGCCCGCTGTTCCCCAACACCATTGCGGGCGTGATCTATCAGGCGGGCGCGTTCGATGCGGTCAGCGACGGGCAGATCAACCTCACCCCGGACGAGGACAGCCTGCGCGCGGCGCGGGACGCCCTCAACGGCTGGGACCCGTCGGGCGGCTGCCTGTACTACTACAACCCGGCCACCGCCACCAACGGCTGGATCTGGTCGCGTCAGGTGCAGCTGAGCATCGGCAAGCACAACTTTGCCATCTAGGAGGAGCGACATGAAGCGCGGGCTGCATGCGATCATCTATACGTTTCTGACGCTGGCGCTGGCGGTGGCCGTGTATATCGCCATTGATACCAACACCGCCGCGAAGGCGACCGGACAGGCGCTTGAGGATGCCTACACCCAGCGCGTGCTGGAGGCGCAGGAGCATTTACAGGCCATCTAGACCAAGCTGGATAAAACGCCCGTCACCACCCAGCGGCAGGAGCAGGCGCGGCTGCTCATGGAGATCTCCCGGCAGGCGGACGAGGTCGTCAGCGGCCTGAGTGCGCTGCCGCTCAGCCACGCAGCCATGCGGGATACCATCAAGTTCTGCAACCAGCTGTCGGAATACACGCTCACGCAGGCGCTGGCCGTGGTGGAGACCGGCGTGCTGGATGACGGCGCGCTTGCGATGCTGGCCTCGATGCGGGACGAGTGCGCCCAGCTTGCGGCGCAGTTTGCGCTGGCGCGGGAGGACATGCTGGCCGGGAGCCTGCGGCTTGCGACGCTGGAGAACAACTACTATCAGGAGGCCAGCGCGTCGCTGCGCCCCTTGGAGCAGGTGGCCGACGCGGACAACGGCATGGACTATCCCACCATGATCTATGACGGCGCGTTCTCCGATGCGCGGCATTACGGGCAAGCCAAGGCGCTCGGCGACGACGAGGTTACCGAGCAGGAGGCCGTGTCCATCGCCACGACGTTTGTGGGGCTGGCCCGCGTGCAGAGCGCTGCCGAGGCCGCGCGCACGGAGGGAACGCTGCCCTGCTACGGCGTGCAGCTCACGCTGACGGACGGCGTGGTGCTCACCGCCGAGGTGACCCGTCAGGGCGGCCGCGTGCTGTGGATGGTGCCGGAGCACGCCGCGTTTATGCAGCAAAAGACGCTGGAGGAATGTACGGTCGGCGCGCTGGCCTTCCTGAAGCAGAACGGCTACGGAGAGATGGAGCGCAATCATTTTCAGGTGTACGGAGGCATGGCGGTGCTCAACTTCGTTGCCGTGCAGGACGGCGTGCTGCTCTACCCGGATTTGGTCAAGGCGCAGGTGCGCATGGACACGGGCGAGGTGGTCGGGCTGGAAGCCAACAACTATCTCATGAACCACATCGAGCGCTCCGGCCTTACGCCGATCATCAGCCGCGAGCAAGCCATGGCGCGGGTCAGCGACCGCCTGACGCTCTCCGGCGCGCGGCTGTGCGTGATCCCCTACAAGGACAGCGAGCGCCTTTGCTACGAGGTCGCCGGGGCGTACGCGGGCTGTGAGTATCGCGTGTATATTGACGCGGGCACGGGCGCGGAGCTTCAGGTGCTGCAAATCCTGCAAACCAGCGACGGCGTGTCCAGCGCCTGACGCAACCGCCGGGCGCGAAAGCGCAACCCGCTGTGGGTGGCGCGCGAGGCAAGTCCGTGGTATGCTGTACCCGACCCAACGAAAGGGGCGATAGGAATGATCTTTCCCGAAAAGCTACAGCTGCTGCGCAAGAACCGGGGCCTCACGCAGGAGGCGCTGGCGGAAAAGCTGGGCGTGTCCCGGCAGGCCATCGCCAAATGGGAGAACGGCCAGAGCTACCCGGACATCGCCAATCTGATCGCCCTGAGCGAGCTGCTGCTGGTTACGGTCGATCGGCTGGTCAAGGATGACGACGAGTGCGCCCCGCGCCTTGCGCCGAGCGTCGCCCCGGACGAGGCCGCCCTCCGCGCGTTTTTGATCTACGCCAAGACGAACGCCTATGCGGCCAAGGCGGCGGAGGTCGCCCCGTCGCGTCCGCAGAGCCATGATTATCGCGTGGAGCGGGACGGCTACGCGTACATTGACACCTACGTCGGCGGCGAGCGCTTTGCGGGCGAGGAGGCCGTTTGGCGCGGCGACTGCCCGATCTACGCCATGAACTATGTCGGCAGGGTGCTGAATGACGATTTCAACGGCGATTTTCTCAAGGCCGCGCTGCTCGAAGCGCCGCTGGAGCTGCCTTATCGCGGGCCGGAATTCTTCCAGCAGGGCGACAGCCTGTATCGGTGCAAGGTGAACGGCGGGCTGGACTGGTACCAAGGCTACGAGGAGATTGTGGTCGGCGGCAGGCGCGCGTACGAGTGCTTCTTCCATGGCGGCGCGCTGAGCTGAGCCTATCCCCGGCGCGCGATTTACCTGCGGCTCCGCTGTTCATTCGGCGGAGCCGCCTGCTGCTGCCGCCCATGCCACACATTTTGCGTGACAAATGGAGCGGGTCGTTGTATGATACCGTTGTTTGCAATCATTTTTGACGGGAACGGGGGCAATGCGATGACGCGCACGCAAAAGCGGGTTTTCATGGCGGTGCTGGGAGTGCTGGCCTGCGGGCTGGTGGTCGCGCTGATGCGGACGGCCAACTTTGGCTCCGATCCGTATACGGTGCTCATGCTGGGCGTTGCCAACCAGCTGGGCTGGGAGTATCACACGGTATACCTCCTAGCCACAGCGGTGCTTTTGGCGGTCGTCTTCTTTTGGGATCGAAAGTTCATCGGCTTTGCGACGTTTGTCAACCTGTTCTTGGTGGGCTATGTGGCCGATTTCTTTATGTGGCTCTTCCAAACCATCGGGCTGGAGCCGACGCTGATCGGCCGCGTTGCCCTGCTGATCGGGGCGCTGGCGCTGGTGTGCGTGGCCTCGTCGCTGTATTTCACGGCCGACATGGGCGTAAGCTCTTACGACGCGCTCTCGCTGATCGCGGCCAAGCGAAAGGTTGCCTCGCTGCGGGTGTGCCGCGTGGCGACCGATCTGCTGTGCGTGCTGGCTGGGTGGCTGATGGGCGCCACGGTGGGCATCGGCACGGTGCTTGTGGCGCTGTGCATGGGCCCGGCAATCCAATGGCTCAACCGGGTCATGAGCGAGCCGTTCCTCAATCGCAGCCGGAACTCGGCCAAGTCCTGCTGACGCCCGCGCGCGTCATTTGAGGAAGCGCGACCCGTCCAGCTTGCTGATCTGGCGGAAGGGAAATCCGAAAGGCTTCCAAGACAGCACGAAGGTCAGCAACAGCGGAACGATCAAGCAGCGCACATATCCGGGCCATTGCGTGAACATCACCTGATAAAGCCCGGAGAAGACCGTAATGTAAAAGATGATGATGTGGTATACATATATTTGCAAAGTGCGAGCGCCAACGAAGGTGAAAAACGTTTTCCGGCGCGGACACGCCGCAAAAAAACCAAGTCCAAGCACCACGGCGCATACGCCGTTTGCCGCGCGGATGAGGATATGCGTTCCGGATTGATAGGAGATGTTACGATACAAGTAGGGGATATCTCCGATGCGATGCGTGTAGCATGCAATGCCAATAGCCACCCCCAGCGCGCCGACAACGCAAAGAATGCGGAATGTCTTTTTATTTGCCAGATCAACAAGCCGCGACCCATAAAGAGAAAGATAGTATCCAGCCAGAAAATAGGGCAACATATTCACAACACGGGTCAGAGCCAAAAAGTCCGTACTGTTTGCATACCCGGAGAGAAGCGCAAGGAGAACTGTCGCGGCAAGCGCGGGGACAGGGGCGAGCTTGCTGAAGAAGGGAACAAGCAGATACCATAGGATCATCGCCAACAGATACCATTGCGCATCCGTCGCACTTAGAATTTGAAGCAAGCCATATGAGAAATTGCCAAAGGCGGCATAGGTGAGCACATAGATCAGTTGGAAAAAGAGGTAGGTGAATATGAGCGAAAAGATGCGGCGATAAGAAAAACAGCCGTTCTGATAGACATTTTTGGCAAAATACCCTGATATAAACACAAAGAGCGGCATATGGAACATGTAGATGATGGTGTAAAGTCTAGAGAACCAAATGGAATTTGCGCTGTTCACACCAATAAAATGCCCGATCACAACAAGCAAAATCAGCAGAGCCTTGGCGTTATCCATGAGCGCGCTTCGCTGATGGCTGACGGACTTGTTTGCGCACAAAGGCAGGGCTGCGGAGAGATCAGGCGCGCTCAATGCGGTCCACCTTCTCCGTCTCCAGCAGCACCTCATCCAAGCCGCGCACAATGATTCCCTCCCGATAGGAGAAATCGACCTCGAAGTGTTCGCCGTACAGCTGCCTGCGGATCATCACGTCCGGCTCGTTGTAGCCCACCATGGCCCGCAGGGACGATGTGCCGGAAATGCGGGGGTTGATCTCGAATACATACACCTTACCGTCCTGTACTCGGCATTGAATATTGATGGGCCCCGTGCTGCCCAGCCGCTTCGCGATCTCGCGGCATGGCGTGGTCACATCCGGGAAACGGCCGATCTCTCCTTGCGAAATACCGCTGCTAACCGCCAGCACTTCTCCGTGCTTAGCAACGCCGGAGGTGTTTTTCACCTTGATGCGGTTGGATAGCCCGGATAAAATGCTCTTCTTCACCGCGATGGAATTGATATACGCGCCCTGCATATCGCTCAGCACGCCCACCGTATACTCGCTGTCAAAGGAGCCGACGTACTCCTGCACGATAAACTCTCCGTACAGATCAAGCAGATAACTCCCAAACAGTACCAGCTCGCCGTGGTTGCGCGCAATGAAGCTGTTGGCCGATCCACCTCCGCCGACGGAGGGCTTGAGTACAGCCGGAATGAAATCAATCTGCTCCAAAGTGTCGCGGCCTGTCACTTTTCGGCTGCGCGGCATGTTGAAGCCATTCGCGTCAAACCACTGCATGGTTTTGTTTTTGTCCATGCAGGTGTCGATCACACGCTCCGAGCATAAGGGGATGAAGATATCATTTGCGGCAAACACCGACCGATGCTTGCTCATCACCTTGAGTTCGGGTTCGGAGCCATAAAACAGCGCTTTGATACCGTGTCTTTTGCACACGGACAACAGCGTTTCCACATACGCAGGGTCAGAGGCGGGCGGAAGGATATAGGGCTTGTCCACGATAGCAAGTCCTTTGCTGAATTTGTTCATATCCCCGCCGACGATGTAGTAGTTGCGTCCACTCATTCGCAGGCATTTGAGAATCTGCTCGCCGACGCCGCCGCCGCCGATTCCTGTTACCATGACGGGCAATCTTTCCATCTTGGACACCGCCTTTTCATCTGTTGCGTTCTAAACAGCGCAGCACATCGCTGCTGGCGTTGCGAAAACTTTCTCGCATCTGCGCGGGATCCGCTATGCAATACCTCAGCTCGCAGGTGTTTGACTTGCTGTCGTAAAGGGCGTAGCAAAGTCGATTGCCGATATCGCGCGGCAGCCCGCAGGAACCGACGTTTGCTACGCATACGGCTCCAACCTGTTCAAGATAGGGCCGGTGCGTATGCCCCATCAATATGCAGTCATAGGGGAGGCTCGCCAGCGCGCGCTTGTCACTATCTGCGTACAGATAGCCACCTAGCGGGTCCAGAGGTGACCCGTGTACAAGCAATATCCGCCGTTCTTGAATGGATAGTTGGGCATACGGCAACAGGGGTTGAAGCCATGCCACTGCGGAGGGGCTTACGGCGCTCAGCGGCGGCAATCGATAGCTTTTGTTCCGTTCCGTATCCACGGGCAGGCGGCCCAGCAGCATTGCGTCGTGGTTTCCAAGCAGCGCGTGAGCCTTGACGCCGCGCAGAAGCTCTACCACCTGCTCGCCACGGTCTCCATAGCCGAACGCGTCCCCTAGGTAGAAAATCTGATCCACTTGTTCCTGCGCGATGTGGTGGAGGCAGGTTCTCAATCCAAAAGCATTGCCGTGCGCATCCGACAAAACAGCGATTCGCATGGTCAGCTCTCCTGCGGAGCCGCATCAGTGAGCATGCTCATCCAGTCTGCGATTCCGTCCGTCAGGCGCACCTGCGGCCTCCAGCCAAGCAGGCGTTCCGCCTTGGCAATGCTGATGTTGGAACGGTATTCCTCCTGCGGGTCAGGCTTTGGCACGGGCTCCACGGAAGCGCTGCAGCCAAAGCGCTGATTTGCGATAGAAACCACCAGCGCGGCAAGCTCCTTCATGGAGACAGACTGAGCTGCGGCAATGTTGAAAACGTCGTTTTCTTTTGACAGAATGGCTTTTTCGACTGCACGCGCGATATCCGTAACGTGTACGAAATTCTGCGTCCGACTGCCCTGCCCAAAGTAGCCGACGGAGCCGCTTTGCAGCGCTTTTTGAATAAAGAGCTTTAGCACGGTGGTTCGGTTTTGCCCGCTTCCGTAGGGCGATGGCAGCCGCAGAATGGCATAGGAGGGACAGGTCTCCCGGACAAACGCCTCCCCATCGAACTTTGATTTCTGATACAATGTATCAGTATGGATAGGGGAGGTCTCGCTGTTTACCTGTTCTCCTGTCAGGTTTTGATACAGGGCGACCGTTGACACATAGATAAGCCGACACATATGTGCGGATGCATACTGCGCGATCTTCCGATCCATGGCGGTATTCTGCTGAAAGATAAACTCCTCCGCCATATTCGCCGCTGGAATCACGGCCGCGCAATGCACGATGGCATCGAACGAGCGAGCGCCAAGGGCGTGCTCCATGTCATCGCAAGAAAGATCACAGCAAACGCTTTGATACTTGTCCGCTATCATACGGCGCGCCAGAGCGGTAACAGATACTCCGGGGATTCTGCTCAGGTGCTGGGCGGCGGCTGAGCCGACCAACCCACTTGCGCCGGTAACAAGAATGTTCATACAGCCTCCTTTGCCGGCGTTGACTTGGCACAGCCTTGATTCAGTTCTTCGGGCTTTCCATCGTCGTCGATGACGCTCTCCACGATAAACGCGGGCCGCCGCCGGGATGCGTCCAGCGTGCGCACAAGGTACTCCGAGATCACGCCCAAGGCGACGTTGGTCAGGCCGAAGCCCAGCAGCAGCACGGAGATCAGCATGGGGAAGCCAAGCTCAAACTCCGCCAGCCGGAACAGCTTGGCCACGGAGAGCCCCAGCGCGTACAGAAAGCCGGCCAGCGCAAACACAAAGCCGACCCCGGTAATCAGGTGAAGCGGCGCGTGGGAAAAGCTGCAAAAGCTGTCCACCAGCAGCGTCACCTTTTTGCGGAACGTCCATTTGCTTACGCCCTTTTCGCGCTCCTGGATCCGGCTCTGGATCAGGCATTTGCGGAAGCCCATGGTGTAGATTTGCAGGAATACGGAGCTGTCGCTCTCAATGTTCTCGTTCAGCGCACGCTTGGCGTGCTTGCCGAGCGCGAAGCTGGAAATGCCGTCCTCCGGGTACGCCGGACAGATATACTTTTTTTGCAGCCACGAATAGATGCGGCTGCCACGGCTGGGCTTGTAGCCGACGCGCTGGCTGCCCACCACCTCGTAGCCCTCCTGCAGCTTCTCGTAGAACGCCTTGAGGATATCCGGGCTCTCCGCCATGTCCATGTAGTACAGCGCGCAGCGGTCTGCCTTGGCGTGATAAAGGCCCGCGCGGATGGCCGCGTGAGAGCCAAAGTTGCGCGACAGCTTGACGATCCGCTTGCATGCGTGCGGCATGGGCGTTTGCTCAACGATGGCGACGGTTTGATCCTGCGAGCCGTCGTCCACAAACAGCACCTCGGCCGAGAAGCTCTGGCTTGCCAGATACGCGTCGAGCGTTTCCACCGTCGTCTGGGCGATGGCTTCCTCGTTAAAGGCGGGAATGATAATGGAGATATCGGGCGTCATGCGCACCTCCCGGTCGTTAGGCTTGTTCTGCGCAGTACTCCGCGATGCAGGCGACCACGTCGGCAACGGGCACGCCCGCATAGCAGGGCAGCGTGATGGTATGGTGCATCAGGTACTGTGCGTTGGGCTGTATGCTGTGGTACTTGTTCTGGTAGTAGGCGCACTCGCTCAGGCAGTAGGTGCCGAAAATGCACTCGATGTCGTGCGCGCGCAGATGGCCGAACAGCGCGTCCTGATCCATGCCGTCCGGCAGGCGGAACACGATGCTCTGCATGTTGTGCACGGCGTTTGCGTCGTGGCGCTGGGCGATGAAGCCAAGCGGCGCGAGTCCCTCGGCATAGGCGGCCTGCTGCCGGATGCGGTCGGCCACGATGTCGTCCAGCTTGTCCAGCTGGCGGCAGACCATGGCGCAGTTGAGCTCCGGCATGCGGTAGTTGTAGCCGTAGTCGATAAACGCGCCGCTGCTTGCGTCCTGCCCGTGGTTGAGCTTGTAGCGCAGCTCGTCGGCATATGCGTCGCTGTTGGTGGTGATAATGCCGCCCTCGCCGCCGGTAATCAGCTTGCGCGGGTGCAGGCTGAAGCAGGTCAGGTCGGCAATGTTGCCGGTCTTGCGCCCGTTGACGCTGCTGCCGATGGCGCAGGCCGCGTCCTCGATCATCACAACGCCCTTCTCGCGGCATAGCGCGGCGATCTGATCCGTGCCGGAGGGATTGCCCAGCCCGTCCACGAAGATGAGCGCCTTGGTGCGCGCCGTAATAAGCTCCGCGATGGTTTCGGCCGTCGCGTTAAAGGTTTCGCGCGATACGTCCGCGAACACGGGCGTCGCGCCCACGTCCTCGATCACGTTCACGGAGGCCGGGAATGAGAAGTCCGATACGATGACCTCGTCGCCCGGTCCGGCGCCGATCAGGCGCAGGCACATGGTCAGCGCGGTGGTGGCGGAGGTGGTGAGGAAGGCGTGCTTCGCGCCGGTGTACTCGCAGACCTTTTGCGGCAGCAGCTTGGAAAAGCGTCCCTTGGTGAGGATGCCGCCGTCTAGGATCTCCGCAAAATCGCCCTTCATCTCATCGAAGGACAGGTACGGCTTAATGAGTCGAATCATCCCAAGCGCTCCTTATACCAGTCGAGCGTCTCCGCAAGTCCCTGCGCAAACGGAGTCGGCTGAAAGTCGATCAGTCCCAGCAGCTTTTGGTTGGTGGCGTTGTGGCACTCCACATCCGCGCCGCGTCGCGGCAAGCGCGCAATCTCGCCCGTGTAGCCCATGAGCTCGCATATCTGGGTGAGAAGCTCCTTCATGCTGCGCTTGTTGCCCGCCGATACGTTCACCTCGTCGCCGGAGGGCATCACGCCAAAGAGCTTGACCACCGCGTCCACGGTATCCTTGACGTAGATAAAATCGCGGCACTGCGTGCCCTCGCCGCACAGCACGGGCGGCTCGCCGTTCCTTATGCGCCGCGCGGTGGCCGGGATAATGCCCGCCAGCGGCCCCTCCCAGTTCTGCCGCGGGCCGTAGTTGTTGAACGGCCGGATGATAAACGCGTCCACCCCGAACATGTTCACGTAAGTTTTCAGCATTACGTCCGCCGCCGCCTTGCCGCCCGCGTAGGTGGTGGTCGGGTTGTAGGGGTGCTTTTCGTCCATCGGCTCGTACAGCGCCGTGCCATAGACCTCCGAGCTGGAAAAATGGCACAGCGTCCGGAACAGCCCCTTGCGCTGGAGCTCCAGCAGGTTGGCAATGACCGTTACATTGGTGGTAAAGGCCTCCTTGGGGTTGATAAACGAGTAGTTGAGCGCCTTTGTGGCCAAGTTGAAAACCACGTCGATCCGGTGCTCGCGCAGCAGATATTCCACGGACTCGCTAAACTCCGCGTCGTCCTTGTACAGCACCGCGCCGCGCCGCGTCGCGTCGGCAAGGTTGCTTTCGCGGCCGAGGAACATGTTGTCCATCACGACCACCTGCTCCGCGCCCTCGTCCAGCAGACGATCAGTCAGATGGCTGCCGATAAACCCGGCCCCTCCGGTAATCAGAATACGGCTGCCCTTCAATGTCGGTCTCATGCCTTGGCCTCCTCCCCCGCTGCGCGAACGGCGCGAAGCTGCGCGTCGGCGCGCTCCAGCACGCCGATGACGCGCGCTGCCTGCTGATAGCCCGTGACGCTCTGCCGCCCCTCGGCGACGCAGTCCGCAAAGTGCTCAATGCTGTTGCGCAGCGAGTCCTCCGCCGGAATGTAGGGCAAAAGCAGGTCGCCCATACGCACCTTGGCCTCGTAGCGGCCGTACTCGGTAAAGTCGTCGGGCAGCTCGACGCCCTTGTCGTAGATCATCAGCTTTTCGTCGGTGCGCAGGTCGTCAAAGACCACCATCTTCTTGGTGCCGCCAATGACCATCATGCGCTCCTTGAGGGGCGATATCCAGCTGGACTTGAGAAAGCCCACCAGCCCGCTCTCATAGCGCAGCGTCAGGTAGGTGAGCTCCTCGCACTGGCTGTAATGGCTCATGCCGACCGCGCTCACCTGCGCCACGGGCTGGCCGTCGCACAGATAATCCAGCACGGCAAGGTCATGCACGGCCAAGTCCCACATGGCGTTGATATCGTTTTTGATGTGCGGGCCCAAATTGACGCGCGAGGAGTCAAAATAGAGCAGCTCGCCCAGCTCGCCGCTGTCGATCATGCGCTTGACATAGCGGATGCACGGGTTGAACACCAATATGTGGTCGGTATGCAGCACCACGCCCATCCGCTCGCTGATTTCGCCCAGCAGGCGCACGTCGGCCTCGGCCGTGGCCATCGGCTTTTCGATGAACAGATGCTTGCCCGTGCGCATGACCTCCTGCGCGATGGGGAAAGCGACGTCGTGCCGCAGAGCGACCGCGACGGCCTCGATGGACGGATCGTCCAGAATGGTATGGTAATCTGTCGTGTACCGCACCTCGTCACCGTAAAGGGCGCGCGCCTTTGCGAGCATCGCGGGGCTTGCGTCGCAGATGGCGCACAGTGTCGTCTTTGGGCTGGCCTTCAGGTTGCGGGCAATGTTGGGGCCCCAGTAGCCGTAGCCGATCAACGCAGTATTCATAGGCTCTCCTTTTTGCTTTGGCAGCGTTCGCATGGGTCGCCGGGATGGCTCACGGGCTGGCCGCACTTGCACACCGCGCCGATTACGCGGGCCGGGTTGCCCACGGCGAGGCAATAGGGCGGCACGTCGTGCGTGACCACGCTGCCGGAGCCGACCAAGCAATACTCGCCCAGCGTGTGCCCGCAGACGATGGTGGCGTTTGCGCCGATGGACGCGCCCCGGCAGACGCGCGTGGGCCGCACGTCAAAATCGCCGTTGAACGCGCGCGGGTAGAAATCGTTGGTAAAGGCGACGTTTGGGCCGACGAACACATCGTCCTCGATGGTCACGCCATGGTAGACGCTCACGCCGTTTTGAATTTTGACGCGGCTGCCGATGCGCACGCTGAAGTCGATATACGTATCCTTGCTGAGGATGCAGTTCTCGCCGATCACCGTATCTTCTCGGATCTGGCTGTTGATCCACACCTTGGTTCCGCTGCCGATATCGGCCTTGTCGGATACATGCGCGGTGGGATCGATGTACACGTTCTCTCTCATTTGGCGGCTTCCTCATAGAAGGCGCGGATGGTATCGGTAATGTGGCCGATCTCCGCGTCGGTCAGCTCCGGGAAGATGGGCAGGCAGACGGAGCGTTTGCACAGGCTTTCGGCCACGGGCAGGCTGCCCTCCTGATAGCCGAGCTGCTGGAACGCCTTTTGCAGGTGCAGCGGCACCGGGTAGAACGCGCCGGTGCCGATCTCATGCGCGCCCAGATATGCGGTCAGCTTGTTTTTCTCGTCGGACATCACGGCAAACTGATGCCAGCAGTGCAGGCTGTCGCCCTCCACGGGATGGGGCAGCGCGAGGGGCGTATCCGCCAGCGCGGCGATGTACTTCTTGGCGATGGCGGCGCGCTTGCGGTTCAGCTCGTCCAAATGCCGGAGCTTGACAAGCAGCACCGCCGCCTGCAGGCTGTCCAAGCGGGAATTCTCCGCGATGATGTAGTTGTAGTATTTGTACGGATCGTACAGCGGCGACTGCGCGCCCTCCGCCTGCGGGACGTCCTCAAAGGGCGTGTTGTTCAGGCGCGCGTAGGCCTTTGCGCCCAGCTTGCCCGCGCCGTGCGCCTTGAGCGCGCGGCAGGTGCTGGCCACGGTTTCGTCGTTGGTGGTCACCATGCCGCCGTCGCCGTAAGCGCCAAGGTTCTTGGTAGGATAAAACGAAAAGCAGGTCGCATCCGCCAGCGTGCCGACGGGCTTGCCCCGGTAGCGCGCGCCGATGGCTTGGCACGCGTCGTCCACGACCTTGAGCCCGTGCTTTTTGGCGACGGCGCAGATCGCGTCCATATCGGCGGGGGAGCCGAAAATGTGCACGGGCAGGATGGCGCGCGTCTTGGGGGTGATGGCGGCCTCGATCTTCTCCGGGTCGAGGTTGTAGTCGTCCGCCTTTACATCCACAAACACAGGCACAGCCCCGACGGCCGCGATGGCCTCCGCCGTAGCGAAGAACGTGAACGGCGTGGTGATGACCTCGTCGCCGGGCTTCACCCCAACGGCGCGCAGGGCCAGCTTGAGCGAATCCGTGCCGTTGCCGCTGGTGATGGCGTAGCCCACCTGAAGGAAATCGCACATGGCGCTCTCCAGCTCCTTCACCTTGGGGCCTTCGATAAAATTGCAGCTAGCCAGACATTCCAGTACGGCGGGCTCCAGCTCGGACTTGAGGGCCTCGTATTGACGGTGCAGGTCGAAGAAGTTGATTTTCATGATGGGAACCTCTTTTCTTCAGTTCTTCTCTGTGGGCTTGTGGCTGAGGGAGATGCTTCGGGGGCTACTCTCCGGCATACATGCGGGCAAATGTTCCTCCGTAGTATTGAGAGAAGTACAGGTTTTCCAATGAATCGGTGGACGGTCGGATGCAGTTGAACACATCGTTTTGCGTCGGCCAGCGAACGGCGACTGTTTCATCGGGGTGCGCGCGGATTTGCGCCACGATCTCGTCATACTGTTCGGCATACTCCTGCAATGTGCCCGCTCGCAGATGGCTGGTTACGCGCATGAACGCGAGATCGCTGTTGAGGTTGAACGGGCTCAGCGTGAGGTGGGGGACGCTGAGCAGGCCCAGAAGGAGCGCTGTAGCCGCAAGGCCCGCCGCAATGCGCTTTGGCCTCCATCCTATCTGCTGCGAGAGAGCACCGTCGCGTTGCCGCCCAAGATAACTAAGCCATGCAAGGAGGTTTGCAAACACGAGCTCGGATAAGTAGAAGAACAACACACAGTAGTGCCGATCGGTGATGTACACGTCTCCGACGGTCAGCAGCAGGGGGAAAAACCCGGCTGCAAGGAGAGAAACGGAGCCAAGGCTGATCAGCACACAGGCCTTAAACGTCGGGGCAAAATGCTTTGCAGCCTCCAAGAGCACCGGGAGACACAGCACCGGATAAATCCAGTAGCGGATATCGGAGAAAGCAAACTGGAGCGCCTTCACAAACGAGGTTGCCAGCGAGAGGGGGAGAGAAAGGCCGCGCCCCATATGCAGATCAAGCCTTGCAAAATTTCCCGGAGCCAACGTGGCCAGCGCGTATCCCGCCAAAAGGAATACAAAGGGCAGCAGGTACTTTTTGGGCTGATGCTTCCATAAGACGCACAGCAGGAAAAACCCGTAAAGAAGAACGGACATGGTGGAGTTGATGGAATCGCCTCCGCCGATGAGGAAAAACGCCAAACAGAAAAAACCGACGTCCAACCATTGCCGTGCGCGGGAGGCTGACCTGACGCACCAGCACCTGCGTACCAGCGTACTGAATGCACAAATCACCAGCGCTGCCGTAATCGAGTAAGTAGCTCCCGCAAACCAGTATAACGAGTTGGTCTCATCCGGCATCAGCAGCAGGAACATGATTGCCAGCAGAAGCGATAGGCAGGTGGAAACATCCTTTGTCATCTTTGGCTGGAACGCCCGCAAACAGCGTACCGCCTGAAAGCTGGATACAACGTACAGAACGACCGCCAGCATGGGCAGTATGCACGACCATCCCGGCCCGAACAGCGACCATACGCAATAGAACAAGAGCACATCGCTGAAGGTCCCGGAATAGAGCTTCCACCATTGCACGAGCAGGGCTGCGGGGTTGCTGACCGCGCGCTCAATCTGTCGGTCTGGCATATCAAACGTAGCCAGCTGCGGGTCGCTCATGGCACGCACCTCCCAAAGGTGCGCCATGTCATCGCCTGAAGGCCGATTGTAGACTGCTCCCGCAAGGAGAGGCAGCGCAATGATTAGCAATGCGGCCCATAGCACAAACTTGTAAACCCTGAAAAACCGTGTCATCTATCTACCGTCTCCCATACAGGCTCTGATTAGGGACCAATCCCGATGGATGAAGCCGCGATACGGCTATTCCGTCCGCTCTGAGGTAAAACGGATGACGCTCTTCTCGTTTCCATAATACTGGGCAAAGGGATACTCAATCCCCGTCTCGTAATCAAAGGTTAAGAAGGGTGTATACAGGATCTCGTTCTGCGGATAGGAGTCGATGTAGATTGTCTCGCCCGGATGAGCGCGCAATTGGGAAACGATGCCATCGTATTCGCTGGCCCACTCCTGCAGCGTACCGGCCTTTAGGTGGCTGGCCACCTTTACGGGCGCCAAGTTGCAGTTGAGGCGAAACGGCGCAAACTGAATGTTCGGCACGCTAAGGAACCCCAGCAGGATTACCGTTGTCGCAAGAATAGCGACCAGCGATTTGGATGCCGATGATGGGGCGCACGGCAGAGCGCTCTCTTGATGCGCGGCGCGCTTCTGCCATAGATAGCTTGACCACACAATCAGGTTCAGCACAAGGAACACACAAAGATAGAAGAAGAGCGCATCATAATGGCGATCCGTCAGGTAGCGCTTGCCGGCCGTTAAAAGAATTGGGAAAAAGCCGGCGGCGATCAGGGAAACAGAGGCAGCGCTTGTCAGGAGCGCGCTCCGCAGCGATATCGAAAAGCGTCCGCGCACCTCAACGACGATTGGGAGGAAGAGAAGGAGATAGAGCCAGCAGCGGACATCGGAGAAGAGAAACTGGACAGCGTTAAAATAAGAAGAAATGATGGCGGGCGGTATTGTCAAATCAAAGCCGCCAAACAGCGTAGTACGTACACTGTTGCCGGGAGCCAGTACATCCAGCGCATATCCGGCCAGCAGAAAGAGATAAGGGAGAAGATACCGCTTGGGGAGGCGCTTCACAAAAACCCAGATCGCAAGGAGCGCGTAGGCGGCCACCGATATTGTAGAGTTGATTGAATCGTTGCCGCCAAGGAAGAAGCAAAAGAGACAGACAGCTGCGATGTAGCACCAGTCTTTTGCCCCGCTTGGCTTGTTGGCCCAGCATTTCCGAATGAGGCTGCTGAAAAGGCATATCACAATATAAGCGAACAGTGAGTAGAACGACGCGCAGACCCAGAAGATAGCGTTGTTTGCGTCGGGCAGCAGCAGCAGAAACATGATGGATAGCAGCAACGCGCCGCAGGTGGACACATCCTTAGAAATCTCCGGCCGAAAAGCGCGAAGACACCGCGTCACTTGAAAGCAAGCAAGCACGCATGTGATGATGGCCAAAACAGGGAAGATGTTTGCCCATCTTGTGCCGATGACGGACCAAAGGAAGCCATAGACGAAAACGGTGCTGAAGGTGCCGGAACCATAATTCCACCACTTCATCGTCAATTCAAAAGGTTTACGGATGAAGTCGAACGACGGGTCGGTAGCATCCGGCAGCAGCTTGAGCTGCCACATGTGTGAGACATCATCCAAGATCGGCCGATTGTAGACGGAGGCAATGCAGAAGGGGAGGATGACGGCAAGCAGGGTAAGCCACTGAATAATCCGATATACCTTGAAAAAACGAGACACAGACGTACTTCCTTTCAATGTGAGGGGCTTCATTTAATCCAGCGTATTGGTGAGCGCCTTCACTCGACTGCCTGCGGCCCCGTAATACTCAGCAAAATCGATGTTCTGCCGCATCTCTGGGTCGGAGGACAGCTTGGGGGAGTAGTAGATATCACTGACTGGGTTGGACGGCACAATGGTGAGTTTGTCTGGGTTTTCGCGCACTTTTGCGACAATGGCATCATAATCCGTCGCATAGGTCTGCAAGGCCCCGGCCCTCCAGTTGATGAGCACCTTAATTACAGGCACATCGGTATTTAGCTGGAATGGCAGAAAGGAGATGTTTGGAAGACTAAGCACGCAGAGCAGAGCCAATGCGGCGGCGAAAGACAGAATAAGCGGGCGGATGCCATGCGCTTTCCTGCATGGCAGCGTTTCTGCACGGGGGCTGCTCTGCCATCGCCGGGTCGCGTAGCTGATCCATAGGGTAAGATTCAGGGACAGAAAGACGCACAGGTAAAGGGTATAGGCGTTCAGATGTCTGAGAGATATATAATTGGTGCCCACCGTTAGCATCAATGGGAAGAACCCCGCTGCCAACAGACTGATAGACGCGATCGCCGCGAGAAGAACATGTTTTCCCGACACTGAAAAGGATGCGGCGGCAACCTTCGCCATGGGAAAACACAGCACAAGAAAAATCCAAAAGCGGAAATCGCTGAAGATAAACTGAAAAGCCTTAAAGTATGCGGATATTGCCGCTAACGGAATGGGAAGCGTGGTTGCGGCCCTCTGATACGGCGACAGGCGCAGCATGTTGCCGGGCGCCAACGTTGCCAAAAGGTAACCCGCGAACAAAAAGAGATAGGGGATAAGGTAGCGTTTCGGCCTATGCTTGAGGAAAACCCACAGCGCCACAAAAGCATATAGCGCCACCGCGACAGTAGAGTTGACGGAGTCTGCTCCACCGAGGAAAAAGAAAGCCACGCAAAGCAGGCCCACGTGGAGTCCGTCTCGCATAGAAGATTTCGGCAGGAGCGAGCACTTGCGGATTATGCTGCTAAACAAACAAAGCGTAACGCATGCCCATAAAACATAGGAAGAACTGGCAACCCAGTAAAACGCGTTGCATGCGTCCGGAAGCAGCAGAAAAAACATGATACATAACAAGATAGACGCACAAGTGGACACATCCTTGGGAATCCCCGGCTTGAACACGCGCAAACAGCGTACAACCTGAAAACAGGTAAAGGCACAGACGATAATAATTAGAAAAGGATAGATGGAGCACCATGCCGTGCCGAAGATCGACCATACGATGCCATAAAGAAGCAAAGCGCTGAAAGTCCCCGAATAGAGATTCCACCATTCCACAGCCATGCGGACGGGACGAAGAACAAGATCCCATGTTGAGGAGGACGCTTCGGCCATGCACTTGAGCGATTTGAGGTGGTTCAGGTCATCCAAACCGGGTCGGTTGTATATTGCCGCTGCCATCAACGGCACAGCAAGCATAATGAGCACAGCCCACAGAATAATCTTATAAATCCGAAAAAACCGCGTCATTCGTTCTGCCTCCAAACGGGCGTATACTGAAAATGGATTTCCTGACAAGATGGAAGCGGCTGTATATCATCCCATCCTTTATTGTATCACACCGTCAAAGGGAAAGCAACACGCCCGCCCCGCTTCACGCTGTTCAATCCGTGGCTTGCCGACTCTGCTCGGATACCGCCACGCTGCTCCCCTCGCCGCCGTAGTAAGCGGCAAAATCCTGATTGCGCCAGTCTGACGGGTTGTCGGTCAGCTGCGGGGAGCCCAGCAGCGCGCTGGACGGGCAGCTTTGGATGATGAGCGCCTCGCCCGGCCGCGCGCGCAGGGCGGCCGTCAGCGCGTCGTAATCCGCCGCGTAGCGCTGCGTGTCGCCTCTCGCCAGACTGATGGCCGCGTTGACAGGCGCTACCGTGCAGTTGAGCCGCAGAGGGGACAGCGTCAGATTGGGTACGCTGATCAGCCCAAGCGCCACCGTGGCGACAGCCAGCCAAGCCCATAGCTGCTTGGCCGGCAGGCAGAGAGCGTCCGGGGCTTGTCCGCCTTGATGGGCCTGCCGCAGATAGCCAAGCCATACGGTCAGGTTGAGCGGCAGCAGCAGACAAAGCAGGTAGAAGTATCGATCCGTGTGACGGGGCGCGATGTAGGCGCCGCTCCAAAGCAGCGGGAAGAAGCAGGCCGCCATCAAAGACAGCGAGGCCAGCCCCGTCAGCGCGGCATGCCGAGCGGAAAAAGAACCGCCCGCCGCATACGCCGCCGGAACGCACAGGACGAGAAACACCCAGTACCGCGCGTCCCGAAACGCAAACTGGAACGCCTTGACAAACGATAGCAAAAACGCGCTCAGCAGGGATGATGCTTCGCCGTGCGTCGCGGCGCGCACGCCGTTGCCGGGGGCCAGCACAGCCAGCAGGTAGCCGCCGATCAGAAAAATCAGCGGCAGCAGATAGCGGATCGGCTTGCGGTTTTTCAGCGCGTAAAGCGCAAAGAAGCCGTACAGCACGATGAACATGGTGCCGTTGATATGATCGCCGCCGCCAAACAAAAAGAACAGCAGGCAGTAGCCCGCCAGCACAAACCACTCGCTCACCGTGGCGCGCGCGCCGGCGCGGCACCTGCGGAACAGGCGGCTGAACACGCACACGCCCAGCGCGGCGGAAAAGATGTAGTTGGAGCCGGAGTACCAAAAGAAGCCCTGATAGGGATCGGGCATCAGCAGCAAAAACAAAAGCACGGACAAGAGCGCCAAGCAGGCTCCCGCGTCGCGCGAAAGCGCCGGACGGACAGCGCGCAAGCACCGCACCGCCTCAAAGGCCGCAGCCAGAAGCGCCAGCGTCAGCACAAAGGGGTAGATCATCTGCCAAACGTTTGGCAGCAGCGCCCAAAGAACGGAATATAGAAATATACAGGAAAATGTGCCGGTGGAGGCGCGCCAGCCGTTTGCCGCAATGTTCGCCGCGTTCCCCACGATGTCAAACACGGTCGGGTTGGACGGCAGCGATTCTTGCATGCTTCTGGCAAAGGAAATATCGTCCGACGTAGGACGATTGTACAGCGCGGTGACAAGCAGCGGCAGCACGACCAGCGCCAGCACGATCCATAGGACGAGCTTGTAGGTTTTCAAAAAACGAGACATTGGCATCCCTCCACATAGGCCTGCATTGGTATCGGCTTTGGCGCGCGGCGCGTCGGATGGGCACAGCGCATATGACTCGGAGCATGGATCACACGGCCCAAACCATGCCCTAGTATAAGGCATGATATGACAATATGCAAGCGGCCTACGGCTCGCAACGATGCTTTGGCCGTCAGGCTTGGCTCCTTACAGAACGCGGGAGACGCAAAAAAAGGAACCGTCCCTTTCGGAACGGTTCCCTCAGGATGCGGCGCGCGGAGGTCGCATGCTGGTTCAGCCAACCCACGCGCAAACCGGCGCGCGGGGATTCGGCGTCTCTTAGCTGTCTGGGCAGGGCCTACGCGAAATACCGCTTGAGCAGTCCGTCAAAGCCCTTGCCGTGACGCGCTTCGTCCTTGCACATCTCATGCACGGTGTCGTGAATCGCGTCCAGGTTGAGCTGCTTGGCCAGCGTGGCCAGCTCCTTCTTGCCGGAGGTCGCGCCCCACTCGGCCTCGGCGCGAAGCTCAAGGTTTTTTTTGGTGCTGTCGGTAACCACCTCGCCCAGCAGCTCGGCAAACTTGGCGGCGTGCTCGGCTTCCTCAAGGGCGTAGCGCTTGAAGGCCTCGGCTACCTCAGGATAGCCGTCGCGGTCGGCTTGGCGGCTCATGGCCAGATACATGCCCACCTCGGTGCACTCGCCGGTAAAGTTCATGCGCAGGCCCTCCAAAATGCGAGGATCGGCGTCCTTCGCAACCCCCACGCGGTGCTCGTCCGCGTAGGATTTTTCGGCCGCCATCAGCTCAAACTTGGTCTTGGGCGCGCCGCACTGCGGGCATTTTTCGGGAGCCTCCGGGCCCTCGTGTACGTAACCGCAAACCTTGCAAATCCATTTCATATCTGTTTCCTCCTTAATCAGTTGGGTGAGGGATTGCTTACGTTTGATAGCATACCTCGGCCGGGCGGAAGTGAAACGGCTTTTTGCGTGATCGTTCGGAATTATTTTTGATACTCCGCCAGCAGCGCGGCGCCCATGTCCTCGCGGGCGCAAACGACGCTGTGCTTGACGGGCAGGCTGGCCAGCGCGCGGAGCTGCTTGGGGGCGGCCGTCCCGCTGCGCGCCTCCAGCCTGTCGATGCACGCAAACGCGTCCTTGTCCGCAATCGCGTCGCGGCCGTCCAGCGCGGCCAGCACGTCGGGCGCAAACTTGTACGGGCTGGCGGTGGAGAGCAGCACCGTCGCGGTGTGATCGCCGGTCAGCTCGCGGTAGCGGGTCAGCACATAGCTGCCGACGGCGGTGTGAGGATCCATCAGGTAGCCGCAGCGGTCGAACACGCGCTTGATTTCGCTGCGGGTCATGTTGTCGTCGGCAAAATCGGCGTAGAAGGTCTCCTGCATCCAGCGCAGGCGCTGCGCCCCTACCGAGAAGCTGCCGCACTCGCGGAGCTGCTCCATCCACGTTCTCACCAGCACGGGGTCGCGGTCGGTGCTCTCGTAGAGCAGGCGCTCCAAGTTGGAGGAGATCAGGATGTCCATGGACGGGCTGATTGTCTTAAAGAACGCGCGGTGCGTGTAATAGATGCCGTCGGTGAAAAAATCGGTCAGCACGTTGTTGCGGTTGCTGGCGCAGATCAAACGGCCGATGGGCAGCCCCATGAGCTTGGCGTAAAAGCCCGCGAGGATATCGCCAAAGTTGCCCGTGGGCACAACAAAATTAACAAGCTGACCCATGCGGAGCGCGCCCTGCTTTACCAAGTCGGCATAGGCGGAAAAGTAGTAGACGACCTGCGGGGCCAATCGGCCAAAGTTGATGGAATTGGCGGAGGAGGGCAGCTTGCCCAGCCTGTCCATCTGCGCGCGGAACTCCGCGCTGCCAAAGAGCGCCTTCACGCCGGTCTGCGTGTCGTCAAAATTGCCTTTTACGCCAATGACGTGGGTGTTCCGGCCGGCCGTCGTCGTCATTTGCAGCTGCTGGATGGCGCTTACGCCGTCCGCGGGATAGAACACGCTGCAGCTTGTGCCGGGCACATCGCTGAAGCCCTCCAGCGCGGCCTTGCCGGTATCGCCGCTGGTCGCCACCAGAATGCTGATCTCGCGGCGCTCGTTGTTCTTTTGCGCGGCCAGCGCGATCAGGTGGGGGAGCAGCTTGAGCGCGACGTCCTTAAAGGCGAGCGTGGGGCCGTGGAAAAGCTCCATTACATACTGACGCTCGTCCAGCGGTTTGACGGGCGCGATGGTCGGGTCGTCCCAAAAGGCGGGAGCGTAGGCCTTGGCGACGCTGTCCTCCAGCTCGGCAATGGTGTAATCCTCCATAAAGTGGCGCAGCACGCGCGCCGCGCGCTGGGGATAGGACATATCGCTCAGGCGGGCGATGCGATCGGGCGATAGTGTGGCGAACATAGCGGGCACGTACAGGCCGCCGTCCTCCGCCAGCCCGGTCAACACGGCCTGCGAGGCCGTTACGCAGGCGCCTCCGCGCGTGGAAAAAAAGCTCATGCAATCACTCCCTAGGGGCGGGGCCCCTCATGATAGGCAAAAGCGCCCTCGCGGAAAGGCGAAGGCGCTTGTTCCGCCGGTTACGGTAAAGCGGTCAGATGACGTACTTTTGGATGAACTCAGGCAGATTATCGGGGTCCTCGCTGATGGAGAGCACAAAGTTGACGTTGTGCGCCTGCGAGATGACCTCCAGCCGCTCAAAGAGCCAAGCCGTCGTAGACAGGTCGGCCTTGATCAGCTTTTTGAACGCGTCCACGTAGATCTGCCCCACGTCGAAGTTCTGAGCGACCGCGCCGCACAGAAAGCCCATAAACATCTGGTCGTTCAGCAGCTGATACTCCCCCGCGTTGATAAAGCGCACCTCGTGGCGCAGGTCGAACATGTAGTCGTTGTCATCGTCGATGAAAACGATGTCGTGGCTGCTTTCCTTGCTGGCCGTGTTCGCCATGTCGATGATGCGCTTGGTCTTCCCCGATCCTTTTTTGCCTGCGATCACTTGAATCAATGGGAACGCCTCCTGTCATGATGATTTGGAACGTTGCGCGGGCGTCTCCCCGCGCTGCGGGATGAGGCTTCTGCCCGTATTGTACGTTTCCATTATACAGGATACCGCGGCCAAAGGCAATGCAAAATTCAGTCTTTTTGCTGAGCGTCCTCATCCGGCCCCAAAAGGCCGCGCCACCGGGCCGCGCTGAGGGGCGGCGCGTCAAAGCACACCGCGCCGGGAGCGGCCGCGTCAAAGCCGCACACCGCGCGGCAATCGCACCGCTCGCAAGCAAGCTGGTTGGGCTGATGCCACGGCTTCGGGGCCGCCTCGCCATCCAGCATGCGGGTGGCAAGCTGCGCCGCCGCCTCCCGCGCGTGGGCCAGCAGCGCCTGCATCTGCGTCAGGCTGAGGGCCTTCGCGCCCTTGAGCGGCCTGCCGTCCTTGGTAAGCACGGCGGGCAGCACGCCGCCCGCGCCGCCCTCGTCCATCGCGTCCAGCACCTCCACGTCGGCCAGCGTTACGCCGCGCAGCTGCAATAGCTTGCGCAGCCCGGCCTCGGCCAGCGCCTGCGCGTCCTGCGGGCTCTCCACCAGCGGGTCGGCCACATAGAAATAGAAAGCCCCCGCCGGCACGCCGCGTTCCGATACGGCCCGCGCCGCGTCCAAGTACAGCAGCAGCTGGAGCTGCAAGCCCCACCACGTCTGCGCCGCGTCCAAGCTGTGGCGGCTGCTTTTGTAATCGATCACGCGCAGGTAGACGCTCTCGCCGTCGTCGTAGCGGTCAATGCGGTCGATGTACCCGCGCAGGGCGATCTGGCGGCCGTCCGCCAGCACCAGCACGATAGGCGGCAGGCCGCCCGGATAGCCGAACGCGGCCTCGGTGCGCTCCAGCGCAAACCGTCCCGCCGCCAGATGCCGCGTTACGGTCTGCGCGGCGCGATGTACGGTTTCCCGCGCGACGGCCTGCATGTGCAGGCTCCGCTCCCCGTCGCCCATAGGCCCCTCGGCAAGGCCGTCCAGCAGCGGAGCCATGGCCAGCTCCGCCAGCTCGTCCACAGTTTCCTCCGGCACGCGCGGATAGTCCGGCGTCTGCGCCGCCAGCCGCGAGAAGCCGTTGAGCGCCGCGTGATAGAACGTGCCGGTATCCACCGGCTCGATCTTCCAGTCCTTGCGTATTTGCGGCCGGAGTCCGTAGCGCACAAAATGCTGGAACGGGCAGCCCGCAAACTGCTCCAGTCGGCTTACGGTAAGGTTCTTGCCGCCGTACAGCGCGCGCGCCGTGGCGGGAGCGAGCGCGTCCGCGTCCGCGCGCTCTCCGGCGGCGCGCAGCAGCGCCAGCGCCTGCGGGCGCGTATCGGCCCGCGCAAGCAGCGCGAGCAGCCTCGCGCGCCAGCGGTCGGGCAGCGCGTCCGCCGCGCCGGTGCCGTCCGCGTAGGCGCGCAGACGCAGGCCAAGCTCCGATAGGGCCTGCGCGGCCGTCATGGGCAACTCGTCCTCCGGCACGGGGGTTTCCGGCAGCCCCTCAAACAGGCGCTCCCGCAGGGTTTGCAGGAGGGGCAGGTCGCGGAGCGCCGTGCCGTCCGGCGCGGTTTTAGCGCAGCTCAGGAACAGGCGCTCGGTCGGCAGCGTCATCGCGCGCTTGAGATCCAGCCGCGCCAGCGTGGAGCGGCTCTCGTCCGTCACGCCAAGGTACGCCACGGTGGCCTCGCGGGCCTGCGCGCGCTCGTCCTCGCTGAGCAGGCTGTCCGTCTGCTTTTGCAAAATCCCGTCGTTCAGCCCAAGGAGAAACACGGCCTGCATCTCGCCGCCCAAAAAGTGCCCCAGCGCGCCCACGCGGATCATCCCCGTCGCCGGAGGCAGCGAGGCAAGCTGCACGCCCGCCAGTCCGCTCTCAAAGCGGTCGGCAATGGCCTTGAGCGGCACCCGCGCGCCGTCCATCAGCAGGCAGAGCTGCTCGCTGAGCGTCAGCAGCGCCTGCCAGACCTGACTGTTCTGGCTGGCGCGCACCAGCATGCCCTCGGCAAGCAGGCGCTCCTCCTCCTGCTTCAGCGTCTCATAGGCGTTCACGGCCTGCAGCAGCTTAAACACAGCCGCAAGGGAGGCTTCGGCGCTCCGGGCGGATACCAGCTTGCCGCGCATGGCCTGCACGGGCTCCAGCGCCCGCGCGCGCAGAGCCTCCATGGCGACGCGGTGCTCGTCCGCGCCTTTGCGGAAGGGCTCCGTCCACCGCGCCCGGTTGATCCCGTAGCGGAACGCGTAGTCCTCCAGCCTGCACGCCTCCTCAAACGAGAGGCCCGCGTAGCCGGACTTGAGCATGGGCAGCACGTCCTCGTTGCGGTATCCGCCCGAAGCGGCTCGCAGCGCGCACAGCAGAAACCGGGCCAGCCCGTGCGCGGAGGCGGGCAGCTTGTCGTCCGTATAGCAGGCGAGGCCCGCGTCGTCCAGCGCGGCGCTCACGGAGAAGGCATAGCCGCCCGCGTCCGGGTGGAGCACCGCGATGCGATCGGGCGATACGCCGCGCGCCACGAGCCAGAGGATCTCCCGCGCGGCAAGCGAGGCTTCCTCGTAGGGGCTTTGCCGATAGGCGAGCGTGACGCTCTCCTGAGCGCCCGCAAATTTGAGATAGGGCAGGCGGTACAGCGCCTCGTCCAGATGGCGCAGGGCGGGGGCCGCCGACAGCGTTTTTTCCGGCGAGCGGGCGTAGCCTAGGGCGATGCCGCGCGCCTGCAGCGCGTCCGCAAATCGTCCGAGGCTCCCGCGCACGGGCTCGTACAGGTCGCCGTCCGGGGCGGACGCGTCCTCGCAGATGAGCGCGACAGTGAGGCTCTCGCACAGCGGCGCGGCGGCGCACAGCAGCGTGATCATCGGTTCGGTGAGCGTGTCAAAGCCATACACGAACACATGCGTTCCTTGCAGCAGGCCGCTCTCGGCCAGCCGCCCGGCCACATACGCCGTGGTATCCTCGTTGTCGCTAAAGCGCACGCCCAGCACGTTTTCGTAGGCGGCGTAGAGCATGGCCAAATCGGTATACTTGGCCCGCTGCGAGCCCTCCAGCCCGTCTGCCCAGCCTTGCAGACCCTCGGCGGTCAGGCCGCCGCGCTTCATATCCGTCAGCAAGGAGGCCAGCTTGGGCACAAAGCCCCTGCGCCGGCTGGACGCGGCGTAGTATTGCAGCCGGTCCTCGCACAGCTCCACCGCGCGGCTTACGGCCATCAGGCGGCCCGGCCTGCCCAGCGGCTCCCTGCCGTCGGCCCCGACGGCCTCCAGCACGCGCTCGCACAGCCGCGAGGGCGACATGGCCTGCAGCGTGAACATGCCCTCCAGATGCAGCCGATCCAGCAGCTCCCGCTCGGCCTGCAGGGTGAACTGCTCCGGCACCAGCATCAAGCAGGGCGCGTGCGCCGCGTGCAGCCGCCCGATTTGCCCGATCAACGGCCCCAGCAGCCGATGCGCCCGGCCTGTGAAGGCCTGTACCTGAGGCATGGATACGCCCCCTCGCGTTGGTTTTCTCCATTATGCCACAGGCGCGGGGCCGCGTCAAACCCGGCCTTGCGGCGCGGCGGAAACATGTTATAATGAAGCCGAGGGAGGCGCTGTCGATGCCAAACGATACCATTGCGGGGATTGCCACCGGGCTGGGCGCGGGCGGCGTGGCGATTGTGCGCCTCAGCGGGCCGGGGGCCGTGGCGCTGTTTGAGCGCGTCTTTCACGCGCGCGGCGCAAGGCCGCCCTACGCCGACCATCTGCTGATGCTGGGGCGCGCGATGGACGGCGAGTCCCCCGTGGACGAGTGCATGGGCGTGGCGATGTACGCGCCGCGCAGCTATACCCGCGAGGATGTGTGCGAACTGCAAACGCATGGCGGGGCGGCGGCGGCGCAGGCGGTGCTGGCGCTGCTGATCCGCTCCGGCGCGCGCTTGGCCGAGCCGGGCGAGTTCACCCGCCGCGCGTTTGAAAACGGCAGGATCGATCTGAGCCAAGCCGAGGCTGTGATGGGCGTGGTGGAGGCCGCCTCGTCTGCGGCGCTGCGCGCGCAGGAGGCGATGCTGTCGGGCGGGGCGAGCCGCTTCATCCGCGCGGCGCAGGACGAGCTGACCGCGCTGCTGGCGGGGCTGGAGGCCCATCTGGATTATCCGGACGAGATCACCGAGGCCGAGGCTGCCGAGGGCGTGCTTTCCGGGCTGGACAAGCTGATATCAACCCTGCGCGAGGCCTGCGACGAGCGCGGCGCGCGCATCGTGCGCGAGGGCCTGCGCGTGGCGCTGTGCGGCGCGCCCAACGCGGGCAAGAGCACGCTTTTCAATACGCTGCTGGGGGAGGATCGGGCCATCGTAACGCCGGTGGCGGGCACCACGCGGGATGCGCTCACGGGCGAGCTGTCGCTGGGCGGCGTAAGCGTGACGCTCACGGATACGGCGGGCCTGCGCGACACGGGCGACGAGGTGGAGCGCATCGGCGTGGCGCGCGCGCGGCAAGCCCTGCGGGACGCGGACGCGGCCCTGCTGGTGCTGGACGCGTGCAGGCCGCTCAACGCGGACGAGCGGGCGCTTTTGCAGCGCCCGCCGGAATGCCCCTGCGCCGTGGTGCTGAACAAGGGCGACCTGCCGCCCGTGCTGGACGAAGCGCAAATTACGGCCGTCACGCCGATCCGGCCCGTGCTGCCCTGCGTGGCGACGAGCCCGGAGGGCGCGCGGGCTGTGCGGGACTATCTGCAATCGCTGGCGGCGGTGCCGCGCGAACCCGCGCTGGTCAACGCCCGGCACATCGGCGTGGCGCAGCGTGCGCTCCATTGCCTTGAGTCGGCTCGGATGGCGCTGCAAGCGCGCGCTCCGACGGACCTTGCGGCCATCGACCTGCAAGAGGCGCTCTTTTTGCTGGGCTCCGTAACGGGCGACAATGTGACGGAGGGTCTGCTGGACGAGATCTTTTCACGCTTCTGCGTGGGGAAATAACGCTGTGGACTCCGCGTCCATAAAGGCGGGGGTGTAGGCGGCCTCGGCGGCGTCCTTCTCCTGATAGAACCCCGGCAGGCCCAGCGCGATCATATGGTCGCGCACGCGCAGGTATTCGCGCGAGGTCAGGCGGCGGTCGAGGCCTTTCACGGGCAGACCGGGCATGGGCGTGTACTGGCGCATCAGGCTGACGGGCGTATCGCCGGGCAGCCGCGCGGCAAGCTCGTCCAAAATATGCAGGCTGTCCCCGGTCAGACCGGGCAGCACCAAATGGCGCACCAGCGTGCCGCGCAGGAGCATGCCGCTCTCATCGTAAACGGGCGCGCCCGTCTGCGCGCGCATGGCCTGAATGGCCGCCATGGCGACCTCAAAGTAGTCCGGCGCGCCGCACAGCAGCTTGGCCGCGCCGGACGCGTAGAATTTGAGGTCGGGCAGGTAGATATCCACCAGCCCCCGCGCTTGGTCGATCATTTCGGGCGACTCGTAGCCGCCGGAGTTCCACATTACGGGCACGGCGGGCTTGTAAAGGCGCAGCGCGTCGAAAATCGCCGGGGCGAAGTGCGTCGGCGTGACGAGGTTGATGTTGTGCACGCCCAGCGCCTCCACGCGGCGGAAAAGATCCGCCAGCTCCGGCACGGTCATGCGCACGCCCTGCCGATAATGACTGATGGGCTGGTTTTGGCAGAACACGCAGCCCAGCGAGCAGCCGCTAAAAAACACCGTGCCGCTGCCCCTCGCGCCGCTGATGCAGGGCTCCTCCCACAGGTGGCGCGCCGCGCGGGCGACCACGGGCAGCGTGCCCATGCCGCAAAAGCCCTCGCCCGCCGTATCGGTACGCATTGCGCCGCAATGGCGCGGGCACAGCGAACAGCGCATAACAAGCCTCCCTTGGATGAATAGTGCGAGCATATCACATTTGCTCGGCGGGCGCAACGGCCGCGTTTTGCGCAATTTATTGTATCCAATCCGGAAAACGCTTGTTTTTCCCGCAATGATGTGATATACTCGCAACTGCCTCTGGTTGACTGAATTACCGACCTGAGCAGATAGAAAGAAGGGTTTACCGAAAGAGTGGAAATTGCCATGCCTGTCCGTTGTCTGCCAAATACCGGCGAGTCTGCCGCAAGGGCCGTTGCCCGTGCGGAGATTCCGGCAATTGCAGCCATAGATGGGAAGGTGGCAATTTTGGCCACTCTTTTTGTTGCCCTTCAGCAGAAAGGAGCCGCCTATGCCCGCTAAAACGCCCCGTGTTTCCGGCGATACCCGGCTGACCGCGCAGCGGCATGCCCAAAGAATTGCCGACGAGATGAGCCTTGAGCTGGTGGAGGTCACCCTGCAAAAGGAGCCGCGCGGCCTCTGCCTGTGCATCTACTTGGATAAGGACGGAGGCCTGTCGCTGGACGACTGCGAGGCCTTCCATCGCGCTTTGCAGCCGCTGGTGGAGAATCTGGAATACGATTTTCTGGAGGTCTCCTCTCCGGGGCTGGACAGGCCGGTTAAGACCGAGCGCGATTTCCGCAAGAACGAGGGCGGCAAGGTGGAGGTACGGCTGTTCGCGCCGATGCACGGGGCGAAGGCTCACACCGGGCTGCTGCGCCGATTTACGGACGACGAGGTCGCCATCGAGGTTGGCGGCGAGGAGCGCGTATTCCCGCGCAAGAGCGTGGCGCTTGTCAAGCCCGTTATCGAGTTTGACGAGGATGAACTGACAAATCTTGAATAAAGGCAGGTTTCCCAATATGAGAACGACCAAAAAGCAGCAGCCGCAGAGCGGCGGCACCGCCGAGATCATCGCCGCCGTGCGCGCGCTGGCCACCGAAAAGGACATCAGCGAAGAGATGCTTTTTAGCGCCATCGAGGAGGCCCTCAAGGCTGCCTATAAAAAGAACGTCTCCCGCGAGCAAAACGTGCCCGCCAACCTGAGCGTGACGCTCAACCGGCAGACCGGCGTGGCCCATGTATACGCCCGCAAGCTGGTGACCGACGAGGTGGAGGAGCCTGCCAACCAGATCACCCTTGAGGACGCCAAGGCCATCCGCCCGGATTACCAAATGGGCGATATCGCCGAGATCGACGTGACCCCCACCGGTTTCCTGCGCACGGCGGCCCAGACCGCCAAGCAGGTCATCATCCAGCGCATCCGCGAGGTTGAGCAGGGCAAGATCTACGACGAATACTCCGAAAAGGAAAACGAGATCCTCACCGCCATCGTGCAGCGCGTGGAGCCAAAGGCCGTATATGTGGAGCTGGGCCGCACAGAGGGCGTGCTGGAGCAGAACGAGTGGATACCCGGCGAGGAATACCATATCGACGATCACATCAAGGTCTACGTGCTGGAGGTCGGGCGCATGAGCCGCGACGCCATGTACGGCCCGCAGGTGCGCGTCAGCCGCGTGCATCCCGGCCTGATCAAGCGCCTGTTTGAGATGGAGGTGCCGGAGATCGCCGCGGGCGTGGTGCAGATCAAGTCCATCGCGCGCGAGGCGGGCAGCCGCACCAAAATGGCCGTCTACTCCACCGATATGCTCATCGATCCCGTCGGCGCTTGCGTCGGCCCGCGCGGCAACCGCGTGGACAAGGTGGTCACCGAGCTCAAGAACGAGAAGATCGATATCATCAAGTGGTCGCCCGACCCGGCCGAGTTTATCGCCAACGCGCTGAACCCGGCGCACGTGCTCAGCGTCTTTGTGGCCGAGAACGACAAGGCCTGCCGCGTGGTCGTGCCCGATAACCAGCTCAGCCTCGCCATCGGCAAGGAGGGCCAGAACGCTCGCCTCGCCGCCAAGCTGACGGGCTGGCGCATCGATATCAAGAGCCAGAGTCAGGCCGCGCAGATGTTTGATATGCCGGAGGAGCCTGTTGAGGAGCCGCTGGGCTATCAGGAGTACTATGGCGATTCGCCCGCGCTGGCGGACGAGGGCGCGGAGACCGGCCTGCCGGAGCTGCGGGATCTGCCGCTGGAAACCGGCGAGGACGATACGCTGTAAGCGGAGGGCATTATGCCGCAGAAACCAAAAAAGATTCCCATGCGCATGTGCGTAGGCTGCCGCGAAATGAAGCCCAAAAAGGAGCTTCTGCGCGCGGTGCGCTCGCCGGAGGGTGTGGTCGCCCTCGACGTTACGGGCAAAAAGCCCGGACGCGGCGCGTATGTATGCTATCAGGCGGATTGCCTCAAGCGGGCCATCAAGCAAAAGCAGCTTGACCGCGCGCTGGAGACGCACCTTGACGAGGCGGTTACGCAGCAGCTCCAAGCCGCCTTGCAGGAGCTGCTGGCCGCGCGGGAGGCCACCCCTTGACCGAGCAGCGGCAACGGCAGCTTACAGGTTTTCTGGGGCTGTGCGCCAAGGCGGGCCAGCCCACCTATGGGCAGGAGGCCTGCGTGGGCCAGATACGTGCCGGGCAGGCGGCCATTGCCCTGCTGGACGCGGGCAGCTCGCCCAACACCCAAAAGCGCCTTCGAGATGCGTGTCAGAGCCATCCGACGCCGCTGTACCAAGTCCCGGCAGGGGTGCTGGGAGCCGCCATGGGCAAGGCGGGGCGCATGTGCGTAACATTGCCCAGAGGGAAAATGGCGGACAAAACCCTCTCCCTGTTCACGGACGAACAACCGGTCTAGCAGACCAATCAAACGCAATTATGCGGGGGTGCAAGCGGTACAATGACCAAAGTCAAACTCAAGGACGCCACCAAGGATCTTCGCAGCAGCGCGGAGGACGTGCTGCAAAGCGTGCTGGGCGTGCGCAAGGACGCGGATGAGCTGATGCGCGCGGCGCGCCAAATTGAGACGCAATACGCGCGTGAGGAAGAACAGCGCCGCAACGAGGAGAAGCTCAAGGAGCAGGAACGCCTCGCGCAGCAGCATACCAAGGCATATACCATGCCCGATACGGACGATGCGCCTGCCGAGGCCGTCGCGGCCGCCAAGCCGGAAGCGACTGCCCAGCAGGAGGCCGCCCCGAAGCGGGAGGCTGCGCCTGCCGCGAAGGAGGAGCCCGCCGTCAAGGCGGAGGCTCCCGTCAAGGCCGAAGCGCCCGTTCTGTCCGACGCTCCCGCCAAGGCGGAAACGCCTGCCGAGGCCGAATCGGTTGCCAAGGCCGAAGCGCCTGCCAAGGCGACGGAGGCGAAAGCGCCCGCTCAAGCCGAGCCTGCCGCCAAGACGGAAGCGCCTGTCAAGGCCGAAGCGCCGTCCGGGGCCGATGCGCCCGCCGCTAATGCGGCGACCGAGGCGGTTCGGCCCGCCGCGCAGACCCCGCAGGCCGCGCGCCCCGCGGCGCCCCTTGCGCCCAACCGCGCTCCTATGGCGCCCAATCGCGCCCCCATGACGCCCAACCGCGCGCCTGCCGCGCCCGGAGCGCGCCCCGCGTATCCCGCGGCGCGCCCGGTGGGTCAGGTCGGCGATTCGCCTCGCCCGGCCGGCCCGTATGGCCGTCCCGCGAATCCGCAGGGCCCGTACGGCCGTCCCGCGAATCCGCAGGGCCCGTACGGCCGTCCCGCGAACCCGCAGGGCCCGTATGGCCGTCCCGCGAACCCACAGGGCCCGTATGGCCGTCCGGCAAATCCGCAAGGCCCGTATGGCCGTCCCGCGAATCCGCAGGGCCCGTATGGCCGTCCCGCCAACCCGCAGGCCGGCGGCGCGCGTCCGGCCGGCCCCTACGGCCGTCCCGCCGGAGCGGCGGGGGTCGGCGGCCGTCCCATGGGCGGCGGTCGTCCCGCCAAGGGGCCTGAGATCACGCCTACCGAGGAAAAGGCGCGCGTCAGCAATTACGACCCGAACAAGAAGCAATACATCCGCCAGCACGACCCGGAGCGCGTGGCCAAGAACCGCAAGCAGCTTGCGCGCGATGTGTTTGCGGGCGGCATGGACGACGACGTGGTGCGCGGCGGCCGCCGTGCCCGCGCCAAGAAGCCCAGCGCGCAGCAGCTCATGGCCCCGATCAAGATCGAAAAGGCCTACATGACCGCCGAGACCATCACCGTGAAGGACTTGACCGAGCGCATCGGCAAGCCGGCGGGCGATATCCTCAAAAAGCTGATCTTGCTGGGCATCATGGCGACCATCAACAGCGAGCTGGATTACGATACCGCCGCGCTGGTCTGCTCCGAGTTTGGCGTGGAGCTTGAAAAGAACCTCGCCAAGACCGCCGAGGACACCCTCGTGGAGACCGACTTTGAGGATACCGAGGAGGCCCTTGAGCCTCGGCCCCCGGTCATCACCATTATGGGCCACGTCGATCACGGCCTTTACCGCCATGCGCGCGCGCGGCACCCAGAGCACGGACATCGCCGTGCTGGTGGTTGCCGCCGACGACGGCGTAATGCCCCAGACCGTGGAGTCCATCAACCATGCCAAGGCGGCGGGCGTGCCCATCATCGTGGCCATCAACAAGATGGACAAGGAGGGCGCGAACCCCGACCGCGTCAAGCAGGATCTGACCGCCTACGAGCTCGTGCCCGAAGAATGGGGCGGCGATACCATCATGGTGCCCGTCAGCGCCATTACGGGCGAGGGCGTGAACAGCCTGCTGGAGATGATCCTTCTGCAAGCCGATATCCTTCAGCTCCGCGCCAACCCGCACCGCATGGCCAAGGGCGTCATCATCGAGGCCAAGCTGGATAAGAGCCGCGGCCCGCTGGCGACCGTGCTGCTGCAAAACGGCACGCTGCACGTCGGCGACAACATTGTGGCGGGCATGGCCAGCGGCCGTGTGCGCGCGATGGTCAACGATCGCGGCGAGCGCGTGGAAAACGCCGGCCCCTCCATGCCTGTGGAGGTTTCCGGCTTCACCGAGGTGCCCAGCGCGGGCGACGACATGATGGCCGTCGCGGACGATCATCTGGGCCGTCAGGTGGTGCAGGAGCGCCGCGACAAGCTGAAGGCGAGCCGCGTGCAGAACATGGGCAAGATGAGCCTTGACAACCTGTTCAGCCAGATCGATCAGGGCAAGACCATCAACCTCAACGTCATTATCAAGGCGGACGTGCAGGGCAGCGTGGAGGCCGTAAAGCAGGCCCTCGAGAAGCTCTCCAACGACGAGGTGAAGGTGCGCGTGCTGCACAGCGCGGTCGGCGCCATCACCAAGGACGACGTCAACCTTGCCTCCGCGTTCAACGCCATTATCATCGGCTTCAACATCCGGCCTGACAACAGCGCCAAGGAGAATGCCGAAAAAGAGGGCGTGGATATCCGCCTCTACCGCATCATCTATCAGGCCATCGAGGACATGCAGAAGGCTATGAAGGGCTTGCTTGCCCCCGAATTCAAGGAGACCATCCTCGGCCATGCCGAGGTGCGCAACACATTCCACATCACGGGCGCGGGCACCGTGGCCGGCTGCTACGTGGCGGACGGCAAGCTCCAGCGCAACGCGCAGGTGCGTCTGCTCCGCGACAACGTGGTTGTGTTTGAGGGCAAGCTCTCGTCCCTCAAGCGCTACAAGGACGATGCCAAGGAGGTCGCCTCCGGCTACGAGTGCGGCGTGAGCCTCGATGCGTTTAACGACGTCAAAGAGGGCGATACCATCGAGTGCTTCATCATGGAGGAAATCGAGCGCTGAGGGCGGAATACCATTGGGGAGCGCGGCTTCCCAAGCCCCTCGTGGGGGGCGGCGCCGCGCAGCGGAGCCGGATGAAGGGCTCCGGGAGCGCCGCGCTCGGAAGCAATCGGTCTGTAATGTAAGGAGTTTAGTGTGAGCTATCAGCGTATTGACCGCATCAGCGAGGAAGTGCGCCGCACCGTGGATGCCATCATCCGCGAGTCGGTCGGCGACCCGCGCGTTAAGGGAACCTTTTCGGTAACGCATGCCGACGTGAGCCGGGATCTGCGCTACGCCAAGGTGTACGTGAGCGTTCTGGAGGAAGAGAATCGCGAGCCGATGATGGCCGCGCTCAAGCAGGCGGCCGGGTTTATCCGGCACGAGCTGCGCGAGCGCATGATCATCCGCTATGCGCCGGAGCTGGTCTTTGAGCAGGATCACAACATCGAGTACGGCGTGCACATCGCCAGCGTGCTCAAAAGCGTGCAGCCGGAGGAGACCCCAGATGACGCAGAGCAATGACAGGTACCAAATAAAGGAACTGCTGTCCGCCATTCAACAGGCGGACAGCATCTTGCTGTTCTCTCACGTTTCGCCGGACGGCGACACGCTGGGCAGCGCGCTGGCGCTCAAAATTGCCTTGGAGGGCCTGCGCAAGCGGGTGTTCCCCGTGCTGGACGCTACCGTGCCGGAGGCGCTCGGCTTCCTGCCGGACGTGTATTCCTTCCGCAGCCCCGCCGATATTGCCGCGCATGTTGATCTGTCCGCGCCGGGCCTGCTGGCCTTGGCGGTGGATGTGGGTTCGCCCGACCGCATGGGCGCGGGCGAGGCGATCTACGCGCAGGTAAAGCGCACGGCGCAGCTGGATCATCACGGCACCAATCCGGGGTACGCGCAAATCAACGTGATCGACAGCGAAGCGCCGGCCACGGCGCTGCTGGTCTATCGGCTGCTCGCGGCGCTGGGCGCGGGCCTGCGGGGCGATGTGGGCGTGTGCCTGTACACGGCGCTTTCTACCGATACGGGCAACTTCCTATACAGGAGCGTCAACGCGGAGACATTTGATATGATGGCCGATCTCATGCGGGCCGGGCTGGACGTGGCAACCTACGGGCGGCTGCTGTTCCGCCGCAAGTCGCGGGAGTTTGTGGCCCTGCTGGGCGCGGCCCTGCCGACCTTGCGCGTTGCCTGCTCCGGCGAGATCGCCGGTATGAGCGTAAGCAGCGAGCAAATGGCCGCCGCGGGCGCAAGCGCCGAGCATGCCGACGGCATAGTGGATTATGCCATTGATCTGGCGGGCGTAAAGCTGGCCTATTTCGCGCGCGAGATGGGGGATGGGCGCGTGAAGTGCAGCCTGCGCGCGATGGCCCCGTACCGCGTGGACGGCGTGGCGGCGAGCTTCAGCGGCGGCGGGCATCAGCTGGCTGCCGGGTGTACGCTTCATTCTTCCTTGGCGGAGGCGGTCGCGGCTGTTGAGCAGGCGCTTACGGACGCGCACCGCGGCGAGGCGTAACGTGGACGAGCTGAACGGGTTTCTCAACGTGCTCAAGCCTCCGGGCATGACCTCGGCGCGCGTGGTGGGCTACGCGCGCCGCCTCGCGCACGGCGCAAAGGTCGGGCACGCGGGCACCCTCGACCCGGAGGCCGCCGGCGTGCTGCCGCTGATGCTGGGGAAGGCCGCGCGGCTTTTTGATTACATGCAGGACAAGCAGAAGGCCTACATCGCCGAGGTTGCCTTCGGCGCGGCCACCGATACGCAGGACGCGCAGGGCGCGGTGGTTGAAAGCGGCGAGGCGTATCCCACCCCGGAGGCGCTCGCGGCGCTTTTGCCGCGCTTTACGGGGGACGTCACGCAACGGCCGCCGATGTACAGCGCCCTCAAGCAGGACGGGCGGCGGCTGTACGAGCTTGCCCGGCAGGGCAAGACGGTTGAAATCCCGGAACGCCCCGCGACCGTATACAGCCTCCGGCTGATGCGGGAGACGCCGCGCCATGGCGCTATGCTGGACGTGGCCTGTGCCAAGGGCTTTTATGTGCGCACGCTCTGCCACGATTTGGGGCAGGCGGCTGGCTGCCCGGCGCACATGCGCTTTCTTTTGCGCACGCGCAGCGGCCCCTTCACGCTGGATACCGCCGTCACGCTGGAGGAGCTGGCGCGCGCGGCCGAGGACGACGCGCTGGACGCGCTGCTTCTCCCCATGGAGACCGTGCTGGAACGCTTTGCGCGGGCCGACGTGCCGGAGCGCTATCAAAAGGCGTTCTTCAACGGCGTGCCGCTGCCGTTTGGCGCTTTTGCGCAGCTTGCGGGCACGCCCGCCGAGGCTGGCGAGCCTGTGCGCCTGTACTGGCGGGGCGAGCTCTGCGCCGTGGCCGCGCGGGAGGGCGACGCGCTTCGCAATCGGACATGGCTGGTCCCCGCAAAGGGGCAGCCGCAGGAGGAACGATGATTACTTGCTTGGACGCAACCGCGCACACCAAGCGCAGCGTGCTCGCGCTGGGCATGTTTGACGGCGTGCACATCGGGCACGAGGTGCTGTTTCACCGCGCGCGCGCGCTGGCCGATCAGGCGGGCGCGCCGCTGGTGTGCGATACCTTCACCAATCACCCGCTCACGCTGGTCGCGCCGGAGCGCGCCCCCGCGATGCTCTCCACGCTGGAGGAACGCGCGGCACGGATGGCCTCGCTGGGGGTCGATATCCTTTGCGCGCAGTCGTTTGACGAGCGCATGCGCCAAACTCCGCCGGAGGATTTCATCGGGCGGATGGTGCGGCGCTGGCGGCCGGTGCAGGTGGTGGTGGGCTACAACTACACCTTCGGCAAGGGCGGCAAGGGCACGCCGGGGCTGCTGAGCGGCGTTGGCGAGGCGCTTGGGTTTGGCGTGAGCGTCGTGCCGGAGATTCGGATGGCGAATCTCGGCGTGAGCAGTTCGGGCATCCGTCTGCTGCTGTCCGATGGGAATGTCTCGCTGGCCGATCGCCTGCTGGGCAGACCCTATGAGCAGGATGTCGTGGCGCTGTCGGCCGATGGGGCCCTCCTGTGGATCAGGCCGCAGGAGGACGGCAAGCAGACGGTCGGGCGGGGCCTGTACCGCGTGCTGCTGTCGCAGGGCTCGCGGCGTCTGCCCTGCCTTGCGCGGGTGGACGAGGAGGGGCGCATTTGCTGCCGGGGCGCGCTGCCATGCGAGCCGGGCGAGGTGCTGCGCGTCGCGTGGCTGATGGACGCGGAGGGGGAGCCGTACAAATGAGGCTGCTTTTCATCCGTCATGGGAACCCGGATTACGGCAACGACTGCCTCACGGAGCTGGGACGGCGTCAGGCGGCGCTTGCCGCGGCGCGCGTCGCGGAGGAAGCGCCCGCGCGGCTGTACACCTCGCCGCAGGGCCGCGCGCGGCAGACCGCCGCCTATGCGGAGCGGCTGCTGGGGCTGACGGCCGAGCCGCTGCCGTGGCTGCGCGAGCTGGCGTGGGGCGACGGGCGCGGCGAGCCCGGCGCGGCCGACAACCCGTGGAGCATCGCGCAGGCGGCGATGGACGCGGGCAGCTCGCTGGCGGAGGCGGACTGGCGCGCGCAGGGAGGCTTTCCGCAAAACCTCGTCTGTGAGGAGGTTACCTCGCGGGTCGCCGCGCTGGACAATTTTTTGGCGCAAAACGGCTATGTGCGGGAAAACGGGCCCTATCGCTGCCTGCGCGCAAACGCCGATACGCTTGCCCTGTTCTGTCACGGCGGCGTGCTCACGGCGATCTGCTGCCACCTGCTGGGCCTGAGCTTCGCGGAGGGCTGTCTGCGCCTGAGCTTCGATCAGGCCTCGCTGACGGCGCTGGAGCTGGCTGGCGAGCCGGGGCGGCTGACCGCGCCGCGCCTGCTGTGGGCCAACGAGGTCGCCTGCTTGGGAGAGCTGGCCGAACGGCGCATGAATCGCGGCTGATCGCCGCATGCTATCGGGGCGGCCCGTCCGGCCTGCCCGCGAAGCAAAATTGCAGTTTACAAACCCGGCCGGACATGCTACAATATCTTTTGTGTGTTCAGGAACCGTACCCGCAGCTCTCCGATTGCCAACGCAGGGCTATGAGCACGGCGATTACCCACGAAAAACAAGGAGGCAAAACCCATGAACAAACAGGAAATCATCACCACCTATGCCCGTCACGAGGGCGACACCGGCTCCCCCGAAGTACAGATCGCGCTGCTGACCGAGCGCATCAACCACCTCAACGAGCACCTGAAGATCAACAAGAAGGATCACCACAGCCGTCGCGGTCTGCTGCTCATGGTGGGTAAGCGTCGCGGCCTGCTGGACTATCTCAAAAAGACCGACATCGAAAGCTATCGTACCCTGCTGGGCCAGCTGGGCCTGAGAAAGTAACATCGCTGCCGGATGCAGCCACCTATGCCGCGCTCCGGTTCGGGGCCAACCCCGACCGGGCGCGGCTGCTTATGTTGGCGGGAGTACGCCGCCGCATCTGTGTGTACGCGGATGGACAAAGGATTCACCCGCGGGGAAGAATGAGGAGAAAGAATGGCTTACAAGGAATTTACCATGGAGCTGGCGGGCCGTCCGCTGACGATTGAGTTTGGCAAGTACGCGCAGCAGGCGGATGGCAGCGCCTTCGTCCGTTACGGAGATACGGTGGTCATGGTCAACGTGACCATGAGCGACGCGCCCCGCGAGGGCGTGGATTTTTTCCCGCTGACGATCGATTTTGAAGAAAAGCAGTATTCCGTGGGCAAGATCCCCGGCGGCTTCATCAAGCGCGAGGGTCGGCCCACCGAAAAGGCGACGCTGACCTGCCGCCTGATCGACCGTCCCCTGCGCCCGCTGTTCCCCAAGGGAATGCGCAACGACGTGCAGGTGGTCGGCACCGTGCTGTCCGTGGATACCAACATCCCCCCGGAGGTGCCCGCGATGATCGGCTCCTCCGCGGCCATCGCCGTGAGCGATATCCCGTGGAACGGCCCCACCGGCACCGTGGTCGTGGGCTGCGTGGACGGCCAGTACGTCATCAACCCGGATGAAGCCCAGCGCGCCAAGAGCACCATGCACGTCTATGTGAGCGGCACCAAGGACGCCGTGCTCATGGTGGAAGCGGGCGCGGAGGAGGTAAGCGAGGAGCAGATGCTCGGCGCGATCCTCTTCGGCCACGAGGAGATCAAAAAGATCGTTGCCTTCATCGAGGGCATCCGCGCCGAGATCGGGCAGGAGAAAAAGGTCGTGCCCCTCATCGCCACGGGCGACGACATCAAGCAGGCCGTGCGCGCCTATGCGTATGACAAGTGCGTCTATTGCTACGATACCGCCGTCCGCGCCGAGCGCCAGCAGCGCGAGGCCGAGACCAAGGCGGATTGCCTCGCGCATTTTGCCGATGAGTTTGCGGGCCGCGAGAGCGAAGTAGCCGACGCGCTGTACTACCTTAACAAAGAGGTGATGCGTCGTCGTATTCTGGATCAGGGCGTTCGTGCCGACGGCCGCGGCCTGACCGACGTGCGCCCCATCTGGTGCGAGGTTGGCGTGCTTCCGCGTACGCACGGCAGCGCCATCTTCACCCGCGGCGAAACGCAAGCCTTGACCGTCACCACCCTTGGGCCCATGAGCGACGTGCAGATGCTGGACGGCCTTGGCACCGAGGACAGCAAGCGCTACATGCACCAGTACAACATGCCCCCCTACGCCACCGGCGAGGCGGGCCGCATGAAGAGCCCCGGCCGCCGCGAGATCGGCCACGGCGCGCTGGCCGAGCGCGCTCTGCTGCCCGTGATCCCCGGCGAGGAGGACTTCCCCTACGCGATGCGTCTGGTAAGCGAGATCCTCTCCTCCAACGGCTCCAGCTCCATGGCCTCCGTATGCGGCTCCACCCTGAGCCTCATGGATGCGGGCGTGCCCATCAAGAGCCCTGTGGCCGGCGTGGCCATGGGCCTCATCAAGGACACCGAGAGCGATAAGATCGCCGTGCTGACCGACATCCAAGGGCTGGAAGACTTCCTCGGCGATATGGACTTCAAGGTCGCGGGCACGGTAAAGGGCATCACCGCCATCCAAATGGATATCAAGATCGCCGGCATCGACCGCTCTATCTTGGAGCGCGCGCTGTCTCAGGCGCATCAGGGCCGCCTGCACATCCTCAAGATCATGCTCGACACGCTGGGCCAGCCCCACGAGCAGCTGAGCAAGTACGCGCCCAAGATCATCCGCTTCACCATCAATCCGGAAAAGATCCGCGAGGTCATTGGACCGGGCGGCAAGATGATTAACAAGATCATTGCCGAGACCGGCGTAAAGATCGACATCGAGGACGACGGCCGCGTGTTTATTGCCACGCCGGATTCCGCCGCCGCCGATAAGGCCAAAAAGATCATCGAGGGCATTGCCAAGGATGTGGAGGTCGGCGACGAGTATCTGGGCAAGGTTGTCCGCATCATGAACTTCGGCGCGTTTATCGAGCTGCTTCCCGGCAAGGACGGCATGCTGCACATCAGCAAGATGGCCGATCACCGCGTGGAAAAGGTCGAAGACGTAATGAACATCGGCGACGAGATCCCCGTAAAGGTGAACGAGATCGACTCGCAGGGCCGCGTCAACCTGATCCGCACCGATATCGCGTACAGCGCCGCGCCTGCCGGCGGCGCGCCCCGTCCCGGCGGGTTCGCGGGCCACGGCCGTCCGCCGCGCCGCGATGGCCGTCCCGGCGGCAACGATCGGTAATACTGTCCCAATCGCAACGGCTGCCGCCGGAGGCACGGGTTCTGCCCGCCTCGGCGGCAGCCTTTTCAAAATCATCGGCATAGCGCGCGGCCTCACGCCGCACACTAGGCCCGGAGGATACAGCATGTTTGATTCGATTATTCTGCCAAACGGTCTGCGCGTCGCGGGCGAGCGCATCGATTCCGTGCGCTCCTGCACCGTGGGCGTGTGGGTGCGCGTCGGCTCCATGAACGAGTCGCCCGATGAAAACGGCCTGAGCCATTTCATCGAGCATATGGTGTTTAAGGGCACAGCCAAGCGCACCGCGCGTGATATCTCCGAGGAGATGGATATGGTCGGCGGTCAGCTGAACGCCTTTACGGGCAAGGACTGCACCTGCTTCTACGCCAAGGTGATCGATACCGACCTGCGCCTTGCCGTGGATATCCTCAGCGACCTGACGCTGCACCCGACATTTGCGGACGCGGAGCTGCAAAAGGAGCGCGGCGTGGTGCTGGAGGAGATCGCCATGGCGGAGGACAGCCCGGAGGACATGGTGGGCGAGCTGCTGGCGACTGCGCAGCATTCCGGCTCGCTGGCCATGCCGATATTGGGGCCTGCCGGGCAGATCCGCCGGTACAGCCGCAACGATCTGCTTGCTTACTGGAAGCGCCACTACACGCCCGCCAACACCGTGCTGGCCATTGCCGGTCACTTTGATTGGGAAGCGTTCGTCGCCCTTGCGCGGGAATACTTTGACGCGTTCCCAAACGCCGGGGGCGATCCCGCCCCGGCCGCGCCGCAGGGCTTCCTCAGCGGCCGCAAGGCGCGGGAGAAGGACACGGAGCAGCTGCATATCTGCCTTGGCTTTCCCGGACTGCCGCTGGATGCGGACGACGCGTACCCGCTGGCCGTGTTCAACAACGCGCTGGGCGGCGGCATGAGCAGCCGTCTGTTTCAGCGCATCCGCGAGGAGCTGGGCATGGCGTACAGCGTGTACACGTATCCCAGCAGCTATCCCGGCAACGGCACATTCAACCTGTACGTGGGCACCACGCCGGAGAACGGCCACACCGTGCTCAAGGAAATACAGAGCGAGACGGATAGGCTCCTGCGCGGCGGCCTGACCGACAAGGAGTTTACCTCCGCCGTGGCGCAGCTGCGCGGCGGCTATGTGCTGGGGCTGGAAAGCTCCGCCGGGCGCATGCAGACGCTTGGACGCGGCACGCTGCTGCAGGACCATGTGCGCACCCCTGAGGAGGTGCTTGCCAAGATCGACGCGGTCACACTGGACGATGTGCTTCGCGTGGGACGCGCGGCGCTATCCGCTGTTCCCGCCGCGGCCGTGGTAGGCAAGCGGGCAAGCGACTATTTGGCGGACGTATCGGAGGCTCCCTATGGACAGGCTTGAGCATATCTTCGCGTTGCAGCAGGGCTTTCAGGATCGCATCAAGCGCGAGCGCCGCTTGGAGGGCCTCTCGCAGGAGGAGTGGCTGCAAAAGCAAACGCTGGCCATGGTCAGCGAGCTTGCCGAGCTGCTGGAGGAGGTCAACTTCAAGTGGTGGAAGAACCCCCACGAGCTTGACCAGCAGCACATCCGCGAGGAGCTGAGCGACATTTTGCATTTTTACGTGAGCATGTGCCTTGAGAGCGGCATGACCGCCGAGGATCTGTACCAGACCTACCTTGGCAAAATGCGGGAGAATCATCTGCGGCAGGACGGCAAAAGCGCCAAGCCGGGCTACGCGCCGGAAGCGCCCCAAGCCTGACCGCGGCTTCCACATCATGCCATGGTACGACCTCCTTTTTGGGTCACACTAGCCCCAAAGGAGGTCTTTTTGTGTTTCAACGATGGAGGATCGGACTGCTCTGCCTGCTGCTGGCCGGATCGCTGACGGGCTGCGCGGCGGACGCGGAGGCTCCCGCCGCGCCGGAAACCCCGCTGACCGTCGCGCCCAACGGCGCGGTAGCGTGGAGCCGCAGCCGCTTTGACGGGGACGCGAACGACTCACCCGTGGTGCGCGTGTACCGCACGGATACGCGCGAGGTGGAGCGCATGGACGTGGAGACTTACCTGCAAGGCGTGCTGGCGGGCGAGATGAAGAACGACTGGCCGCTGGAGGCCCTCAAGGCGCAGGCGATTCTGGCGCGCACCTACGTGGTCAAGTTTGTCAGCGAGAAAAAGAGCCAGTACGCGGGCGCGCACATCTCCACCGATATCGAGGAGGCGCAGGCGTATGACGCGTCCGCCGTGAACGAGCGCATCCGGCAGGCGGTGGAGGAGACGCGCGGCATGGTGATGGTATCCGGCGGGATGCTGCCCTACGGCTGGTTTCACGCGCACTCTGGCGGCATGACGGCGCTTGCCAAGGAGGGGCTGGGCTGGGCCGGGGCCGAGCCGGCCTATACGCGCGTCACGCAGGGCAACGAGCCGAGCGCGGCGCAGGCCGCCGAGCAGGACGAGGGCTATCAGGAGGCGGCCGCTTGGGAGGCGACCTTCCCGTTTGAGGAGGTCGCCGCGGCGTGCCGCAAGCTGGGCGCGCGGGTCGCGCTGAATAAGAACTCCAGCGTGGCCGTCGGCGAGCGCGGCCAGAGCGGGCGCGCCGTAACGCTGAGGATCAACGGCGAGAGCGTGCCCGCGGCGGAGCTGCGCTTACAGCTTGGCAGCACCAAGATGCGCTCCACGCTGCTGACCTCCTGCAAGGTAACGGAGGACGGCGTGTACATGTCGGGCAAGGGCTACGGCCACGGCGTAGGCATGAGCCAGTGGGGCGCCTACGCCATGGCCAAGAACGGCAGCACCGCGCGGGAGATCGTGCAATACTACTATGACGGCGTTTCGCTGGCGCTGCTGTGGGAGTAGGCCGGCAAGCGCGGCGGTTCTCCGGGCGCTAGAGCAGAATGCAGATCATGCCGCCGTTCCCCTCGTTGATGATCTTGCTCAGCGTCTCCTGCACCTTTTCCTGCGCGTCGGCGGGCATGCGCATCAGCTTGTTGCTCAGCCCCTCGCGCACCAGCTCGTGCAGGGATTTGCCAAAGAAATTGGTGTTCCATATGCGCTGCGGGTCGCTCTCAAACTCATCCAGCAGGTAGCGCACCAGCTCCTCGCTCTGCTTCTCGGTGCCCACAATGGGGCTGACCTCGGTCTCGATGTCCACGCGGATCATGTGCAGGCTGGGCGCGTTGGCCTTGAGCCGTAGGCCGAAGCGGTTGCCCTGCTGCATGATCTCCGGCTCCTGCAGGGTGAGCTCATTCATGGTCGGCGTGACCAGCCCGTACCCGGTCTCCCGCACGGAGCGCAGAGCGTCGGCGACGTGGTCGTACTCCTGCTTGGCCGCGACAAGCTCCTTCATCAGGCTGAGCAGGTGCGCGTCGCCCTTGATCTCGGTGCCGCATTCCTCGCCCAGCACGCGGTTGAACAGCCCCTCCCGCACGGGCAGCGTGTAGTGCAGCGCGCCCTGCCCCAGATCGATGGAATCGGTCTGCAGGCCGCCGGAGTAGGGCGAATCCGCAAAGGCCTGCGCAAAGACGGCATGGTCGCGCATCCGTCGGCAGGTCGCCGCGCCCGCGCGCACGCATTGCAGCACATGGTCGATGAGCCAGTGGTTCTCATCCAGCGCGTGGAGCCAGCTTGGCACGGTGATCCGCGCCTCGCGCAGGGGAAACTCAAACAGCACCTGCTCAAACACGCTCTGGATATCGCCCAGCGTCATTTGCTTCACGTCCAGCAGGAGCACGGGCACGCCGTACCGCTGCTCAAGCTCTTGCCGTAGCTGGCTTGCCGCCTCCGTATCGGCCTCGGCGCTGTTGAGCACGAGGATGAACGGCTTGCCGAGCGCCTTGAGCTCCGCTACCACGCGCTCCTCCGCGTCCCGGTAGGCGTCGCGGGGCAGATCGGCGATCGTGCCGTCCGTGGTGACGACCAGCCCGATGGTCGCGTGGTCGGTGATGACCTTGCGCGTGCCCACTTCGGCGGCCTGCTCAAACGGGATATCGTGGTCAAACCAAGGTGTGTGCACCATGCGATCCGCTTCGCCCTCCTGCACGCCCAGCGCGCCGGGCACCACGTAGCCCACGCTGTCCACCATGCGCACGCGCACGGTGGCCGAGTCGCCCAGCGTGACCGATACCGCCTCGCCGGGGACAAACTTGGGCTGCGTGGTCATGATGGTGCGGCCCGATCCGCTCTGCGGCAGCTCGTCGGCCACGCGGCTGCGCTTGGGGCTGGGCGGCATGCCGGGCAGCACCAGCTCCTCCATAAAGCGGCTGATAAACGTGCTCTTGCCGGTTCGCACCGGGCCGACCACGCCGATGTAGACGTCGCCGTCGGTGCGCTCGGCGATGTCCCGGTACAGGTTGAACGGCTTTTCCATTGGGGTCCCTCCTTACCATAGCTGCTTGCAGGATATGACGGCGCGCCCGCCGATATGAAAAAAACGCGGCAATCGCGCGTTAGGGCATGGATATTTTGGCAAAATGCGTTATACTGGTGGGAGCCGATGCGGCGGCGACTGTTCGCCGACCGCCGAAAGGAGCTTGCCCTATGTCCGACGCCCTGAGCGAGGCCCTCAACAGCCTGTGCGAGGCCCTGCGCGACTGCGAGGAGGTCGATACCTTCCGCCGCGTCAAGGAGGCCGCAAACGAAAACGAGACCAGCCGCGTGCTCATCAAGGAGTACGAGCGGCTGCAAACCCAGCTGCAAATGCTGGCCATGACGGGGCAGCAGGCCCCGCAGGAGGACGTGCAGCGGTTTTCCGATCTGAGCGCCCTGCTGGCGACCAATCAGGAGGTATCGGCCTATTTTTTGGCGCAGCTTCGCCTGCAAAAGCTCATGGGCGATGTGTTCCAGCAGGCGGGGCAGGCCAGCGGCCTGAACCTGAACTTTCCCGGACAGTAAGGAGGTGCGCGCGTGGCCAGAAAGCGCGTGGAGGATTACGAGGAGCTGCGGGAGGAGCGGAAGTATGGCTTCTTCTGGTACAGCGGGCTGTGGAGCGTGCTGCGCGTTGTGCTGATCGCGCTGGCGTCGCTGACGCTTGTGTTCGGGCTGATCTCCGTGGTGTACGGCAAGGTGAACGACGCGTACCTGAGCGCCGTCGATCCGGCGGACGAGACCCCCATCGCCTTTTCCATCAAGAGCGGCCAGAGCCTGACGCGCGTCGCCAACAATCTGGAGGAGCAGGGCCTCATCAAAAACCGCTCGATTTTTAAGTACTATGTCGATTTTCGCGGCATGGGCCAAAAAATACAGGCGGGGGAATACACGCTGACCAAAAGCATGGATATATTTGCCATTGCGGATCAGCTTACCTCCGGCGACGGAAGGCCGCTGACCGCCAACATTACCCTGATCCCCGGCTGGACGGTCGAGGATATCGCGCTGTACCTCAAGGAGCAGGGCGTGCTGTCCGATGAGAGCGCCTTCCTGACGGCGTGCCAATCGGGCGCGGACTACTCCGATTACTACTTTGTGCAGGAGGAGCTGGCCACGCAGGGCGTGCAGAACCGCAAGTACGTGCTGGAGGGCTACCTGAGCCCCAACACCTACGAGGTCTACACCGACACCTCCGTCAGCGGCTTGATCAAAAAGCTGCTGGATCAAACCGACAAGGTGTTCAGCTACGAGTGGCAGCAGCGCGCATCGGAGCTGGGCCTGAGCATGGATCAGACGCTTACGCTGGCCTCGCTGATCGAAAAGGAGGCCAAGACGGCGGACTTCAAGCGCGTGTCGGCCGTGTTCCACAATCGGCTCAAGCAGAATATGAAGCTCGGCAGCGACGTGACCATCCATTACATCACAGATGAGCGGCGCATGAGCCTGCGGGACTCCGACCTCGCCATCGATTCGCCCTACAATACCTACCTTTACGCGGGGCTGCCCCTTGGGCCTATCTGCAATCCGTCGGCCGCCGCTATTGAGGCCGCCCTCTACCCGGACGAGTCCTATCTGGCGGACGGTTACCTGTACTTCTGCTCCAAGGACCCCGATACCGGGGAGCTGTATTTCAGCAAAACGCTGGCGGAGCATGAGCAGGCGGTGGCCATCTACGCCCCGCTGTGGAAGCAGTACGATCAGGAGCGCGGGATCCAGTAATGAAAAACGATGCACCTAAGAGAATGGAGCTTCTGGCTCCGGCGGGCGGCATGGAGCAGCTGCGCGCCGCCCTGCGCTTCGGCGCGGACGCGGCCTACGGCGGCATGAAGCGCTACGGTCTGCGCGCCTTCGCGGGCAATTTTGACGCGCCCGCCCTGCGGGAGGCCGTGGCGTTTGCGCACGGGCTGGGCAAGCGCTTTTACGTGACGCTCAACCTCCTGCCCACCGACGGCGATCTGCCCGGCTTTTTGGCCGCCGCGCAGGAGGCTGCGCAAGCCGGGGTGGACGCGGCCATCGTGGCGGATCTGGGCGCGGCGCTCCTGCTGCGCGAGCGGCTTCCGGCGCTGCCGCTGCATATCTCCACGCAGGCCAACGTGCTCAACGCGCCCGCCGCGCAGCATTATCACGAGGCCTGCGGCGCGGAGCGGATCATCCTTGCGCGGGAGCTCAGCCTGACGGACATCGCGGCAATGCGGCAAGCGCTGCCGGATACCCTCGCGCTGGAGGCCTTCGTGCACGGCGCGATGTGCGTCAGCTATTCGGGGCGCTGCCTGCTCAGCGCGGCGCTCACCGGGCGCGAGGCAAACCGCGGCGAGTGCGCCCAGCCCTGCCGCTGGCGCTACGCCCTCGCGGAGGAGAAACGTCCGGGGCAATACCTGCCCGTCTGCGAGGACGAGCGCGGCACGTACCTGTATTCCGCCTACGATCTGTGCATGCTGGAGCACCTGCCGCAGCTCCGCGCGGCGGGCGTGAGCAGCCTGAAAATCGAAGGCCGCATGAAAACGGCCTCCTATGTGGCTACGGTGACGCGCGTCTACCGTGTCGCGCTGGACGCGCTGGAGCTGCAAGGCGAGGCGGCCTACCGGGCGCTGCTGCCGGAGCTGCTCTCGGAGCTGGAGAAGGCCAGCCATCGGGGTTTCCATACCGGGTTCTATTTTGGCGCGCCGGAGCCGCCCGCCGGGGCGGAGGGCTTCAGCCAGACCATGGAGCTTTGCGGCGTGGTGGACGAAACCGCCCCGGCCGGGGCGCCCGCGCGCGTGATCTTGAAGAACCGCTTCTTTGTGGGCGACGCGATGGAGGCGCTCACGCCAAGCGGGGTATACCCGTTTGCGGTGGAGCGCATCGAGCTGGCGGATACGGCGGAGAGCGTGCCGACGGCGGGCGTGGCGGGCACCGTGCTCCGGCTCGCGTTCCCCTGCGCCGTAGAGCCGGGCGATTTGCTGCGCGGCCCCAACCGCAACCATCCGCCGGCACGGGCGAACATTCCGCCCAAAAAGTGACAAATCGTTCGCCAAATGGCCGCCCAGCCGGATCAGCTGTTAAGGTACAATAGATAAGTGAAAAAAGACAGGCGGCTCCGAAATTGGTAGAA
>CAYOYK010000003.1:0-80887 GCA_964408185.1 uncultured Oscillospiraceae bacterium | reverse complement strand
GGGCGACCTGTGGGTTCTCCTCCAAGTAGGCGCTCAGCTCGCTGTACACAAGGTTATCCACAATGCCGCGTACCTCGCTGTTGCCAAGCTTGCTCTTGGTCTGGCCCTCAAACTGCGGTTCGATCAGCTTAACGGACACGATGGCCGCGACGCTCTCGCGCACGTCCTCGCTCTTGAGGTTGCTGTCCGCCGCCTTGAGGGAGCCAAACTTGCGCGCATAGTCGTTGATGGAGCGGGTCAGCGCGCTGGAAAAGCCGGTCAGGTGCGTGCCGCCCTCCGGCGTATGGATGTTGTTGGCGAAGGTGTAGATGTTCTCGGAGTACGTATCGGCGTACTGCAAGGCGACCTCGACCGTCACGTCCTTCACGAGGCCCTCCATGTAAATGGGCTCGTCAAACAGCACCTCTTTGTTTTTGTTCAGGTATTTCACAAATTCGCGGATGCCGCCCTCGTAGTGGTACACGCGCTCCGTGGGCGGATCGGTACGCTCGTCCGTGAGGCTGATTTTGATGCCCTTGTTGAGGAAGGCCATCTCCCGAATGCGGGCCTTGAGGATGTTGTACTGAAAATCGCCCGTCTCAAACACGCCGTCCGGGTTCTCCGGACCGCGCACGTCGGGCCAAAACTGAATGGTGGTGCCGGTGGTATCGGTCTCGCCAACCACGCGCAGATCGTAGAGCACCTTGCCGCGCTCGTACTCCTGCTCATAGATTTTGCCATCCTGCCGCACAGTCACCTTGAGGCGCTTGCTCAGCGCGTTGACGACGCTCGCGCCCACGCCGTGCAAGCCGCCGGAGACCTTGTAGCCCTCGCCGCCAAACTTGCCGCCCGCGTGCAGAATGGTCAGGCAGACCTCCACGGCCGGACGGCCGATTTTAGGGTGAATGCCCACGGGGAAGCCGCGGCCGTTATCCCGCACCTCGCAGGAGCCGTCGGCGTGGAGGAAGATGTCAATATCGGTGCAATAGCCGGCAAGGGCCTCATCCACCGCGTTGTCCACGATCTCGTACACGCAGTGGTGCAGGCCGCGGTAATCCGTGGAGCCGATGTACATGCCGGGGCGCTTGCGCACGGCCTCCAGCCCCTCCAGCACCTGGATCTGGTTCTCGTCGTAGGCGTTTTCCGCCACAGCCGTGGCTTGGCGCAGCTCCTCCTCGGATTGGCGGACGACCTCGTAATCGGCGGCTGTCGCTGCGAAAACGTCCGCATCGGGTTGGATGTTCGAATTTTCTGTGGAAATGTTTTCGTTGGGTTCAGGCAATGGGATCGGCACTCCCTTTCCCGCGCGGAGAGCCCGCGCAAATCATTATGTGGCAAGGGCTTGCGTATGCAGCCCAAACCAAACTTTATCATTGGAATTATACCATTTTTCTTCCGTTTTGAAAAGCCCTTCCTTCCTTATTATATGGTATTTGTTTGGATTGGCCGATAACCGCCCAGATTCTTTGCGTTATCCGATCATTCCGCGCGGACGCTTTGCTTTTGTTCGTCTTTGTGCTAGAATATGCGGGTTGCGGAGGGATGCCGATGGAGGGATACGAGCTGATCGTGGTCGGGGCCGGACACGCGGGCTGCGAGGCCGCGCTGGCCGCCGCGCGCATGGGCGTGGAAACGCTGCTGCTGACCCTCAGCATGGACAGCGTGGCGCTGATGCCCTGCAACCCGGCCATCGGCGGCACCGGCAAGGGACACCTTGTGCGCGAGGTGGACGCGCTGGGCGGCGAGATGGGCCGCTGCATCGACAAGACATTTTTGCAAAGCCGCATGCTCAACGTGGGCAAAGGCCCCGCCGTGTACAGCCTGCGCGCGCAGGCCGACAAGCGCCGCTATCATGAGGCGATGCTCTCCACGCTGATGTCCACGGATCGCCTGACACTGCGTCAGGGCGAGATCATTGAGATTTACACGCAGAACGGCCGCGTGACCGGCGCGCAAACGGCCACCGGGGAGTTGATCCCCTGCCGGGCCATCGTGCTGTGCTGCGGCGTGTACCTGCAAAGCCGAATCCTCATTGGCGAATGGGAGAAGCCGTGCGGCCCGCAGGGCCTTGCCCGCGCGGAGGGCCTTTCGCGGGCGCTGGAGGCGCTGGGCTTCCCGCTCCGGCGCTTCAAAACCGGCACGCCCGCGCGCATCGACTGCCGCTCCATCGATTTTGACCAGATGGAGCCGCAGGTCGGCGACGACCCCATCATCCCGTTTTCCTTTTTGACCGACGCAGCGCCCCTGCGCAACCAGTCGGTTTGCTATTTGACCTACACCAACGAGGAAACCCACCGCATCATCCGCGAGAACTTGGGGCTCTCCCCCCGCGCGCAGGGCCGCATGCACGGAACCGGCGCGCGCTACTGCCCCTCCATCGAGGACAAGGTGCAGCGCTTCGCCGATAAGGACCGCCATCAGCTCTTTTTGGAGCCGGAGGGGCTGACCTCGCCGGAGTGGTACGTGCAGGGCATGAGCACCTCGCTGCCGGAGCGCGTGCAATGGCCCATGTACCGCAGCGTAAGGGGCCTCCACCGGGCCGTACTGACGCGGCTTGCCTACGCCATCGAGTACGACTGCATCGATTCCACGCAGCTCTACGATACCCTGCAGGCCAAGGAGATCGGCGGCCTGTTCTTTGCCGGGCAGATCAACGGTACCAGCGGCTACGAGGAGGCCGCCGCGCAAGGCATCTTGGCGGGCGTCAACGCCGCCTGCCTGCTGCAAGGCAAGGAGCCGCTTCGCATCACGCGCGAGATGGGGTACTTGGGCGTGATGGCCGACGACCTGACCGTGAAGGGCACCGACGAGCCCTACCGCATGATGACCAGCCGCGCCGAGCATCGCCTGCTCCTGCGGCAGGATAACGCCGATCTGCGCCTGACCGCGCTCAGCCACGCGCGCGGCCTTGCCACCGACGAGCGTCTGCGCCTGACCGAGCGCAAGCGGCAGGACGGCGACGCACTCGCCGCTCTGCTGCGGCACGCGACGCTCTCCCCCACGCCCGCGCGCGCGGAATGGCTCGCCGCGCACGGCCAGCCCGAAGCGCAGGCCGCGCTGACCGCCGCCGAGCTTCTCCGCCGCCCGGAGATCAGCTTGCGGGATGTGGACGCGCTCGTGCCGGAGGCGACCGCCTATTCCGCCCCCGCCCGCGAGCAGGCCGAGCTGAACCTCAAGTACGAGGGCTACCTGCAAAAGGAGCAGGAGCAGGTGGATCGCGCCCGCGCGATGGAGGGCCGTCTGCTGCCCGCCGATATCGATTACGGCGCGATTCCGAGCCTGCGCATCGAGGCGAGACAGAAGCTCCAGCAGGCGCGCCCGGCCAGCCTCGCGCAGGCCGCGCGCGTGCGCGGCGTAAACCCCGCCGACGTCGCCGTGCTGATGGTCTGGCTCAAGCGATACGAGGCGGCGCGCCAAAGCAAGCCCACCGCGTAAAGGAGGCCGTATGGGGATCCCATCCATCGAGACGTTTCCCGCCAAGCGGTTGCTCACCCCCGTTCCAAGCATGCCGGAGGATTTTTTCGCGTGCGATTATAACCTCAACCTGTACCGGGGCTGCAACCACGGCTGCATCTATTGCGATACGCGGTCGGTCTGCTACCAGATCGACCGATTTGATACAATCCGCGTCAAGCGGGACTGCCTGCGCCAGCTTGAGGGCGAGCTGCGCAGCAAGAAGCGCCCCGGCGTCATCGGCCTTGGGGCGGCCAGCGACAGCTACAACCGCGCCGAGGCAAGCGTGCGCGCCACGCGCGGCGCGCTGGAGCTTATGCGCCGCTACGGCTTTGGCGTAGGCATTCCCACCAAGGGCACGCTGGTCGTGCGCGATATCGACGTGCTGCAAGAGATCGGGCGCGCGGCGCCCGCGCGCGTCAGCTTTTCGGTCACCACCTGCCACGACGAGCTGAGCCGCCGCATCGAGCCCGGCGCGCCGCTTTCCAGCCAGCGTCTGCGCGCCATGGAGCTGCTGGCCAAGGCGGGTATTTTTACAGGCGTATGGCTCAACCCCATGCTGCCCTTCCTCTGCGATGACGAGCGGGACATGGTGACGCTGCTTGAGCAAATTGCCGATCGCGGCGGGCGCTTCTGCATTTGCCATTTCGCGGTGACGCTGCGCGAGGGCGACCGCGAGTATTTCTATCAGGCGCTGGATTCCGATGCGTACTTTGCCGGGATCAAGCGTCGGTACATCGATGCGTTCGGCCTCGATTACATCTGCCCCACGCCCGACGCCGCGCGGCTGTGGCCCGTGTTCAAGGCGACCTGCGAGCGGCTGGGGCTGCTGTATACCTTCGCGTCGCTCAACGCGGCGGCCGCCGCGCGCGTGCCCACGCAGACCAGCCTGTTTGACGCGGGGCTGACGGAATGAGGCGCGTGCTTGCGGCGCTCGCCGCGCTCCTGCTGGCGCTCTGCGCGCTGCCCGCGCGGGCGGAGGGCCTCCGCCCCGACGCGGAGACGCACGCCGCGCGCGAGGAAAAGCTCTTTGCGCTGCTGGAAAAGTACAGCGCCATGGGCGCGGTGGTCTGCCTCCTTGAAAACGGACAGGTGACCGACACATTTGTTTATGGCATGCGCGACCCCAAAAACAAGCTGCCCATGACCGCCGATACGCTGTTCAAGGTCGGCTCCATCAGCAAGCTGGTCACCGGGGTGGGGCTGATGCAGCTGGTCGAGCGCGGCCTGATCGGGCTGGACGATGATTTGAGCGGCGTAATGGGCTACGCCATCCGCAACCCAAGCTATCCGGAGCTTCCCGTTACGCTGCGGCAGGTGATGACGCACACGGCGAGCCTGCGCGATAACGGCCTGTACGAGCTGGCAACCGACGGCGCGCCGCGCAGCCTGCGGCAGATCTTTCAGGACAAGACCGAGTTCCTGTTCTACCCGAAAATCGCGCCGGGCACAGCGCGGGAGTACAGCAATTTTGGCGGCGGCCTTGGCGGTGCGGTGCTGGAGCAGCTCACGGGCCAGACGCTTGACGAATACATGCAAGCGAATGTTTTTGCGCCGCTGGGGATCACGGCGGCCTATCAGGCGGCGCTGCTGCCGGATGACGCCAAGCTGGCCAACATCTATCACATGCCCGGCAAGCAGCTTGGCAAAAACGTCATTGCGGAGCGGGATGTGCCCGCCGTCACCGAGGCCGACCCCGACCGCCAGTATGCCTACTCCGCCGGTCGGCTGCTGATCTCCGCCGACGGACTGGCGAGGGTGCTCATCGCGCTGTGCGACGACGGCGTGTACGGGGACGCGCGCATCCTGCGCACGGAGACCGCCCGGCTGATGCGCACGCCGCAAAACTGGGTCGGCTCCGTGGATTGCCAGAGCAACTGCGGCCTGTTTATGAATATCCTCACAGACGATCAGGTGGAGGGCCGCACGCTGTACGGCCACGGAGGCAAGACCTATGGCATGCTGTGCGCGGCGTATTTCGACCCGACCGATCGCACCGGCGTGGTGATGCTCACCAACGGATGCAGCCTCAGGAGCGTGCACAACGGCGTTGGAATGCTCGGACGGCTGGTGTGTACCCTGTGCTACCGGGAGTTCATCAGCCCAACGCACATCACAGCCGACCCGTACCTTGTGGAGGACTGAGCTGTACTTCCTTTGTACTGGAAACGGCCCCAAGCGGCGGGCCGCAACGGTTCCGCAGGATGCGCCCCGTTCCGCGGCGGCGCGCCGCCGCTTGACATCGCCGACCAATCCTGCTACGATAACCAAAACTGCCGCAAGGAGGGATGGGGATGCTTCGCCCGATGATGATGCGCGAGCGTTTCCGCTCCCCGCGCGGCGGTGCGTAACGTTTTTTTGCGTACAAACGTGAAGGCCCGTCCCGTTGGGATGGGCTTTTTGCGTCAACCGTGACAGGAGGCGAGCGACCATGGAAACCTACGGCTTCGATACCTTGCAGCTCCACGCAGGCCAGCGCCCGGACAGCGATACCGGCGCGCGCGCGGTGCCCGTTTACCAGACCACCAGCTACCTGTACCCCACCGCCCAGCGCGCGGCGGACGTATTCGCGGGCAAGGTCCCCGGCTACACCTATACGCGCATTGAGAATCCCACCGTGCGCGTGCTGGAGGAGCGCGTGACCGCCCTGGAGAGCGGCGCGGACGCGGTGGCTTTTGCCAGCGGCATGGCGGCCATCACGGCCTGCGTGTTCAGCCTGTGCGAGAGCGGCGACCATATTGTGGCCATTTCCACGCTGTACGGGGGCACGGTTACGCTGCTGGGCAGCCGGCTGCCCAAGCTGGCGAACATCCGCACCACATTTGTCGCCCCGGACGATACCGCCGCGCTGGAGGCCGCCATCCAAGGCAACACCAAGCTGATCTATCTGGAGACCGTGTGCAACCCCAATATCAACATTCCCGATTTTGAGGCCATCGCGCATATTGCGCACGTGCGCGGCCTGCCGCTGGTGCTGGATAACACATTCGGCATCCCGCCGATGTTCCATGCCAAGCAATGGGGCGTGGACGTGGTTATCCACTCGCTGAGCAAGTACGCGGGCGGCCACGGCACGACCATCGGCGGCGCCGTGGTCGATCTGGGCACCTTTGATTTTTATGGGGACCGCTTTCCCGGCTTTCAGGAGCCGGATATGACCAACGGCGGCGTCGTCTACGCCGCGCAGCGCGCGCCCGTGGCCGCCAAGCTGCGCATGCAGGCCGTGCGGGATATGGGCGCGTGCCTCAGCCCCGCCAGCGCGTTTTTGATCCTGCAAGGGCTGGAGACCCTCAGCCTGCGCGTGGCCCGGCACAACGAGAACGCCCTTCAGGCGGCCGAATTCCTGCGCAAGCACGACGCGGTGGAGTACGTCCACTACCCCAGCCTGCCGGACGATCCCTACTACGAGCGCGCCCGCAAGTATCTGCCAAACGGCGCGGGCGCGGTGATGAGCTTCGGCATCAAGGGCGGGCTAAAGGCCGGGCAGCGGTTTATCGATTCCCTCAAGCTGTTCTCGCTGCTGGCCAACGTGGCCGACGCAAAAAGCCTCGTCATCCATCCGGCCAGCACCACGCACGGCCAGATGAACGAGCGGGAGCTGCTCGCCGCCGGGGTCGCGCCGGAGCTCATCCGCCTGTCCATCGGGCTGGAGGATATCGGCGATCTGCTGGCTGATCTCAACCAAGCGCTCTGGGAAAGCCAGCGCGCGTAAGGAGGGCGAAGCATGCCTGTCAAAATTCCCGACGCGCTGCCCGCCACGCGTACCCTCACGCGGGAGAACATCTTTGTGATGACGGAGAAGCGCAGCCGCACGCAGGATATCCGCCCGCTCCGAATTGCCATTCTCAACCTGATGCCCACCAAGGAGGACACGGAAACCCAGCTCCTGCGCCTCATCGGCAACTCGCCGCTTCAGGTGGAGATCACGCTCCTGCATACCGAGAGCTACAAGAGCCGCCACACGGACAAGAGCTACCTGAAAACCTTCTATCGCACGTTTTCCGAGGTAAGCGAGGAAAACTTTGACGGCTTTGTGGTGACGGGCGCGCCCGTGGAGCAGATGGACTTTGAGTCCGTCGCCTACTGGGACGAGCTTACGCGCTACATGCGCTGGGCCGATACCCACGCGTTCAGCACGCTGTACATCTGCTGGGCGGCGCAGGCCGCGCTGTACTACCACTATGGCGTGGGCAAGCAGGCGTTGGCCCGTAAGCTGTTTGGCGTGTATGATTTTGCCCTTACGGACAGGCGCGACCGCCTGCTGCGCGGCATGGACGACGTGTTTGTCGCGCCGATGAGCCGTCACACCCGCATCGATGAAGCCGCCGCCGACCGCCGCCGAGACCTGATCGTCCTCGCGCGCAGCGACGAGGCCGGAATCGCGCTCCTGCGCAGCGCGGACGGACGGCGCGTGTTCTGCACCGGGCACAGCGAGTACGACCGCGACACGCTGGCGCGGGAGTATCGGCGGGATGTGGACAAGGGCCTGCCCATCGACGTGCCCGCGCATTATTTCCCGGACGACGATCCCAGCCAGACGCCGCGCCTGCGCTGGCACGCGCACGCAAATTTGCTGTTCGCCAACTGGCTCAATTACTTTGTCTATCAGGAAACGCCGTTCGAGCTGGCCGCTTTGGTGCAAAAGGAGGAAGAGCCGTGACTGTCGCCGAGGTACTGCAAGCGCCGGGGGCGCATTTTAGCTGTGAAATCTTTCCGCCCAAGGAGTTTGCGGGCATTGAGGACGCCAAGGCCGTGGTGCGGCAGATCGCCGCGCTTCGGCCCGCGTACATCAGCGTGACCTACGGCGCGGCCGGGCGCACGCCGCACTTCACCCGCGAGCTTGCCCAGACCGTGCAAAGCGAGGGCGTGCCCGCGCTGGCGCACCTGACGTGCATCAACAGCGCCAAGCCGCAGATCCAAACCGTGCTGGACGAGCTGGACGCCGCAGGCGTGCGCAGCGTGCTGGCCCTGCGCGGAGATATCCCCGATGGCGCGGCCTATCCGGGCGGGGATCATTTTCAGCACGCCAGCGAGCTGATCGCCGCCATCAAGAAGCGCGGCGGCTTTTGCGTGGGCGCGGCCTGCTACCCGGAGGGCCACCCCGAAGCCCCCAGCAAGGATTTTGACCTTGACACCCTCAAAATGAAAATGGACGCCGGCGCGGACTTTTTGACCACGCAGATGTTCTTTGACAACAACGTGCTGTACAACTTTCTGTACCGCACGCTGCGCAAGGGCGTTACGCTGCCGGTCTCCGCGGGCATTATGCCGGTGGTGCGCGCAAAGCAGTTCAAGCGCGTGTCCGCGCTGGGCGGCGCGTCGCTGCCGCCGCGCTTCGCCGCCATTCTGGACCGCTTTGGCGACGACCCCAAGGCCATGTATCAGGCGGGCGTTGCCTACGCCACCGAGCAGATTATCGACCTGATTGCCAACGGCGTGGAGCGCATCCACCTGTACACCATGAACCGCCCGGATATCACCGCCGCGATCCTGCACAACCTCGGCGATATTCTGCTGCACTAGCAGGATTTTTCTCCGCGCGCGAAGAACAGACGGTGGAAAAGTCCATGGAAAGCGTGTGGGGAACGCGCTTTTTCCGTGGAAACCGTGTGCAAAGCCCGTGGATAGCGACCGGACAAAGCCTTTCTGACGAAGCCGGATTGTGGATAATTATGTGGAAAACCATTCCGAAGGGAGACTCTCCATGACGCATTGGCAGGACGAACTGGGCAAACGGCTGATTTATCTGGACGGCGGCATGGGCACGCTGCTGCAAGGCATGGGCTTGCAGGGCGGCGAGCGCCCCGAAAGCTGGAATCTATCCCACCCCGATCGGGTAAAGAGCGTACACGCGGCCTACTTGCAGGCAGGCTGCGACATTTTGACCGCCAACACATTCGGCGCAACGGAGACACATTTTGGCGGCGAGTGGGAGGCCGTGCTCCGCGCGGGCGTTCGCTTGGCGCGCGAGGCGGTCGCGGAGGCGGGCCGGGGCTGGGTGGCGCTGGACGCGGGCAGCTTGGGCCGTCTGCTGGCCCCGGTGGGCGATCTGCCCTTTGAGGAGGCCGTGCGGATTTACGGCGATTTCGCCCGTGTGGGCGAGGAGGCCGGCTGCGACCTGTTCCTGCTGGAGACGCAAACCGACCTGCGCGAGGTCAAGGCCGCCGTGCTGGGCGCCAAGGAGCGCAGCGCGCTGCCCATCGCGGTGAGCATGGCGTTTGACGCGCAGACCGGGCGGCTGCTCACCGGCGCGAGCATCGAAGCCGCCGTGGCCATGCTGGCAGATTTGGGCGTGGCGGCGGTGGGCCTCAACTGCGCTGATTCGCCGGACAAGCTCAGCGGCAACATCGACCGCGTGCTGGCCTGCTGCCCGCTGCCCGTGACCATCAGCCCCAACGCGAGCCTGCCCACCGTGACGGACGGCCAAACGGTCTACGGCACCACGCCGGAGCGCTTCGCCGCCGATATGCGCGCCGTGGCCGAGAAGGGCGCGTGGATGCTGGGCGGCTGCTGCGGCACCACGCCGGAGCACATCCGCCAAATGATCGAGGCGACGCGCGGGCTTGCGCCCGTCGCGCGGGATCTGCCCCGGCGCTGCGTGCTTTCCGGCGCGCAGGACGCGTTTGACGCGAGCGGCGCGCCGTTCATCATCGGCGAGCGCATCAACCCCACGGGCAAAAAGCGCCTCAAGCAGGCCCTGCGCGAGGGCGACATGGACTATCTGCTTGGCGAGGCGACCGCGCAGCAGGAGGCCGGGGCCGCCGTGCTGGATGTGAACGTCGGCCTGCCGGAGCTGGATGAGCCGCGCGTGATGCGCGAGGCCGTGGAGGCCATACAGGGCGTGTGCGGGCTGCCCCTGCAGCTGGACAGCGCCGACGCGGCCGCGCTGGAGGCGGGCCTGCGCGTTTGCATCGGCAAGCCGCTGGTCAACAGCGTCAGCGGCAAGCGCGCCGTGCTGGACGCGGTGCTGCCGCTGTGCCAAAAGTACGGCGCGGCGCTGGTCTGCCTTACGCTGGATGAAAGCGGCATCCCGGAGACTGCCGAGGGCCGCGTCGCCATCGCGCGGCGTATTCTGGCCGAGGCCGAGAAGTACGGCATCGCAAAGGAGCGCCTGTTCTTCGACGCGCTGACCATGGCCGTATCCACCGATCCGCAGGCCGCGCAGACCACGCTGGAAACCGTGCGCCGCCTGCGCGGCGAGCTGGGCGTGCAGACCGTGCTGGGCGTGAGCAACGTCAGCTTCGGGCTGCCCCAGCGCGGGCTGCTGACCGCCTCGTTTGCAAGCATGGCCGTGCAGAGCGGCTTGAACGCCGCCATCCTCAATCCGCTGGACGACACCGTGCGCGTCGCGTTTGACGCGGCCGCGACCCTCTGCGGGTATGACGCGGGCTTTGCCGGATACATCCGCCGCTATGGCGCGGACGCGGCCAAGTACGGCGTTGCCAAGCAGGCTCCGGCCCTCGGCACGGGCGTTCCCCTTCCCGCCGCGCCGGGCGGTGCGGGCGCTCCTCCCCCATCCCCCTACGACGGGGCGATCGAGGCCATCCGCCGGGGCATGAGCAAGGCGGCCGCGCAAGCCGTGGATCAGCTGCTGGACGGCGGCGCGGAGCCGCTGGCGGTGGTGGACGCGGCCGTCATGCCCGCGCTGTCCGCCGTGGGCGACGGCTTTGAAAAAGGCACGCTGTTTCTCCCTCAGCTCCTGCAGGCGGCGCAGGCCGCGCAGGCCGCCTTTGACGCGCTTCGCGCGCGTATGCCCGCGCAAAGCGCCGCCGGGCCGGAAAAGCGCATTGTGCTGGCCACCGTGCAGGGGGACGTGCACGACATCGGCAAGAACATTGTGAAGGTGCTGCTGCAAAACTACGGCTACACCGTGCTCGACTTGGGCAAGGACGTCGCCCCGGAGGCGGTGGCGCGCGCCGTGACCGAGAGCGGCGCGCCGCTGTGCGGCCTTTCCGCGCTGATGACCACCACCGTGCCCGCCATGGAGCGCACCATCGCGCTGCTGCGCAGGGAGTGTCCGGGCGTGAAGGTGATGGTGGGCGGCGCGGTGCTGACCGCCGAGTACGCCGGGCAGATCGGCGCGGATTACTACGGCAAGGACGCAATGGCCAGCGTACGCTACGCGGGCCGTGTGTTTGACGGCAAGGTCAGGGGCTAACGCAAATTGGCGGCGCGACGCCGCACGAAAGGGGTGCCTCATTTATGGATCAAAACTCGCAAGCCACACCGTCCACCCGCAAGCAGGAGCTTTGGCGCGCCGTCAAGTATACGCTGTTCGCCGCCTCGGCGGGCATTGTTCAGGTCGCGTCGTTCGCGCTGCTCAACGAGGTCTTTATGCAGACCGAGGAGTACGGCTGGACGTATTTTATCGCCCTCGCGCTCAGCGTGATCTGGAATTTTACGTTCAACCGCCGTTATACCTTTCAAAGCGCGACCAACGTGCCCAAGGCCATGGCGCTTGTGCTGGCCTATTACGCGGTGTTTACGCCGCTGAGCATCTGGTGGGGCGACGCGCTCACCGCCATCGGCTGGAACGAGTACTTGGTGCTTGGCGGCACCATGCTCGTCAACTTTATCACGGAGTTCCTGTTCCAGCGGTATGTGGTGTTCCGCAACAGCCTTAACACCAACGATATCGCCAAGCGCAAGGAGGCCGAGGCTGTCGCGGAGCCAGATGCGGCCCCGGACGCGGCCCCGGACGCGGAGCTGGAAACGGAGCCGGACGCGGAGCCGGAAACGGTCCCGGACGCGGCCCCGGACGACGCGGCCGACTCGACGCGGGGGTGATCCTCCGCTTGCCCCGGTCGTTCAGAGCGGCCGGGGCGCTGCTTTACCAGCCAAACGGACGCCAAAAAGGCTTTCGTCGTTGTTTTGGATTGCATTCTGCCGCCGCGCGCGCTATACTGTAAGATGAAAATGGCGTGTCCGCCGGCCTATTCGGCGTTTCCCGCGCCGCTGACGCGGAGGCGCGACAGCATCCGCCCCCATCGGGGCCATCCCAACCATTCGCGGCGCGTATCCGGCCTCTCCTCCAAAAAGCGTGACATTCTCTGACGCGCGATATATGATGACAGCATTCCAAAAGGAGGTCTGCCCTATGTCCGATACAGTAACCGTCCGCACGGAGTGCCTGCGCCAGATCGCCGCCGACCTGGAGGGCGTCAGCAGCCGCCTCCACAGCGCGTCGCTGCCCACAGGCTCGTTCGAGTACCCCGTGCGCTCAGGCGAGCCGCACCTGCACGGCGCCTCTGTGCATCATGGCAGCCTGAACGAGACCCTTGCCAGCTACCGCTCGGCGATCAGCCAACTTTCCGACCGGTCGGCGGCGCTCGCGCGGGGCACGCGCAAGGCGGCGACGATCTTTGAAGAAACGGAGGGCGAGCTGGCAAAATGCGACCCGCGCGAGCTGACGAGAGAGCTGCTGGAAAAGCTGGCCGAGCTGGCGCGCCTTCCCTCCAAGCTCGCCAGCCTTGCGTATGCATCCACGATCGGGGCTTGGCGGGAGCGCGCCGAAGCGGCTCGGCGCGAGCGCGAGCTGGAACATCAGCGCCGTTTCTCGTCGGTCAAGGAACAGCTGGATCTCATCAGCGCGGACGGCAGAGATTCCTTCCGTCAGAACACCAACGAGGCGATGTACGAGCTATCCATGAAAACCGCCTATTCGCTGGATGAAACAGGCGCTTATGACGATACGCTGCTCAAAGAGCTGGGCTTTGAAAACAGCTTTTCCACCACCTTCCCGGAGGCGGTGGTCGCCTACCGCACCAACAGCAACGGCGAGCCCGTGGTGATGGTGCTGTTTGAGGGCACGCAGAGCGGAGCGGACTGGGGCCATAATTTTGATTTTTCGCCTGATAAAGCCGGTATCCACAGCGGGTTTGGCTCCGAAACCCAAAAGTTTTACGAGGCGGCCTGCAAGCAGTCCATCACCGGGATGGGCGAATACAAGACCTTTGGCGACCTGATGCAGGGGGCGACAAGCGGAAAGCCCGTCAACTTTGTCATCGCCGGGCACTCTCTGGGCGGCGCGGAAAGCCAAGTTTTAACGCACAAGCTGCTCCAAAGCGGCGTCCCGACGACCAGCGTGACTACCTACACCTACGCTTCGCCCAAGCCCTTTACCGCCGAGGCCGCCAGCGCGGTTTCATCGTCCGCGCAGGTGTATAATATCATCAACAGCAGGGACTTGGTGCCCTCGGTAGGCTGTTCGGCGGTTCTGGGAGAAAACATCGGCACGGATTACCGTTTTACAGGGGACAGCCTTTCCGCCGAATCCTACTCAGGCAGTCTCTCCGGCAACGTAAGCTACCTCAAGGATTCGGTCGTCTATAACCATATGGGCGCATACGACGGCATCGTCTACACGCAAATGCGTTCTTTGAGCAGCACCGATGGCTACAGCGGCGGCTCTTCCAGCGGAGGCGGCGGCTTTGGCGGCGGTGGCGGCGGCGGCAGTTTCTAGCCGCACCCCGCGCCTCCCATTCCCCAATACAAAGGAGCGATTTGCATGCCAGACTTCCCCGAACGTATTGCCGCGTTGCAGCCCTTTTGGGGCACATGGCGGCTGCACAGCCTGCTGGGCGAGGGCAGCTATGGCAAGGTATACCGCATTCAGCGCGAGGATTACGGCACGCGCTACGACGCGGCGCTCAAGTGGATCAGCCTGCCGCTGCACCAGACCGATCTGGCCCGGCAGCGCGCGGAGGGCTTCTCGGAGCCGGAGCTGCAAGCCTACTACCGCGACATCGTAGACGGCCTGCGCCGAGAAATCGCCCTGATGATGAAGCTGCGCCGCTCGCCGCACATCGTGGGCTACGAGGACCATCTGCTGCTGGAGCGCCGCGATGAGATCGGCTGGGATATCCTCATCCGCATGGAGCTGCTCACGCCGCTGCCCAGCGCCTTTGCCAAGGGCATGACCGTGGGCGACGTGGTGCGCATGGCCTGCGATATCTGCGGCGGGCTGGAGAATTGCCGCCAGTACGGCATCATTCACCGGGATATCAAGCCCGACAACCTGTTTGTGAGCCCGCAGGGCGATTGCCGGCTGGGCGATTTTGGCGTGGCAAAGCGGATGGACGCGACCATGGCCACCATGAGCCGTCAGGGCACGCCGATGTACATGGCCCCGGAGGTGTACGTCAACCAGCAGCATTACGATTTGACGGTCGATCTCTACTCGCTGGGGCTGGTGATGCACCGTCTGCTCAACCGGCAGCGCGTGCCCTTTTTGCCCGTTGACGGCCCCATCCCCACACAGTCCGATCGCAACCGCGCGCTGGAGCGCCGCATCCACGGCGAGCCCATCCCGCCCCCGGCCATGGGCGGCCCGGCGCTGGCCGAGGTGATCGCCCGCGCGTGCGCCTTCCGTCCCGCCGATCGCTACCAGACGCCGCTGCAAATGCGCGACGCGCTGCGGGCGGCCTCTCAGCACACGGATATGCAAATGCCGCTGCTCACCAACGCCACCGTCGGCGTGGGCCTCAACAGCGGGCGCAGCAGCCTGCAGCCGCCCGTCGCCGCGCAGGGCGCGGGCCGCGCGCATCAGCGGGCGCAGCAGCCGTCAGCCGCGCAAACCACTCCCCTCATGCAGCCGCAGGAGACGCACGACGATCAGCAAACGGTCGGCGTGTGGCAGACCGGCACGCCGCGGCAGACCGCGCCCAGCCGACAGGACGCGCCGCGTCAGGCGGCACAGGTTTGGCAGGGCGGCGCGGCTCGGCCACCCTATCGGCAGCCGGACGTGCCGCCGCAAAAGAAGGGCGGCGGCAAGGCCGTCACGATCCTGCTCATTGCGCTGGGCACGGTGCTGCTGCTGGGCGGGCTGGCCTACGCGGCCTTCCGGCTGGGCTGGCTGGGCCAGCCCGACAGCGCCGCGCCGGCGGCGACCGTCACGCCCGCCGCGTACGAGACGGTTGCGCAGCAATCGCCCGCTACCGCGGCCCCCACGAATACGCCGACGCGCGCGCCTACCGATACGCCCGTTCCCGCTACCGATACGCCCGTGCCCGTGACCGCCACGCCCAGCCCGGTCAGCACGACCCCCGCCCCCGCGATCGTCACGCTTCCCCCCGCGGACAGAATCCTGCCGATATCGGACGCAGGGGCCTTCGCCAGCCTGATCACCTCCAAATCAAGGCTGCTGTACGACGCGTCCCTGCTGCTGGACGGTCAGGACGACACGAGCTGGCAGTTCCGCATCTCCGAGGTCAGCCAGCTTTCCGACGTGTACGTGGAGCTGTATTTGCAGTCCCCGTCGTGCGTCAAGGCGCTGTGGATCAAAAACGGATTCTGGAAGGTGACGCAGGGGTATGACCAGTACAGCCGCAACGGCCGTCTGCGTCAGGTAGAGCTGACGTTCCTGTATTCGGGCGCGAGCGAATATACCGACGCCATTACCCTTGAAATTCAGGACGACAAGCACCGCACCGACTGGCAAAAGCTCTCGCTGGGCGTCTCGGTCGAGAACGTGGCCGCCGTTCGGATGCGCGTAATGCAGATCTACGCGGGCAGCAAGTTCCCGGACGACGTCGCCGTATCGGAGCTGTGCCTGATCGGCTACGCACAATAGCCGGAGAACGCCGCAGCATCAAGCAAGGAGTGATCGCCATGCCGGAGTATCCAGACCGAATCGTCGCTTTGCAGCCCTTTTGGGGAACGTGGCGGCTGCGCTCGCTGATTGGCGAGGGCAGCTACGGCAAGGTGTATCGGATCGAGCGCGAGGATTACGGCCAGCGCTATGAAGCCGCGCTGAAGTGGATCTCCCTGCCGCAGAACCCAAGCGAGCTGGGCCGTCACCGCGCCGAGGGCACCACGGAGCAGGAGCTGTACCGCTATTACTGCGATATCGTCGCCAGCCTGCGCAAGGAAATTGAGCTGATGATGAAGCTGCGTCACTCCCGCAACATCGTGGGGTACGAGGATCATCTGCTGGCCGAGCGCGCCGATGAAATCGGCTGGGACATCCTCATCCGCATGGAGCTGCTCACGCCCCTGCCGCAGGTCTACGCGGGCGGCATGACCGTGGGCGATGTGGTCTGCTTGGGCATGGATATTTGCAGCGGCTTGGAGGACTGCCGCCGGTACGGCATCATCCACCGGGACATCAAGCCCGACAACCTTTTTTTAAGCCCGCAGGGGGAATACAGACTGGGCGACTTTGGCGTGGCGAGGCAGATGGACGCGACCCTGGCGACCATGAGCCGACAGGGTACGCCCGCCTACATGGCGCCGGAGGTGTACGTCAACGATCGGCATTATGACCTGACGGTCGATCTGTACTCGCTGGCGCTGGTGATGCACAGGCTGCTCAACAAGCAGCGCCTGCCCTTTTTGCCCACGGACGGCTCATTGCCCACGCAGGCGGAGCGCAGCGCGGCGCTTGAAAGGCGCATCCGCGGCGAGCCGCTCGACCCGCCCGTGGACGGCGGCCCGGCGCTGGCCGACGTGCTGGCCAAGGCCTGCTCGTTCGCGCCGGAAAGCCGCTATCGCACACCGCTGGAAATGCGCGACGCATTGCAAAAGGCCGGGCGCGCCGCGGACCTGATGCAGCCGCTTACCCCGGCGCAGGGCCGCGCGGACGGGCCGTCCGTGAAAGAGGAGCCGCGCGGCGTGGGCGCGGCCCGCACGCCGGAGCCGCTTGCGCAAACGCAGGGCGTATGGGGCCCGGATCTTGTCAGCTCCGCCGCAAACGTCGGCGCGGCCATAAACGCCGAGTCAAACCAGACGCTCGGTGTGTGGGACGGCATGCCAAGCGGGCGGCGCGCCGCGAGCCCCTCGTCCGACGAGACGGTCGCGTGGACTAACGGCGCGGCGACGTCCTGCGCGCCCAGCGCCCGCTACGCGTCCGACGGCCCCCGCTCGCAGCCGTCCTATGCCGCCGGGGACGAACCGGACGGGGCGCAGAGCGGCGGCAAACGGCGCAAGGCTTGGCTGCTCGCGCTGCTGGCCGCGCTGGTGGTTGTGACCGCGCTGGTTTTGATCGTCGCCCAGCCCTTCGGCTCCACGGCGCAGCCGACCGCCAACGTCATCCTCTCCAACGAGGCCATCGCGTTTCCAAGCTCTGCCGTGGAAAGCGCCGTGCGTGACGCGGCGGGCATTCCCAGCGGCACGGTTTACCCAAAGGACGTCGCGGGCCTCACCGCCCTCTCCCTGAACGGGATGGAGCTGGACGACATCTCCTTCCTGAGCAGCTTCATCGGGCTGGACTCCCTGTCCCTGTGCGACAACCAAATCAGCGATCTCACGCCGCTTTCCGGGCTGACGCGGCTGCGCACGCTGTGGCTCTCCGTCAATCAAATTACCGATCTTTCTCCGCTGGCAGGCATGACCGGGCTTACCGCGCTGGATCTGGGCGGCAACCAGATCGACGATCTGTCGCCGCTGCAATCCCTGACCGGCCTGACGACGCTGTGGCTGCCCCGCAATCAAATCAGCGATCTTTCGCCGCTGGCCGGGCTGACGCGGCTTATGAGCCTCAGCCTGTGCAACAACAGCGTGACCTCGCTGGACGCGCTCTCCGGGCTGACGCGCCTGCAAACGCTCTTTTTGGACGACAACCCCATTGCGGATTACTCCCCCTTGGCAGGGCTGACCGAGATTACCAATTGGGATTACGACCCGTAACGCTTCGGCCCTCGGCGGGGGTATTCGGTTCGGCCCGCGAGCGCAAACCGTCTGCCCGCCGCCCCAAATGTGCATGCTCCGCCCCTCGCCCTTTTCATTTTCGACATTTTCTGCTATACTGCCAATAATGACCATCATCATTCGGAAAGCAAACCGACAGGAGGCCTCCTTCATGACCAAAAAGACCGCTATTGCCTGTATCCTTGTCCTGCTTTGCCTATGCGTGTGCAGCAGCGCGCTGGCCGGCCAGCAGCTCAAGCTGATCACCGCCGCGCAGAACAAGGGCACGCTGACCCTGTACGCCCTGCTGACGGATGATGAGACCGACGCGATCGTCACCTCCAACCCCAGCAAGGAGAACGTAAAGGTCTCCCTCAATACAAGAGAGGTCGCGCCCGCCGACGTGGCCACATTCAGCAATACCAACGAGCCCGTGGCCTACGTGCTGATGATCGATCTCAACAGCAACGCGCTCAGCGCCAGCCGCGGCCTTGCCTCCCTGAAGGAGGGCGCGATGGAGCTGGTCAACACACTGCGCACAGGCGATCTGGTGAAGGTCGTCACGGTGGGCAAAGCCGTTACCACGCTGGTCGATTTTACCAGCGACCGCAGCCGTCTGGTCGGCGCGATTGACGGCCTGAGCAGCAGCAACCGCTCCAACAAGCCGATGCTGCTGGAGGGCGTCAGCAAGGCGATCGAGTCCTTTAACGTCGTCAGCGACGCCTTCCCCACGCGCCACGTGATCGTGCTGTTCACGTTCGGCGTCAACGGCTCCACCTACACCGCCGAGGAGGTGCGCGACAGGGCTGCCGACAGTGACGCGACCCTCTACGCGGTCGGCCTCAAGGGCGAAAAAAGCGAGCCGCAGCTAACGGACGTTGGCACCATCGCCCGCGCCTCCCGCGGCATGCTGCTCGATTACAAAAAATTTACCCCCAAGGAGGCCGTCGCGCGCATCCGCGATTTTGTGCTGGGCACCTATGTCATCACCGTCAAGCCCGGCGCGGACGCTTACGCGGCGGGCGGCGCGACTCTCGGCCTGAGCGTCGATTTTGGCGGCGCGGTCATCAAAAGCAACGACCTGTCCTGCGAGCTGATCCCCACGCCCACGCCCGTGGCTACCTCCACGCCGACCCCGACCGTCGCCCCGACGCGCGCCAGCGACGCGGATGCGTCCCTCGTCAGCAACGAGCCGATCGCCTCGCCGACCAAGGACAGCGCCGACGACGGCTTGTTCTCCAACCCGCTGTACATCGTTTTGATCGGCGCGGCCGCGCTGCTGATCATCCTGCTGTGCGTCGTGCTGATCCTCCGCAAGCGCAGCCGCGTCAAGGAGCAGCCGGAGGACGACCTGCCGCCGGAGCTTGGCTTCAGCCAGCCGCCCATCACCCCCAGCGACGAGTCCACGGCGACGGGCTTTTATCCCGACGACGAGTCCACGATTGGCATGTTCAGCGAGGACCCGGAAAAGACAATCGAGGCCGATCGCGGCGGGCTGCGCATCCGCTTCCATATTTCCGGGGACGACGGCAACAGCGACGCGGTCGCCAGCGTATCGAGCACGCTGCTCATCGGCCGCAGCGACGAGTGCGGCCTGCACCTCAACGACAAGAGCGTATCCCGCCGCCATTGCGAGCTGAGCCTCAAGCCGGACGGCCTCTATGTGAACGATCTGGGCAGCCGCAGCGGAACGCTGCTCAACAGCTCGCCCGTTTTGGCCCCCATGCCCGTGCGCAACGGCGACCGCCTGACCCTCGGCATGACGACGATCACGGTTGAGATCCTCGCGTAAAGCCCTTTGGGAAGAAAGGATGTGCTTCTCGTGCGAAAAGGCTTCCGCCGTCGCATTCTGATCAGCCTGTGCTGTATGCTCTGCCTGTCGCTGCTGGTCGGCAGCGCTGCCGCGTGCGCGGAGCCGCTTTTCGCATCCGGCCGGGTGCGCGCGGAAGCCGGAACGGGCAGCGCAAGCCCCCTGCCCGGTGCAGGCGGCACGTCGCCCACCACATCCGTCGGCGGCGCTTCTGCCACGCCTGCGGGGGCAGCCTCCGCCAGTCCGGCCGCTTCCGTATCCCCTGCTGCCAGCGCCGGAAGCCCGACCGTCGGCACATCCCCCTCCGCCAGCGCGGGCGCTTCCGGCTCCAGCCCGGCAACCTCCGCCGCCGCGTCGCCATCGCCGACCCCGACGCCAACGCCGACCCCAACACCTACCCCAACGCCAACTCCAACGTCGACCCCTACGCCGACGCCGTATGCCGGTTCCTCCGGCCACCCCTCCACGGGCGGCAGGACGTCCCCCCAGCCCCGCGACCCGCTTGACGAGCCGCACCCGCTGAGCAATTCATACGAGGTTTTTCGGGTTCAGGAGACGTTGTTTAACTTGGGCTACTACAAGGCTTTCTACGCGGAGCAGGACGCCGGCGTTTCTTTCTACGTCAATGGGAACCCGAACGACCCCAACCTGTGGAGCGCCGTTTACACCTACCGCACCGTGGTGTACGAGCGCGACGGCAAGCCCTATCCCGTGAAAACGCAGGAGCTCACGGAGCGTGAGTATCAGCAGCTCACAGCGGAGCTTGACGGCTTCGTGCCCCCCGCGTGCCCCGACGAGCCGGTGCCGACGCCCAAGCCGCTGGCGGTCATCGTCATCGATCCTCTGCCAAGCGCCAGCTTTTATTCCGTTCTCCCCGACGGCCTGACCCTTACAGGCGCCGCCGAGGAGGGAACCGAGCTGCTTGTCAGCCTTCGGCAAAACGGCAGCATCAAATACCAAGATTCCGTCAGCGCAACGCCGACGTGGAGCTATTCCATTCCGGAGGCAAGGCTGCAATACCTGAACAGGCTGGGCGAGGTCACCGTAGAGATCAGCTATGACATGGACGTCAGCCAGATCCCCGTGATGACCACGTTTACATACGATACGGGTGTCGGCTGGATGGTTGCCGTGACCGACTGCGAGCAGCACAAGGATCTTGTGCGCCTGAGCGGGACGCTGTCCAACCAGAACGGCCGGGCAGAAGGCTCAAGCTTTACGCTGATCGGCGAGAACGGGCTGCTCAGCAAGTCGGCGATTCAAACGGACGAGCAGGGGCGCTTTGATTTTCAGCTTCGCAAGGAGGCGCTCCCCGCGGCCGGCACAAGGCTCCGCCTGATCATCGACGGGGATATCAACCATCCCTGCGAGCTGGCGCTGCCGGATGCAATCCCCAACCGCACGCTGCTGCTGGGCTTTACGCGCAGCATGTCCACAGCGTCGCTGACGATCCTTTCGCTTTTGCTGCTGCTTGTGGGCGCGCTGGTTCTGGCGCTCTGCGTGCTGCTCAAAAAGCAGCCCGGCGGGAAGCCCCGCGCCGCAAAGGACTCGCTGGAGACCACCCAAACGATCCCGCGCCACGGAGGTGATCGGCATGAGTAATTGGAAGATCGAAGCCGCCGTATGCAACAGCAAGGGGAACATCCGCCAAAACAACGAGGACAGCTACTACCTGAACGGAAAATACATGCCCTTGCAGGAGATGGACGCGGGCGGCTCCGCCGAGAGCGTCTCCGCCGCCGATTTGCAGCTTTACTCCGTTTGCGACGGCATGGGCGGCGAAAGCGCGGGCGAGGAAGCCTCGCTGATGGCCGTGCAGTCCATCGCCAGCTTCCAGCGCGAGCAGGGCAAGACCGTCGCCAACGAGGCCGTGGACGAGTTCATCGGCAACGCCTCCGCCAGCATCTACCGTTTGGCGCGCAGCAAAGGCTCGCGCAGCGGCACCACCCTCACGCTGTGCGTTTGGCAAAGCGGCCAGATGCGCGCCGTCCATGTGGGCGACAGCCGCATCTACCTGCTGCGCGGCGGCAAGCTGACCCAGCTCACCGTCGATCACAGCGAGGTGCAGCGCATGGTCAACATGGGCCTCATCACCGCCGAGGAGGCCCGCACGCACCCCAGACGCCACGTCATCAACCAGTACCTCGGCATGCCCAGCGACGAGGTGCGCGTGGAGCCATCCATCAGCGCGCCCATCCCCGTGATGGAGGGCGACCGCTTTCTGCTGTGCAGCGACGGCCTGACCGATATGGTGGATAACCCCGCCATCCAAACGCTGCTCGCCAAGGGCGACGCGCCCATCGAGGCCGCGCAGGCGCTGATGCAGCAGGCGCTCGCCAACGGCGGCCGCGATAACGTGACCGTGATGTGCGTTTACATCCGCAATGCAAGCGCGGCTAAAGGCGGCGAGGGCGCGCGGCGCATAGCCCGCCGCGCGGCGCAGGTCGTCGGGGCCGGGCTGTGCCTGACGGGCCTGCTGCTGCTGGTCGAGCTGTTATTCCGCCTTCTGTAATCCCAAAGCAAGGGGGAGCCACCATGTACTATTTGCTGCTGTACTTTGGCAACGCGTACCGCGATTTTATGCTGCCTGAGGAGCAAAGCTGGAACGGCACATTGACGCTTACACAGAACGAGACCGGCTGGGACGAGGACGTCGGCCTCGGCGTACGCCTGTTGGAGGGCGCGTGCTACCTTACCGCGCCGTCAGGCTTCGCCTATCAGGGCGAGCGCTCCTCCCTGCGCGAGATGAGCCTGCGGGACGGCATGCACCTGGTCATGACGCGCGACGATAAAAAAATCGCCATTGTGGTATCCGTCAACAGCGCCGCGTGGACGGTGATGAAAAAGTACCGGCTCCCCCTGAATATCCGCGTCACCATCGGCCGGGACAGCTCCTCCGCCATCTGCATCGACACGCCGCTGGTCAGCGCGCAGCACGGCGCGCTGGTGCGGCGCGGCAACGCCTGCGTCTATCAGGACAGCAGCCGCAACGCGACCTTCTACAACCACCAGATTCTACACAATCAGGAATGTACGCTGAGCGTCGGCGATACGCTGTTTATCGCGCCGGCGCTCAAGCTCGTTTATCTGGGCGAGCTGATCGCCGTCAACGCGCCCAAGGAGCTCAAGAGCATTCAGCTTTCCGAGTTTCAGCCCGCGCCGGAGCCCTCCGCCTCCGATTCCGATCATCAGCCCGCCTCGGCGCTGATTGAGTACCACCGCGCGCCGCGTCTGCTCAGCCGCCCGGACGTGGAGCCCATTGAGATCGAGCCGCCGCTGAGCAAAAGCGCGTCCAATATGCAGCCGCTCTTTCTCACCATCGGCCCGTCGCTGACCATGGTGCTGCCCATGCTCATGGGCAGCGTGATGACCAGCATCAGCAACGGAAACGGCAGCTTCGTCTCCGCCGGCGTTGCGATGATTGGCACCTCGTCCCTGCTGGCCGTGATATGGGCGCTGGTCAACTCCCGCTACCGCAAAAAGCAGGAGGCCGCCACCGAGGGCCGCCGCAAAAAGCTGTACGCCGTTTATCTGGCGGATATGGAAAAGCAGCTGAGCGCGCTGTACGGCGCGGAATACAGCCGGCTGATGCGCAACAACCTGTCCGCGCGCGAGTGCGTGGAGCTGGCCCCGACCTCCGAGAGCCGCCTGTGGGAGCGCATGCCCACGCACGCGGACTTTATGGAGGTTCGGCTTGGGCTGGGCGCTGTGCCGCTGCCCAACGAGATCAAGATCAGCAAGCAGCAGCTTTCCCTCATCGACGATCCCCTGCGCGACGAGCCGAAGCGCCTGAAGGCCCAGTATGGGGAGATCCGGGAAGCGCCCATCGTGCTCTCGCTGCGCACGGAGCCGCTGATCGGCCTGCTGGGCCGCACGTCCCTGCTGCCCATCGCCACCTCCATGGTCGTCCAGCTGGCCGCGCTGCAAAGCTATCACGATGTAAAGATCGTCATCCTGACCAGCGTGAATGACAGTTCCCAATGGGAATGGGCCCGCTGGCTGCCCCACGTGTTCCCCACGGAGGATCGCTCCCTGCGCATGGTCGCCTGCGGCAAGCAGGCCGTGCGCGAGGTCCTCAGCCATCTGGAGGAGGTCATCCAGATGCGCCGCGATCAGGAGTCCGCCGAGGAGAGCCCCTCCGGCGACCTGCCAGAGCAGGCCATGAGCAGCGACCCCATGCAGCTCCCGCTGCCGCACTACGTTATCTTCTGCATGGACGGCTCGCTGATGGAAAACGAGCCCATCATGAGCCACCTGCTGGGCCGCACGCCGGGCTTTACGCTGGTGACCGCCGCCACGCAGATGGAGCGGCTGCCCAAGGAGTGCCGGGTGGTCGTCAGCGCCCGCAAGCGGTACGAGGGCGTGTACACCGCCGCGGGAGACGTGACCAAGCTCAAGTTTGAAATGCTGTTCAAGGAGCCTGCCGCTCGCTTTGCCAAGCGGATGGCTCCCGTGCGTGTGCGCGATAGCATCGGCAACGCCGCCATTCCCGCGCTGGTCTCCTTTTTGGAGCTGTACCATGTGCAGGACGTGCAGGCGCTGGACGTGTGGCGCTTTTGGAACGAGCACCACGCCTACGACGGCCTCAAGTCCGATATCGGTCTGCGCGCCGGCGCGCAGCCGTTCTCGCTGGACATCAGCGATAAGAACCACGGCCCGCACGGCTTGGTGGCGGGCACCACAGGCTCCGGCAAGTCCGTCATGCTGCAAACCTACATCCTCTCGTTGGCGCTCAATTACAGCCCCGAACAGGTGCAGTTCATCCTGATCGACTACAAGGGCGGCGGCATGGCCGACGCGTTTGTGGGCCTGCCGCATCTGGCGGGCACCATCGACAACCTGCAGGGAACGCGCGCCATCCAGCGCGCCCTCGCCTCCATACAGGGCGAGATTCGCCGCCGGGAGACGATCTTCAAGGCGGCGGGCGTATCCAACATCGACGAATACATGCGCGGCCTCCCCATGAACGCCGGGCAGGAGCCGCTCAGCCACCTGATTATCGTGGTGGACGAGTTTGCCGAGCTTAAAAAGGAACAGCCCGAATTTATGCACGAGCTCATCAGCGCCAGCCGCGTGGGCCGCTCCGTGGGCCTGCACCTGATCTTGGCCACGCAGAAGCCCAGCAACTCCGTGGACGATGAGATCTGGTCCAACGCGCGCTTTCGCATCTGCCTGCGCGTACAGGGCCGCTCCGACAGCATGGATATGCTCAAGCGCCCGGACGCCGCGTACATCAAGGGCATGGGCCGGTGCTATGTGCAGATCGGCAACGACGAAATCTTTGAGGAGGTGCAGACGAGCTTTAGCGGCGCGGACTATCAGCCCAACCATTCCGCCGCGCTGGAAAAGCCCTCCCTGCTCAACGAGGCGGGCCAGCGGGTCCGCGTCCGCGTGCAAAAGACGGCCTCCGTCGGCAAAAAGACCACCCAGATGACCGCCGTGCTTGAGCGCATCGCCGAGGTGGTACAGCAGCACAGCGTGGCAGCCGCTCGCCGCCTCTGGCTGGACGAGCTGCCCGATACCATCTTCCTCTCCCAGCTCACGCCGTTCGCGCGCCGGAGCTACCGGGACGGGCAATGGCCCAAAATGGCTGTGGACAGCATTTGCGCCTACATCGGCATGGCGGACGACCTGCAAAACCAGCTTCATATCCCCGTCAAGCTGGACTTCACGAAGGATCGCAACTACCTGATCGTGGGTCAGGGCGCTACGGGCAAAACCACCCTGCTGCAAACCGTGATCCTTTCCCTGTGCAGCCAGTATACGCCCGATCAGGTGCAGCTGTACGTGCTTTCCCTGTCCAGCCGCACGCTGGGCAGCTTGGCCGATCTACCCCATGTGGGCGATATTGTGTACGACGAGCAGCCCGATGAGACCGCGCGCCTGCTGTATGTGCTGGGCAAGGAGAGCGAGCGCCGCCGCGAGCTGTTTGCCGACGCCTCGACCGATAACTACGTCGCCTACGCGCGCGCCTGCGCCACGCAGCCGCTGGAGCCGGTGCCCGCCATTGTGGTGGCGGTGGACCGCATGGTGCAGCTTACCGATTCCTTGGAGGAGGGCAAGAAGCAGGCGCTTTACACCCTCCTGCGCGAGGGCAGCAGCCGGGGCATCTTCTTCTTGGCGACGGCGATGGCCCTGAACGAAATCTACACCCGCGTGCGCGATTGCTTCAAGGGGGTCGCGCTGCAGCTGCATGACCGCGGCGATTACTTGGATGTGCTGGGCCGCCGCCTCCCCTCCGAAATGAGCGATATCGCGGCGGTGAGCGGGCGCGGCGTGGTGGCCGTGGACGACAACGTGTACGAGATGCAGGTCGCGCTGTTCGGCCAAAGCTCCACGGATACGGAGCGCGCCATGGAGATCAAGCGGCTTGCCAAGCAGATGGACGCGGCGTGGCACGGCGCTCGGCCGCTGCCGCTGCCAAGGATCCCCGAAGGCGTTACGTGGAAGGCCATGCGTGAGCAGGCTCTTGCGGGCGGCATGGACCCAGCGGTTCAGCTCCCCTTGGGCTACTTGGATACCGAGGCCGTGCCCGCCGTGGTCGATTTGCGCAAGCAGTTTGCGTGGCTGATTACCGGCGCGAAGAACACCGGCAAAACCAGCTTTCTCAAGGGCGTTGCCTCCCTCCTGCGGGACGAGGGCGCGCAGCTGCACTTCTTTGGCGGAGAGAGCCTGCGCCCGTTTGCACAGAGCGTGGGCGGAACGCTTGAGTCCCTGCACGCCGACGCGCAAAAGGTCTACCGCGAGCAGCTGGAGGCGCTCATCATCGAGCGCAACCAGCAGCGCAAGGCGCTGGGCAAGGCCGACGCGGAGGCAACCAGCGCGCTGTTCGCCTCCTTTACGCCGTACGTCATTCTGATCGACGGCATGGCCGAGGTGCTCAGCGTAATGACTCCGGAGCTGAAGCACCTCATCAGCGAGTGCTGCTCCATGGCCGCGGGATACCGCATTTACCTGTTTGTCACCGTGAGCGCCGGCTCCGTATCGCTGATGCGCCGCGAGGAGATGTTCCAAAACCTTGTCTCCCAGCAAAGCGGCATCGCGCTGTGCGGCCGCCTGAACGATTGCGACGCGTGGGATGTGCAGGCGCCCTATGCGGTGCGCAGCCGTGTGCTGCCCGTCGGGCAGGGCTTCATGGTGGATCGCAGCGGCCTGCGGATCGTTCACATTCCCGCCGAGATCGAGGGCGGTGAGAACGCATGATCTGGCTGATGACCTGCGCAAAGGACGAGGAGCTGGGCGAGCTGCTGGCGGACGCGGCCATCCGCTCCTGCCGCGAGGCGCAGCAGGATTATCGGCTGCTGGCGCAGGCGGAGAACGCCCGCGAGGCGAGGAGCTTCCTGCAAACCTCCAAGGGCGCTGGGCTGCTGGCGCTGGAGGCGGACGGCAGCGCCGCCGCGCTGGACGGCTGGATCGATCTGGCGCTGGAAGCGCAGCAGCGGTGCAAGGACACCCTCCTTTTGCTGATCCTGCACGGGCTGGACACGCTGGCCAGCTTCGTCAACCACAGCACGAGGCCCTCCGGCGTGCTGATGTTCCCGGTCAGCGCCGCTAACGCGGAGCAGACATTCGCGCGCATGCTGCGCGTGTACCACGATACCGCCGTCCCCGACGAGCAGACGCTGGTGCTGCAATTCGGCAATACCACCCATCGCGTGCCGATGAACCAGATTGTCTACCTGGAGGCGCAGAGCAAAAAGGTGGATATCTACACGCGGGTTCGCTGCCTGACGGTGTACGAGAGCCTGAAGAGCATACAGGAGCAGCTGGACGACCGCTTTGTGCAGTGCCACCGCTCCTACATCGTCAACAGCCGCCGCATCCAAAGCGCGGACTACACCAACCTGCTGCTGACGCTGGACGACGGCGCGTCCGTGCCCATCTCGCGCGCCTCGCGGGCCGCGGTAAAGGCGTCCCTGCGGCAGGACGCCGAGAGGGAGGCCTGAGCATGGAGGTCATGCAACAGGGGATCGTGCTCGCCAACGACGAGTGGGCGTTCCTGCTGGCTTATGCCGGCGTAACAAAGCCATGGTTTTTGCCCCTTCCCCACGGCGCGGACGTGGAGCGGGGCCGCGAGGGCCTGACGCGGCGGGGCTTCCTGCTGCAAATGGACAAGGCGGTTTGCATCGACGAAACGCTGTGTGTGTACGCAGAGCTGCTGAGGAGCGCGAAATGGGCGCTTGATATCATCAGCGAAGGAGGCGCGGTGAGCCTGCTGGGCGCGAAGGGCTGCTACGCGTTTGTCCGTCCCGCGGACGCGCGCCGCACCGCCGTTACGCCGCTTGGCAGCCGCGCCGAGGCGCTCGCGCTGCTGGACGCGTCGCTGGAGGAGGGCTCCTATCAGGCGGGCATGCGCACGGAGGCGGGCGCGGACTGGCTCTATCAGATGAGCCGCGAGCAGCTGCTGGCCTATCTGGCCACGCTGGACGAAGCGCCCCTCGCCGCCGCGATAGAGGAGCTGCAAGCTCATGCCGAGCAACAAAAAGGAGGGGAACCGGATGGAGAAGATCATCGTGGAGCTGAGTCTCCCTTCGACGGGAGCAACCTATGACTTTGAGCTTCCCGCGCAGAACCGCGTATCGGAGACTACGCAGGATCTTGTGTCCATACTGGAAAAAGTCGCCGCCAGCGTGGGCTTCCACGCCGACCAGCCCATGCTGCTGGATTTGGACAGGCACATCCTGCTGAACGGCTCGCAATACCTATCCGACGCCGGAATTCACGACGGCAGCAGGCTGATGCTCGTATAGCGGCGCGCCGTTCGTTCCCTCAACCCGACTGTTCGTCCAAAAGGTTTGGGACGCGCATCGGGCGGTGCTATGATGTGGCTGTACTTGATGAGCCGAAAGGAGGAACGGGATGGATTATAACACTTCCGAGATACGCCGGGTCGCCCGGCAGATCTCATCGGTCGCAAGCTCGGTTCGTTCTCTCTCGGATGACGACATCAAGCGCATGCGCCAGTCCGTGGATGGTCAGCTCAGCGGAAAAGCAGCCGACGGGCTGAGCGGCGAGCTGAGCGAAATGAGCGGCGATATCAACAGCTTGGCTACCAGCCTGAGCAGCATTGCCAGTGAGCTAAAGCGCTACGCTGCCAGACTGGACGCCGCCGATGCGGCCGCGAAACGAACGATCGGTCAACGATAATCAAAATATGAGGAGGATGACACCATGGCAAACTTCACCGTAACTCCGGAATCCCTCAGATCCGCTTCCAAGAGGCTGGACTCCGAGGCCGCCAACTACGAGGCCGCCAGCAAGGCCGCCAAGGCCGCCGCTGACGCGCTGGCCGCCAACTGGGTGGGCGACGCGCAGAGCGCGTTCGTATCCGAGCAGGAGCGCGCAAACGCTTGGTACATGGAAATGGCCGCTCTGGCTCGCCAGTACAGCGCCTTCCTCAACAGCGCCGCCGCCAAGTACGAGCTCGCCGACGCGCAGGCTCATTCCAGCATCGTCTGACGCGCAAGCAAGGCCGTCGTTCAGCATATTATGACAGGAGGAAAATCCCATGGCAGAAATGATTAAGGTCTCTACCGAGGAAATGCAAAGCACGTTGAATGCTTATAACACCCAAAAGGCTTCCCAGACCACCGCGTATGAATCCATGAAGAACACCATCTCCGGCTTGTCGGGCGATTGGCAGGGCGAAGCCTCCAACACCTTCCAAAACCAGTTTCAGCAGTTCTACACCAACATCGCCATGAGCGAAGCCAAAATGCAGGACGCCGTGGACGAGCTGGCCAAGAGCGCCGATCTGTACCAGACCGCCGAGAACGAAACCAAGGGCGACGCCGGCAGCCTCGACGTTGGCCGCAGCCCCTTTGCCTAAACGCAAGGCGGCTTTTGATCCCGTCGGGATTCCTCCTGACGGGATACCGCTTTTGTAAGGAGGTCATCCCATGAGCCAGGACGTTATCCGCTGGAACGGCGATACCGCGGAGGCGGTCTGCGCGCGCGCCCAAACGGTTTTGACCGCGCTGCGCGATCTCATCGCCCAGCTTCGCCGTATTCTTGCGCAGATGACGGCCTCCGGCGGCTCTCTTGCCCGCAAGACAAGCCGCCTGAACGCGCAGCTTCGCCTGATGCTGGCGCTGGAGGCTCGCGTCGAGCATTTCGTCCGAGGCCTGCGCGAAGCCATTGATACCATGGAGAGCGCCGAGAAGGGGCTTGCGTCGCTGTTCGGCGGCGAACCCGAAGCGCGACGATTCCCGCCCCTTGATCCAAGCGACCTCCCCCCGTTCGTGACTTACCCGGCCGACGATTGGGACGGGCGGCCGACCGGGACGATCGGCCTTCTGGGCGAGCTCTTTCGCAGAGGGGAGGATCGCCCGGTATTTCCCCCGGTTGCCGACCAGTCTGAGGCGGTACGAGTCGCCCTCCACTTCGGCGGAAGGGTGGCGCAAGAGATTCCCGCTCCGGCACAGCCCGCCCAGCCGACGGAGGGCGTATCGCTCCCGCCGACGGCTGACCGCGCCGACCATCTGATCGGGGCGCTCCACAGCGTGGTTCTTCCCGCGCCGTCGGGTGCAGCCGACCGTCCGGCCTACGCCGTGCCGCTGGCGATGTGGGAGCAGGAGTGAACCCGCGTGCAAAAGCGCGCCGCTGTACCGCGCGGCGCGCTTTGCCATGCCCGCGCGCCATGCCCGCGCAGGCGCGCCAAAGTGCCGCAAACCGTGCCCTGCGCCGCGTTGCGCGGGCCCTGCAATTGACAAGCAGATACCCTGATGCTATACTATTTTGGCGTATGTTGTCGTTCGGCGCGGCAGCAGGATCGGTCGGCGTTCCGCCCCTTCCTGCCGGGAGCCCGCTTGCGCCGCATCAGCACGGCAAAACCTTCAACGGAGGCACAGTCCATGAAAAACGGTACCCTGGGCGGGTTTTCGTCCGCAAACGCCTTTGTGGAAGCCAAGCTGAAGCGGTTTGACAGCATGGAGCGCACCTTCCGCTCGCTGCGGGAGATGATGTTCTCCGAGAAGCGCAACGTGCTGTACGAGCAGAGCAAGGGCTTTCAAATCGTTACGACCACCTACGGGGAGGCCTACGAGCGCATCCGCCGCAGAACGGCGACGCTGCGCGCGCTGCTTGCCGACGCGCAGCCCAACGCGGCCGTCGGCATCTATATGCGGAACAGTCTGGAATGGATCGAGGTCTTTTGGTCGGTGCTGAGCGCCGGCTTTCGCCCGCTGCTGATGAACCTGCGGCTGGACGACGATACGCTCGCCTCCGCGCTGGCGCAGACCGAGGCGGTCGCTGTGATCTCCGATGAAAAAAGATTCGGCGTGCGCACCCTCCTTGCCGACGAGGTTGTCCCCGCAGACGAGCCCGGCGACGCGGAGGTCTTTGGCACGGAGCTGCTGGTCATGTCCTCCGGCACGTCCTCCAGCATCAAGATCTGCGCGTACTCGGCGCAGGAGTTCTACTATCAAATCCATGACAGCTTCCAAATCATCTGCGAATGCAGGCAAATGAAAAAAATGTACAAGGGCAACATCAAGCAGCTTGCGTTTTTGCCCTTCTACCATGTGTTTGGCTTGATCGCCATGTATATTTGGTTTGGGTTTTTCTCCCGCACGTTTGTGCATTTGAGCGATTTGGCCCCGCAGACGATCCTCAACACCATCCGGCGGCATGAGGTCACGCACATCTTCGCCGTGCCGCTGCTTTGGGATACCGTGTACGCGCAGGCGCTCAAGACCATCAAGGAGCGCGGCGAGGCGACATGGCGCAGGTTCAACCGGGCCCTCGCCATCGCCGATCGCATCGGCGATACGCCGTGCCTTGGGCCGCTGTTCCGCCGCCTCGCGTTCCGGGAAGTGCGCGCAAACCTGTTTGGCAACAGCATCAGCTTTCTCATCAGCGGCGGCAGCGAGATTCGCCCGCAGGTGATCCGCTTCTTTAACCACATTGGCTACCATCTGGCCGACGGCTATGGCATGACCGAGATCGGCATTACCTCCGTGGAGCTGAGCAGCCGCGCGCGCGTGCTCAACGCCTGCTTCGTGGGGAAGCCGATGAGCTCCATCCAGTACCGTATCGGCCCGGAGGGCGAGCTGTGGGTGCGCGGGGGGGCGACCGCCAAGTACATTATCGAAAACGGCCGCGTCACGCCAAATGACGATTGGTTCAACACGCACGATCTGGCCGAGTGCATCGACGGCCGCTACCGCATCCTCGGCCGAAAAGACGATTTGGTGGTCGCCCCGTCCGGCGAGAACCTCAACCCGAACGTCATTGAGCCGCGCTTTGCCCTATCCGGCGCGAGCGCCGTCTGCCTGATCCGGACGGAGGACGACGGCTGCTGCGTGCCCACGCTGCTGGTCGCCGTCAATCGCCACCTGCCGTCCGAGCGCCTCACGGCTGTGGAGCAGCAGGCGAGGGCGCGCATCGCGGAGCTGGGCCTTTCCGCGCAGATCGGGCGGGTGGCGCTGGTCGCGGAGCCGCTGATGACGGCGCAGGAGTTCAAGCTCAACCGCACGCGCCTCGCGCGGGACTACGCGGCCGGAACGCTGCCGCTGGTTCATCCCCACGCGGCGGCCTCCGCGCAGGACGAGGACGAGCTGTACGCGGTGATCCGGCAAGCCTTTGCGACCGCGCTGGACAAGGACGCCGGGGACGTTGGCGACGACGCGGATTTCTTCCTGGACGAGGGCGGCACAAGCCTTGATTACTTTGCCATGGTATCCGCGCTGCAAGAGGAGTTTTCCATCGCGTTCCCGACCGTGGCCGGCAAGAGCCTGAGCACCGTGCGTGCATTCCACGATTATACGGAGGCGGCGCTGAAAGATGCTGATTAGGTTCTGGACGGGGCTGGCGAAGGTGACCGGCTGGCCCGCGCAAAAGCTCTGCTTCCGAACGCGCATCCTGTACGAGGATGCGACCGTGCAGAAGCGCCGCATCCGCGGCCCGGCCATCCTCATCTCCAACCATACCTCCTTTTTTGATTTTGCGGTCTATCTGTTTGTCTTTTTTTCACGCACGCTCCGGTTCCAAATGGCGGAGGTGCTGTTCCAAAAAAAGCTCCAAGGCTGGCTGCTCAAGCGGCTGGGCGGCGTTTACGTCAACCGTGGTGCGCACGATTTCGGGTTTATCGCGCAGTCCGAAGAGATCCTGCGCAAGGGCGGCGTGGTGGGAATTTTCCCGGAAAGCCGCCTGCCCAAGCCGGGCGAGGAGCGCCCGTTGGCCTTCAAGACCAGCGCCGCCTTTCTGGCGCTGAACGCGGGCGTGCCCGTGATCCCCGTGTACACAAACGGCTCGTACTTTCGCAAAGAGCGCGCCGTGGTGATGATCGGCACGCCGATGGACGTGCGCGCGCTCACGGACGCCAGCCTGTCCGACCGCGAGAATATCAACCGGGTGACGCAGGCCATGCGCGATCGCATCATCGAGCTGGAGGCAAAGGCGCAAAAGCGACTGAGCGAAAAGCGCGCGCCGCTGTTCTCCCCGCGGTATCTGTTTTTCGATTTTGTCAGGCTGACGGCCTCTCTGCCCGGCCTTGTGGCGTTCCGGCCCAAGCTCCTGTACGTCAGCCGCCGCGCGAGGCAGCGGCTGCGCGGCGGGGTGCTGGTGATCTCCAACCACAACGGATACCGCGATCCGGTCGATCTGCTGTTCTGCTTTTGGTACCGCAGGCAGCGGTTCATCTGCATGAAGAATTTCTTCGAGGGCAAGGCCGGGTGGCTGTTCAAGGGCTTTCTGTGCATCCCCATCGACCGGGAGAATTTCAGCCTTGATTCCTTTCGCCAAATCACCGGGCATCTGCAAGCCGGCGAGGTGGTGACCATGTTCCCGGAGGGCCATGTCGCTGCGGGCTCCGGCGAGCTGGCCGCGTTCAAATCCGGCATGGTGCTCATGGCCCTCAAAAGCGGCAGGCCCATCGTGCCCGTGTACATCCGCAAGCGGGAGCACGTATGGAATCGGCTGACGATGGTGATCGGCGAGCCGGTGGACGTAGCCGCGCCCTACGGCGACAAGCCGACCTTCGCCCAGATGGCCGCGCTTGCCAAGCTGTTGGAGGATAAAGAAAACGCGCTCAAGGACTACGATGATTGCCATTGTATGAAGGAGGAATTATCATGCTGACCCAAACCAACGAGAGCTTTCGCAAGTACACCGACGCGGACACCTTTGCCAAAATTCAGGAATTTGATTCCATCAGCCAGATGTGGGCGCGCAGCGTGCGCGAGTTTGCGCAGAGCGTGGCCATCGACGACAACGGGACGCAGCACACCTACGCCCAGCTGGAGGCCGACGCCGCCGCGTACCGCACGGTGCTTGCCGGCAAGGTGAAGGGCGAGCACGCGCGGATCGGCATACTGTCCGCCAACAGCTACGAGTTTGTCAAGGCCTTTCTGGCCATCGTGACGCTTGGGCACACCGCGGTCATTCTGCCCGCGCAGCTGGACGCCAACACGGTGTTTGGCTGCTGCATGAAGTTCGGCCTGAACGCGCTGGTCTACCAGCCGGAGCTGGAGGAGCGCACGGCGCTCGTACCCCAGCGCGCGCCCGCCGTGGCGCTCGCGCTGACGACGGATACCGCCGACGTGTCGACCGCCATGGTCATTCCCGCCGCCGAGGCCCCCTGCGCCGTGATGTTTACGGGCGGCACGACCGGGCGCAGCAAGGGCGCGCTGCTCAGCAACCGCGCCGTGATGCAGGGCGTTGTGAACGGCTGCTACGGCTACCACGATGTATTCGGGCAGCGGTATCTGCTGGTGCTGCCGCTGTCCCACGTGTTCGGGCTGGTGCGCAACCTGCTCACCTCGCTGTACACCGGTAGCGCGCTGTTCATCTGCCGCAACAACAAGGATATGTTCCGCGACGCGGCCCAGTTTAAGCCGACGATCCTCGTGGCGGTGCCCGCTCTGGTGGAAATGACGCTGACGCTGAGCAAGAAGTTTGGCCGCAACATGCTGGGCCCGGACATGAAGTACATCATCTGCGGCGCGGCAACCGTGGCCCCGTACCTGATTGGCGAGTATGCCAAGCTGGGCATCACCGTTTTCCCCGGCTACGGCCTCACCGAGTCCGCCAACCTCGTCTCCGGCAATCCTGAGTGCGCGGCCAAGCCCGATTCCGTCGGCATTCCGTACCCGCATCAGGAGCTGCGCATCGAGGACGGCGAGCTCTGGCTGAAGGGCTGGAACATGATGGACGGCTACATCGGCGAGGACGACAGCTCCAGCGAGGACGGCTGGTTCAAAACCGGCGATCTGGTGCGGCTGGACGACGAGGGCTTCCTGTACATCACGGGGCGCATCAAGGAGATCATCGTGCTGCCCAGCGGCGAGAACGTCTCCCCCGCCGAGGTGGAGAGCCGCTTCAACGCGCTGCCGTTTGTGCAGGACTCGCAGGTGTTTGAGGACGTCAACGAGCATGGCGCGCACATCCTCGCGCTGGAGATCGTTCCGCGCGCGACCGAGCTGGCCGCGCTGGGCGAAAACGCGCAGGCCGCGATGCTGGCCGAGCTGGAACGCGTCAACCGCGAGCTGCCGCCCTACGAGCGCGTCAACCGCATGACCATCCGGGATCAGGATTTTGCCCGCACCCCCAGCATGAAGATTGTGAGATACAAAAAATGCAACTGACGCGCGCGGAAATCGCGGACAAGCTCAGGGACATCCTGCTGTCCGCAGACGATCAGAACAGGAGCCTGCTGGAAAGCTGCACCGAGAGCACCAAGCTGGCGACAGACCTCGGCCTTTCCTCGGTGGAGATGCTCTACATGGTAATCGCCATTGAGGAGAGCTTCGGCATTCGGTTTGAGAACGTTGGCGTAACGGACTTTGAGACCCTCGGCAGCGTGATTGATTACATCGAGGCCCACCTGCCATGAAATGGTGGCCCGGTGAGTGCCGGCCCGGCGATATGCTTCGGGTGCGAAACGGCTCGATCTACCACTACGGCGTGTGCGTCGGCGAGAACGAGATCGTGCAGTTTGGGCTGCCGCCCTCCCTGCGGCAGCGCCGCCCCGACAGCGAGCAGGTGGTCTGCCTGACCGACGCGGAGGGCTTCGCGCAGGGCCAGATCATCGAGACGGCCTGTCTGGATGCGAAGGAGCGCCGCTCGCGCATCCCGCCGCGCAAGACGGTGGCGCTGGCGCGCGCGCGCCTTGGCGAGGGCGGATACAGCCTGATCCACAACAACTGCGAGCACTTTGCCAATGAGTGCGTGTTCGGCGTAAAGCGCTGCACGCAGGAGGAGGAAACGCGCCGCAAGTGGGCCAATCGTCCCATCCTGAACGTGTACGTCGCCGCCCTGCCGGAGGACGTCGCCCTCACCGAGGTTTACCCGCCCGCCCGCAGCGCCGAGATCCTTGCGACCCGCGACGAGGCGCTGCGCAAAAGCCGCTACTTTGCATGGAAGCTGCTGGAGCACGCCGTCGCGCACGCGTTCGGCTATCCGTTTGACACGCTGACCTTCCGCAAGGCCCTCAACGGCCAATGGCGCTGCGACCGGCTGTATTTCTCGCTGGCGTGCGCGGAGGGGACGGTCGCGGCGGCTGTATCCAACGGCAGGGTCGGGCTGGCTGTGGAGAACGCGGACGCCTTCTGCGGCGAGTATCAGCGTGATCCCGCCGCCTTGGAGGCCGCCGTGCGGCGCGCCTGCTCACGGACCGAGCGCGAGAGCTGCCGCAGCGCGGAGGATTGGCTCAGCCTGTGGACACGCAAGCAAAGCGCGCGTCAGTATGGCGGAGCCGGGCGCTTCCGCGCGCGCGCCGTCAACCCGGCGCGCGCGCCGACCGCCTTCCGCCTGCCGGAGCTGTCTCCCCCGCTGGCGCTCGGCCTGTGCGCGGATCAGCTGGACAGCGCGCGCTTCTATCAGGTGATCGACGGGGCGGCAAGCCCGATCAAGCCGGAGCAAATCCGGAGGGGCTGAGCCCCACGCCATGGCTCCCATCGCGCGACGGCGGCTCAGCCAACGGCACATTTCCCCCGCGGCACGCCCAAGCGCGCCGGGGTTCGTATCGAAAGGAGAGCATTATGCGGAATTACATCATTATGGCCGACGGAACCTGCGACCTGAACGAGGGCTTTCAAAAGGAATACGACATTCAGGTCGTCCCCGGACACATCGTGCTGCCCGACCGCACGGAGATCCCCGCCTACCTCAAATGGGAGGGCCAGACGCGCGAGGAGTTTTACGCGGCGCTGAAAAAGGACCCCAACGGCTACTCCACCTCCCCCGCCAACGTGGCCGAGTTTGCCGCCGTGTTTGAGGCCGCCGTCGCCGAGGGCAACGACGTGCTGCTGCTTACCATTTCCAGCGGCATCAGCGGCGCATACCAGTTTGCCCTGCAAGCCAAGGAGCAGGTCGCGGCCCAGCACCCCGAAGCGACCATCCGCTGCGTGGATTCCATGCGCTTTGGCCCCGGCTTCGGCTTGATGGCCGTACACGCCTCCATGCTGCGCGCCGAGGGAAAAACGCTGACCGAGACGGCCGAGTATCTGGAGGCCAACAAGAACCGCTACCATCAGGCCGGATGGCTGGACGATCTGTCCTTTGTGGCCAAGAAGGGCCGCCTTACCCACGCCAAGGCCTTTATGGGCACGCTGGCCGGGGTGAAGCCCATCGGCGAGTTTGATTACAACGGCCTCACGACCGTCATCGGCAAGGCGAAGGGCGCCAAGTCCGCCTACGCCGTGCTGCTCGCCTACATAGAAAAAACCATCGAGAACCCCGCCGAGCAGATCATCTTTATTGCGCAGACCAACCGCTACGCGCAGGCCGAGACCTACAAGGAGCTCATCGAGAACAAGTTCCACCCCAAGGCCGTCTACATCAACGATGTGTTCCCCTCCTGCGGCATCAACGTCGGCCCCGGCCTCATGGCCGCCTACTACGTCGGCAAGCCGATCTCCGCCGATCTGGCCGAGGAACGCGCGATCATCACCGAGCTCATTCAAGAGGAAAGCGCAAAGTAGAAGACGATTCGCGGCACAGAAAACCCGCTTTCCAAGGAGTAACGCAAAGCGAATATGAAAACAAAAAGGATCAACGGGCTGCTGTTTGAAAGGATGCTGCGCAACGGAATCGCCAACTTAGGCGCGCGGGAGCTGGAGCTGAACAAGCTGAACGTGTTCCCCGTAGCGGACGGCGATACGGGCACCAACATGCTCCTCACCGCCGATGGCGGCGTGCGCCACGCGCACAGTGCCGAGGAGCTGGGCGTGTACCTCAAGATTCTCAGCGAGGGAATGCTGCTGGGCGCACGGGGCAACTCCGGGGTCATCCTCTCCCAGCTCTTCAAGGGAATCTACATGGAGCTGAACCGCTGCGCCGCCGCCAGCCCCGGCGACATGCGCAACGCCCTGATTCGAGCGTATCGCGCCGCATATGATTCCGTCATCCAGCCGGTGGAGGGTACCATCCTCACCGTGACGCGCGAAGGGATTGAGCACATCCGCGGGCAGATCGACCGCAGCACCACCATGGAGACGCTCTTTTCCATGTACATTGCCGAGATGAAAAAGACCCTCCGCTATACGCCCGATCTGCTGCCCGCGCTCAAGGAGGCCGGCGTGGTGGACAGCGGCGCGATGGGCTACATTGTGCTGATCGAGGGTATGCTCAAATACCTGTACGGCGAGGTGATTCAACCCGTGACCGCCCGACAGACCGCCGCCGCCGCGTCCAGCATCGACGAGGCCCTGTTTAACGAGAACAGCGCGTTTGAGGACGGCTACTGCTTGGAGTTCCTCCTCCAGCTGATGGCGGGTCCGCGCTATGCGGAGCGCTTCCGGCTCAACAGCTTTATCGACGACATGGGCCTCTACGGCAGCTCGCTGGTGGTGGTGCAGGATGGCAAGCGCGTCAAGGTGCACATCCATACGTTCAAGCCCGCGCGTGTGATTGCCGCCAGCCAAGAGTACGGCGAGTTTTTAACCTTCAAGCTGGAAAACATGCAGCTCCAGCACAACGAGCGCACGCAGTCCTTGGCTCCCGCGCCGAGCGCGCCCAAAAAGCACGCCTCGCTGGCGGTGGTCGCCGCAGTAAACGGCAAGGGCATGCAATCGCTCTACCGCGAGCTGGGCTGCAGCAACGTCATCGACAGCGGCGCGACGATGAACACCTCCTCGCAGGAATTTTTGGAGGCCATCCGGCAGGCCGACGCGGACGCGATTGTGGTGCTGCCCAACAGCGGCAACACCCTCCGCGCGGCGGAGCAGGCCGTGGCGCTCTCCGGGGCGCAGAACATCCGCGTGCTGCCAACCCAGAGCACGGTGGAGGGCTACTTTGCGCTGGCGATGGACGTGGTGGACAGCCCGGACACGGCCTCCCGCATCCAGCAGATGCAGGACGGCATGCGCAGCGTGACCACCGTAACGGCCTCGCGCGTATCGCGGGAGTTTTCGTTCCAAGGCCGACCGCACCGCGTAGGCGAGGAAATCGCGCTGGTAAACGGCGAGATCGCCGCCGTCGCCGAGAGCTGGGTGGAGGCCGTCACGGCGGCCGTGCAAAGCGTTGAGGATATTCAGGATAAGGAGAGCTGCGTGGTGTTCCGCGGCGAGGGCATGCCCGAAAGCTGCGAGGCGGAGCTGGAGGCGGCGCTCGGCGCGGTATGCCCAGCCCTTGAGCTCAGCTTCTTGGATGGCGGCCAGCCCGTGTACCACTGGCAGATCGGGATTTTGTAAGGAGGATTGCTATGAGCGCCGGAATGTGGGTATTGATTGCCGTGCTGGCAGTGGTGTTTTTGTTCCTGCTGCCCACGCAGATCATGTCGCGGGTGATATACACCGTGCTGCTGGTGCGCACCAAAAAAGAGAAATGGAACCGCACCTGCAGTTTGCCGGACGATGAGGAATATGTTAGAATGTACAAGGAGGGGCTGGACTGGGGCGAGAAGCACGCCGCCTGCAAGCAGCCCGTGGACGTAACCAGCGACGGGCTGCATCTGGCGGGCGAGTACTTTGATTTTGGCGGCGACAAGGCCGTGCTGATCATCGCGGGGCGCATGGAGGCCTGCCCGTACTCCTACTACTTTGCGGAGCCCTACCGCGCCAGCGGCTACAACGTGCTGGTTATCGACAACCGCGCGCACGGCCTCTCGGACGGAAAGCGCTGCTCGCTGGGCTACAAGGAGTACCGCGACATCTTGGCTTGGGCGGACATGCTGCATACGCGCTTTGGCAACAGGCAGGTCGTGCTGCACGGCATCTGCATCGGGGCCTCGACGGCGCTGTTCGCGCTTACGGCGGACACCTGCCCGGACTACCTGTGCGGCATGGTGGCGGACGGCATGTACGTATCGTTCTACGAGTCCTTCCGCAACCATATGGTGCTGGACCATCGTCCGCTCTTTCCCTTTTTGCAGTTTGTCATGCTGCACATCCGCGTGCTGTCCGGCGCGAACGTAGTCACGGACGGCCCGCTCAAGCGCATCGGCAAGCTGCGCAAGCCGATTCTCTTCCTGCACAGCCGCGAGGATGTATTCTCGGTGCCGGAAAAGGCGCAGGTTCTGTACGACGCCTGCAACTGCCAAAAGAAGCTGGTCTGGTTTGACAAGGGCGCGCATTCCCGTATTCGCATCAACGATCAGCCCGCATACGACGCGGCGGTCGCAGCCTTCCTTGCGGATACGCGGTTTATGCCGGACGCGGAGTGATCTCAGCGCCGAAGCGGCGTTGACGATAGATCCATACGATCGGATTGCAACGCGAGTTGCAGAAAGCGAGGAAAATATGCTTTGTTCAAAATGCGGTACCAACCTGAATGATTCGGATCAATTCTGCCCCAACTGCGGCGCGGCGGTTCATGCCGCGACGAGCGACGCGCAGCCGGCGCAGCAGCCCACGCCGCAGTACGGTCAGCAGCCCATGCCCCAGTACGGTCAGCAGCCTGTGGCTCCGTACGGCCAGCAGCCCATGCCGCAATACGGCCAGCAGGTCTATGTCTCCGAGGAGCAGCAGGCGGCCGGCAACTCTCTGCTCAAATGGGGCATTCTGGGCCTTGCCTTTGGCTGCTCCTTCTTTGGCAGCATTCTGGGCATCATCTTCTCCGCGATCGCCCTCAACAAGCTCAAGCTCTACCGCGAGCAGTACGGCGAGGCGACCGGCAAAGCGAAGGTCGGCGGCATTCTGGCCAAGATCGGCCTGCCCGTCTCCATCGTGCTGACGGTGTTCTTCTTCATCTACATCATCGCGCTGATCGTGGCGGCCGGAAGCTATTCCAGCTATCACTACTACTATTGATTCCGGCGCGGCGCGGGCTCAGGCTCGCGCCGCTTCTTCAAAGAAGCTGAGAATGCGTTCCATCAGCGCCGCGTCAAGCTCGCTGAGCCTGCCCTTGTCGATTTGGGCATGGAAGGCCGCCAGCACGTCGTCGGGGATATGCCCGTCGTACTGATCCTCCAGCTCGTCCAGCTTCTCATCCAGGGCCGCGGAATACTCCGCGGCCCTTTGCGACAGCCAAATGGTCGAATGCTCGCCGCGATACGGCTCGTCCACGGAGAGACAGCTCGCGTTGGGGTTGGCGATCTCGTCCCGGTGGCCGTATATGCTGATGGCCTCCGGCACCACATCGTCGCTCGCTCCCTGAATAATCAGCAGCGGCGTTTGGCACGCGTTGATGGAGCTGACCGCGGTCACATCGGCTTCGGGGCCGAAGGTAAGCAGGCTTTGCAGCTTGAGGAAGGGGTACTCCACGTCCGCGAGGACGCCGATGTACTGCTTGGCCATGGCGCGCATGGTTTCCACCGGCGAGTTGAAGCCGGAGATGCACACCGCCGCCCGAACCTCCGGGTGACCGGGCAGGGAGGCGGCCGAAGCATACGCGCCAAGGCTGTGCCCGTAGAGCACGACGGGAAGCCCCGCAAACGCGGCGTTTTGGGCCACAAAGTCCAGCGCCGCGTCCACGTCCAGCTTGGCCTGCGGCAGGCCCACGACGCCATCGCCCTCGCTCTCGCGGGTGCCCGTGCCGTCAAACGTCATGACCATCCAGCCGTGCTCCACAAAGTACAGGGTCTCCGCCAAATGTCCGTCCGGCCGCGCGTTGATGCCCTGCGCAATCACAACCAAGCCCGCCTTGTTGCCCACGCCGTATACATAGCCTGTCAGCATATTGTCGCCCGACGCAAAGCGCACGCCGCTGCGCGCGTACCGGATCGGGTCCACGTCCCCGTAGTTGAGATCCATGGGGTCCTCGCCCAGATCATTGCGGTCAAAGATCAAATCCAGCACGACCATGGAGGACGCGAGGGACGCGGCTGAGACCGTCAGGGTGGATAGGAGCAGTGTCGCAAGGATTTTCTTTTTCAAGCTCATACGCCGATTCTTTTTATTTGCTGCCATTCGGGGCCTCCTTCACGGCGCGTTCCTATGCTTTGCGATTCTGCTTGGATTATACTTCACGCCCGCAGGACTGTCAACGAACGGGCACGTCAGTCGGTGCGCCGTCTTTGTTACAAAAGTTGTACAAGGAGCGGGAATTGTGTTACAATAGCCTCGAATACGGAGCGAGGTGTTTGCGCGTGACCGACGGAGAGATTCGCGCCCGATTGGCGGGGATATCGTGCTTTCTGCTGGATATGGACGGCACGTTTTACTTGGGCGATCGGCTGATCGACGGCTCGCTGGACTTTTTGCGGCGGGTTGAGGAGACGGGCCGGAGCGTGCTGTTCGTAACCAACAACTCCTCCAAGTCCGCCGATATGTACGTGCAAAAGCTGCTGCGCCTCGGCGTGCCAAGCCGGCATTGCCGCGTGCTGACCTCCGGGCAGGCCGCCGGGCAGTACGCGCTGGCCCATCTCCCCGGCAAAAGGGCCTTCCTGTTGGGCAACGAGGCCCTGCGCGGCGAGCTGGAGGGCATGGGCGTGCCCATTGATAACGACCATCCCGACTACGTGCTGCTTGGCTTTGACACCACGCTGGATTACGCCAAGCTGACGCGCGTGTGCGATCTGGTGCGGGCGGGCCTGCCCTATATCGCCACTCACCCGGACTACAACTGCCCGACCGAGACCGGCTTCATCCCCGACGCGGGCAGCATGATGGCCTTTATCCAAGCCAGCGTGGGGCGCATGCCCGATGTTGTCATCGGCAAGCCCAACGCGGGGCTTATCGACGAGGCCATGCGGCTGACCGGTCTGCCCAAGGCGGCGCTGGCCATGGTGGGCGACCGCCTGTACACCGATATCGCCACCGGCGCAAACTGCGGCCTCACGAGCATTCTTGTGCTCACGGGCGAGGCGACGCGGGCCGACGCGGCGATATCGGACGCGCAGCCGGATCTCATCGCGGAGCGATTGAGCAGCCTGAACCCGTACCTTTGACGGATTAACTGGAGGTGCCGCATGAAACGGATTGCGCTTTTGCTTATCACGGTTGCTTTGCTGGCGAGCGCGCTGCCCGCCGTCGCGCAGGACAACGCGCCCCTCGAATACGGAGCTTCCGGCGACCGCGTGCTGGAGATCCAGCAGCGGCTGACCGATCTGGGCTACTATACCGGCAAGGTGAGCGGCAACTTTTTGGAGGGCACGCGCTACGCGGTCAAGCGCTTCCAAAAGGACTATGGCGTCGAGGTCACCGGCGTTGTGGACGGCGAAACCGAGGCCATGCTCTTTGGCGCGGAATACCGCCACCTGACCTACGGCATGAGCGGCGACGACGTGCTGCGCGTGCAGGAGCAGCTCAACGCGCTGGGCTACTACAACGGCAAGCAGAGCGGCGATTACTTGGAGGGCACCACCGCCGGGATCGAGGCCTTTCAGACGATCAACGAGCTGCCCGTAACCGGCGACGCGGATGCGGATACGCAGCGGGCGCTGTTCAGCGACGGCGCGCGCGCCAAGGATTACGTTCCGCCGACCGTCGCCCCGGAGGGCGAGAGCGCGGACGATTTGGGCGATATCAACGACGTGGTGATGGTGGAGGACGGCGCGGCAAGCTCCGACGCGAGCGAGACAGCCGAGGTTCCCTTCCCCGGCAAGCTGACGCGCGGCACGTCCAACCGCAGCGTCAAGCGCGTGCAGGAGAGGCTGATCGAGCTGGGCTTCTTTGAGGGGCCCGTATCGGGCAACTATCAGAGCAAGACCGTGGAGGCCGTAAAGGAGTTCCAAGCGCACAACAGCCTGAAGGCCGACGGCGTGACGGGCAAGGAAACGTGGAACATGCTGTTCAACAACGCCTATGTGCTGTCCGCACGCGAGACCCCTTATCCCACGCCGGAGCCGACCCCCGTGCCCTATGCCGTCACGGTGGATGTGCGCAATCAGGTGGTGATTGTGTACGGGCTGGACGACGAGGGCGGCTATACCAACATCGTCAGGCAAATGATCTGCTCCACCGGCATGGTGGGCAGCCCCAGCGACGTGGGCGTGTGGATCACCAACGGCCGCCGGGCGCGGTGGGCATATTTCAGCCTGTATGGCAGCCACGCGCAGTTTTGGACTCGCATCAACGAGAACATCGCGTTCCACAGCGTGATCTACAACGCCGTGGACTACTCCGCCCTCAGCGTCAAGAGCTACAACAAGCTCGGCCAGCGTGCCTCCCATGGCTGCATCCGCCTGCTGGTAGCGGACGCGGAGTGGGTCTACGAGAACATCCGCGAGGGAACGGCGATCACCATCACCGAGGAACTGCCGGTGGATCAGGAGCTGCACATGGCCCTGATGCCCCCCGCGCTGAACAAGACCTACATGCGCCCGGTCACGACGCCGGAGCCGACCGCCACCCCCGCATATACCTCCACGGGCATGCCGTCCGAGCCCTTCCGCACGCTGCAAATCAAGTCCACGGGCGAGGATGTGTTCTGGCTGCAAATGCGCCTGAAGGAGCTGGGCTACTACACGGGCACCGTAACCGGCACCTATTACAGCGGCACGCAAAAGGCCGTGAAGGCTTACCAGAAGGATCACGGCATCTACGCGGACGGCAAGGCCGGCGTCAAGACGCTCAACTCCCTCTATGCCGAGGCCCTTGCCGCCGAGGCCCTCGCCGCCGTGACCCCCGCCCCGACGGAATCCCCGGCTTCCTCCGAGTCCCCCGCCCCAAGCGGCACTCCCGCCCCGACCGATACCCTCGCCCCGACCGGCACTCCCGCCCCGACCGACTGATTTCCTTCGCAGTCCGATTGATGGAGGACGGCCAATGTGCGTATACTAACGCGAACAAATACGAAATGCAGGTGTTACCATGAGCGTTCCCCACATCCGGGATTATCAGGGCAAGCGCGTCCATATGATCGGCATTGGCGGCAGCAGCATGAGCGGGCTGGCGCAGCTTCTCCAGCAGAAGGGCTATCAGGTGGACGGCAGCGACAACTTGGAAACCTATTCCACGCGCCGCCTGCGCGAGCTGGGCATCCCCGTGACGATCGGCCACAAGGCCGAAAACGTGCGCGGCGCGGACTTTGTGGTCTACACCGTCGCCATTTTGCCGGATAACCCTGAGCGCGTTGAGGTGGCGCGGCTGGGCCTGCCCAATATCGAGCGCGCCACGCTGCTGGGCCAGCTGATGGAGGGCTACGAGCAGGCCGTGGGCGTTTGCGGCGCGCACGGCAAGACCTCCACCACGGCGATGCTCTCGCAGGTGCTGCTGGAATGCGGGCTGGACCCGTCCATCCACATCGGCGGCACGCTGGACGCGGTGGGCGGCAGCACGCGCATCGGCCAGAGCGGGCTGTTTGTGGCCGAGGCGTGCGAGTTTAACGCCAGCTTTCTGCACCTGCGGCCCACGGTGGCCGTGGTGCTGAACATCGACGCGGATCATCTGGATTTCTATAAGGACATCGACGATATCCAGCAGACGTTCGGCCAATTTTTGGCGCTGCTGCCCGCGAACGGCTGCGCCATCGGCAACGGGGACGATCCCCGCGTGCGCGAGCTGCTGGCCGGCGTGCCCTGCGAGACCGTCACCTTCGGCTTTGGCGAGGGCAACGACTGGCAGCCCGCCGATTTGCAGTACGACGGCTGCGACCGCGCGAGCTTTGTGCCGTGCTTCCGCGGCGAGCGCTTCGGCCGCGTCACGCTGAAGGTGGCCGGGTTCTTCCATGTGCTCAACGCGCTGGCCGCGCTGGCCTGCGCCCATCATCTGGGCGCGGACATGACGCGCGCCGCGCGTTCCCTCAGCGATTTTTGCGGCGCGCATCGGCGGTTTGAGCTGACCGGCGTGATCGACGGCGTCAAGCTGTACCACGACTACGGCCACAACCCCGCCGAGATGCGCAACATCCTCGGCGTGGCCGTCAAGCAGCCGCACAACCGCCTCTGGGCCGTGATGCAGCCCCACACGTACAGCCGCGTCAAGCGCCTGTTCGACGATTACCTCACCTGCACGCAGGTCGCGGATATCACGCTGGTCACGGACATCTACGCCGCCCGCGAGAAAGACCCCGGCGACATCCGCACCGAGATGCTCATCGAGGGCATGCGCGCCCACGGCGTCAACGCCATTCACACCCCCAGCTTTGACGATACCGAGCGCTACCTGCGCGCGCATTGGCAGCCCGGAGACTTGGTGCTGACCATGGGGTGCGGAAACATCAACCAGCTAAACGAGCAGATGAACGAGCACGAAAAGCAAAAATAACGTACCGCGGGAGCGCCTCCGAGGGGATCGAGGCGCTCCCCGCTTTTATTTCAGCCCCCAGAACATGGAGCTGGTGTTCTCCGTTTGCGCGCCGCCGCTGTCCGCGGCCCCGTCCCGGCCAAACAGCGCGTCCAGCACGCGGTCCACCACGCCGCCCCGCGCCTTGACCTGCGCCACCTGCACGGCCTGCACGCCCTCCAGCACAATGCCGTTATCCAGCAGCTCCGCGTGAACGGGGATGACGCGGTAGGTATACACCACGCCCGGCTGCGCCTTGTTATCGGTGTAATACAGGGTCTCGCCCGCCGTGCCGTACAGCTCCGCCAGCACAAAGCTCTCGCCCACCGCGTCGCGCTGCACACGGTACACCGCCGTATCCGCGGGCTGGATGACCAGCACGGGCTGGCCGCTGTCGCTGTGGCTGACGCGGAAGGCGCTGGGTGTGCGCGGCGGCGTCCACACGTCGCTCCTCTTGGTGGGGTGATTATCGGCGGAAAAGACCTCGGTGTAGCGGTAGGCCTTGGGGGTCAGGTCAACGGCCAGCATGGCCTCGCCGCGCCACTCGATAGACTTTTTGTCAATCTCTAGGCTGATGATACCGTCCGGCTTGGCAAACTGGGGTTTATCGCGGTTTCGGTAGAGCTGATAGAAATAGTTCTTGGCCATCAGCGCGGTGTTGTCTCCGCCGCTCACCCAGCTGGCCAGCTTATGGCGGCTGTCCGGCTGGTCAAAGCCCATCCAGAACGCGCAGGATATCTCGCTGTTGTAGGCGGCCATCCAGATATCGCGGTTGCCGCCGGTCATGTTCACGGTGCCGGTCTTGCCCGCCACAGGCGTGCCCGCGCCGCTCAGCTTGGCCCCGGTGCCGCTGCTGGTCACGGTAGAGAGCAGGCTGGTCATCAGGTAGGCCGACTGCGCCTTGAGCACGCGGGTTCTCTGCGATGCGAAGGCGTAGACCGTCTTGCCCGTGGAATCCAGAATGCGCGTGATAAAATGCGGGCTGGAAAACGTGCCGCCGTTGCCGAACGGCGCGTAAGCCGCCGCAAGCTGCACGGGCGATACCCCGTAGGTCATCGCGCCGAGAGCCAGCGCGAGGTTATCGTCCAGCGGGTCGAGCGGAATGCCCACCGAGGTCAGGTACGCCTTGCCGGACTGCACGCCGATTTGGTTCAGCAGCGACACGGCCGATACGTTCAGGCTGCTTTTCAGCGCCGAGCGGAACGTCACGTTGCCGTAGTAGGTGTAGCCGCTGTTGCGCGGCTTGTAGCCGTTAAAGCTGGTCGGCTCGTCCTTGAGCACGCTGGCGGTGGTATAACCATAGCGGTCAATGGCCGGGGCGTAGGCCACGATGGGCTTGAGCGCCGAGCCGGGCTGACGGCGGAGCTGCGTGGCGCGGTTGAGGCCCCTGCGCACGTCGTAGCTGCGCCCGCCCACGATGGCCAGCACCGCGCCTGTTTTGGTGTTGACGCAAGCCGCCGCGCCCTGCACCTGCGTGCCGTCCGACGCGTTGGCGGGGAACACGTCGCGCTCAAACTGCGCGAGCAGCGTATCCTGATAGGCCCGGTTGAGCGTCGTGTCGATATAATAGCCGCCCGTGAGCACCTGATCGGAGGTCAAGCCGAGCACGGCCTCCGCCTCGTCCAGCACCGCGTCCGCAAACCAGCCGTAGGGCGTATCGATGGGCTCCGCTTCCGCCACGGCAATCGTCTCGGCCAGCGCCGCGTCGTGCTGCGGCTGGGCGATCATCCCCTCGGCCAGCATGGTAGCGAGGACATATGCGCGGCGGTTCGCGTTTGCGTCGGTCGCGGGGGCATAGTAGCCCGGAGCCTTGATGGTCGCGGCCAGCGAAGCCGCCTGCGCAAGCGACAGGTCGGCGGCGTCCACCTCAAAGTAGGTCTGTGCGGCGGCTTGGATGCCGTACGCCCCGCTGCCGAAATAGATATAGTTTAGATACATCTCCAAAATCTGATCCTTGCTGTACGCCCGCTCCAGCTGGAGGGCCAGCCACGCTTCCTCCAGCTTGCGCGCGATTGTCTTTTGCGTGCTCAAATGGCTTTGCCGGATGAGCTGCTGGGTGATGGTGCTGGCCCCCTGCGCAAAGCTCCCCTGCTTGATATTCTCCGCCACCGCGCCGAAAATGCGCACCACATCCACCCCGTGGTGCTGGTAAAAGCGCAGATCCTCGGCCGCCAAAAACGCGTTGCGCACATGCGCGGGCAGGGAGTCCAGCGCAACGGGCACGCGGTTCTGCGCGCCCTGTATCTTGATAATCAGCACGCCGTCCCCGTCGTACATCGCGCCGGTTCGGGCGGCGGCGGTAATCTTGCTCACGTCGAGCTTTTGCCAGTCCGCCACGCCGAAAAACTCAAACGCGCCCACTGCGGCGACGATCAGCAGGCTGACCAGCACCAGCAGCGTGTTGCGCAGGCCGTGGCGCTTCTTCCGATTCCGCTTTTTTTGCCGCCTCTTTTCGCGGCGCGTCGGCTTGGCGGCAGGCGTGTCGCCCTCTAGCGGCTGCACGGTGCGCTCGCCATGCGTGCCGCCCTCAAGCGGCTGCACGGTGCGCTCGCCCAGCGCGTCGCCTTCAATCGGCTGAACGGTGCGCTTGCCCGTCGCGTCGGCATCAAGCGGCTGCACGGCGCGCTTGCCAAGCGCGTCGGCTTCAAGCGGCTGCACGGAGCTTTCGCCCAGCGCGTCGCCCTCGATGATCGCGTCCACGGGCAGCTCCTCCGCATCCACGGCGCGACGGCGAACCGCTTGCAGCGTGCCAATCCGGCGGGCGCGCGCGGCATCGCGGTCAGCCCGACTGCTCTTGGGCAAGTCCGCCTTGGTCGGCGTAGGGGGTGCGGGTGAATCCTTCTTGCGTTTCTTTTTCAAGTGCATGCCGCCTTTCCCATCCGCCGGATCGTACGCGGAGCTTTTCCGCGCGGCTCATCGACGGTAGCATGCGCAAAAATCCTGCCCACATCAAGGTTTTGTGCGTGTCAAAAGCTACCATTTACTTATGAACCTATCACCTGTATACTTGTTGTGAAATCACGAAAGGGAGGCGAAGCCTATGCAGGGCCGCAAACGATCCGCCCGTGCGACCGCGCTGGTCGCGGCGCTGCTGCTGCTCGTCCTTGCGGCAACGCTGTGGGCCTCCCGCGAATCCACCCGCGCCTTGAGCTATGCCGATTTTGAGGCGCGGCTTTCCGTTGGCGATATTACGCGCGTCACCCTGAACGACGGCGATACCCTTCAAGCTGTCGATCGCAGCGGACAGACGCTGTCCTTCCCCAATCCTCGGCTGGATACCTTTAAGCATACGCTGCTCGCGCAGGGCGTGACCGTGGAAGAATCGGGCGGCGGCATGGGCTGGCTGGCGCTGCTGCCGCTCGCGGCCGTGATGGGGCTGCTCTGGGGCCGCCAAGGCAAGGCGCGCGGCTTCGCGCTGGAAAACGCGGCGACCGCCGAGAGCGAGATTCCCTCCGTCACATTCCAAAGCGTTGCCGCCAACGAGGAGGCGCTTACCAGTCTGCGCGACTTGGTGGGCTTTATCCGCGACCCGGCGCAGTACGCGCGGTACGGCGCGCGCGCGCCGCGCGGCGTGCTGCTGTACGGCCCGCCCGGCACAGGCAAGACGCTGATGGCCCGCGCGCTGGCCGGAGAGGCGCGCGTGCCCTTTTACGCGGTCAACGGCGCGGATTTTGTGGAGATGTACGTCGGCGTGGGCGCGGCGCGCATCCGCAAGCTGTTTGCGCAGGCGCGCAAGGCCGGACGCGCCGTGATCTTTATCGACGAGATCGACGCGCTGGGCAGCCGCCGCGACCAGCAGAGCGATGAGCGGGAGCAGACGCTGAACGCGCTGCTCAGCGAGATGAGCGGCTTCCGCGATGGGGACGGCGTGATCGTGCTCGGCGCGACAAACCGTATCGAGGCGCTGGACGAGGCTCTTTTGCGCGCCGGTCGGTTTGATCGGCAGATCGAGGCCCCTTTGCCGGGCTATGAGGAGCGGCTCAAGATCCTCGCCGTGCACGCGCAGGGCAAGCCGCTGGCCCCGGACGTAAGCCTGAGCGGGCTGGCGGCGCAGACGGCGCTGTTTAGCGGCGCGCGGCTGGAAAGCGTGCTCAACGAGGCCGCCATCCTTGCCGCCAAGCGCGACGACGGCCCCATTACCGCCGAGGACGTCAACGTCGCGTACGAAACCATGCTCTGCGGAGCGGAGCGGCGGGATGTGGGCGGCAGCTACGCCGAGCGCCGTCTCACCGCCGCGCACGAGGCCGGGCACGCCATTGGCACGCTGGTGCTGCTGCCCGACCAGCGCCTGCGCAAGGTGAGCATCATTCCGTCCACCAAGGGCGCGGCGGGGTACAGCCTCAGCATTCAGCCCGAACGGCTCTTTCACAGCCGACGGGAGCTGCTGGGGCACATCGCCGTGGCGCTGGCGGGCCGCGCCGCCGAGGAGCTCAGCTTCGGCCGCGACGCAACCACCACCGGAGCCGCCAACGATCTGGAAAAGGCCGCGGAGCTGGCCCGCCGCATGGTGTGCGAGTGGGGCATGTACCCGGACGGCACAACGCTGTACGCGTTCCGTCAAGCTCAGCGTGAGGGCGCGGCGCAGCAATGGGTGCAGACCGGCTATCAGCTTGCCTTGCGTGTGCTGGCCACCCATCGGCCCGCGTGGGAGCGCCTGACCGAGCTGCTTTTGCGCCGCGAGGCCGTCGGCGAGGAGGACGTGCACGCCTGCCTGCGCGAGGCTTCGGCGCTTTGACCGATCATGCGCAAAAACAAACAAGAACCCCCTCCTTTTTTGTACCGCGCCAATATCCCCGCGAGTCTTGACGAACCCCTTCCGTCCCTGCTACAATAAAGAGCGTGTGATTTGGGCGAAGGGGGCTGGGTTATTGATGGATACCAAGTTTATTTTTGTTACGGGCGGCGTGGTTTCATCGCTGGGCAAGGGGATTACGGCCGCGTCGCTGGGGCGTCTGCTCAAAAGCCGCGGACTCAAGGTGCGCATCCAAAAGTTTGACCCCTACATCAACGTAGACCCCGGCACCATGAACCCCTACCAGCACGGCGAGGTCTTTGTGACCGACGACGGCGCGGAGACCGACCTGGATCTGGGCCATTACGAGCGCTTTATCGACGAGAGCCTCACGCAGGCCAGCAATGTGACCAGCGGCCGCGTGTACAAGACGGTCATCGACCGCGAGCGCCGCGGCGAGTACCTCGGCGCGACCATTCAGGTCATCCCCCACATCACCAACGAAATCAAAAAGAACATCCTCGCCGTCAGCCGCAGCGCCGACGCGCCCGACGTGGTGATTACCGAGATCGGCGGCACGGTCGGCGATATCGAAAGCCTGCCCTTTCTGGAGGCCATCCGTCAGATGCGCACGGAGGTTGGCCGTGAGAACAGCCTGTACCTGCACGTAACGCTGGTGCCCTACCTCAAAGCCGCCGGGGAGCTGAAAACCAAGCCCACCCAGCACAGCGTAAAGGATTTGAGCGGCATCGGCATCAGCCCGGATATTCTGGTCTGCCGTACCGACCACGAGCTGCCCTACGAGGTGCGCGCGAAGATCGGCATGTTCTGCAATTTGCCGGTGGAGCGTGTCATCCAGAACCTCAACGCGCGCAGCCTGTATGAGGTGCCCCTGATGCTGCACCGCGAGGGCCTCGACGAACAGGTGATGAAGCTGCTGGGCATCCCCGATCGGCCCGCCGATTTGACCGAGTGGGAGCAGATGGTCGAGCGCCAGCTTTGCTCTGAAAAGACGGTCAACATCGCGCTTGTGGGCAAGTACGTGGAGCTGCCCGACGCGTACCTGAGCGTTGTGGAAGCGCTGACGCACGGGGGAATCTTCCACGGGGTCAAGATTCACATCGATTGGATCAAGGCCGAGGCGGTCACCAGCGCCAACGTGGCCGATGTCCTCAAGGGCGCGGATGGACTGGTCGTGCCCGGCGGGTTTGGCGAGCGCGGGCTGGAGGGCAAGATTGCCGCGATACAGTATGCGCGCGAGAACAACGTGCCGTTTTTGGGCCTGTGCCTCGGTATGCAGATGGCGGTCATCGAGTTTGCCCGCCATGTGCTCGACCTGCGCGACGCGTTTACCAGCGAGGTCGACCCGCACACCACCTATCCCGTCATCGACCTCATGGAGGATCAGGATTTGTGCAATCTGGGCGGCACGATGCGTCTGGGCAAGTACCGCTGCCTCATCGCTCCGGGCACAAAGAGCGAGAAGGCTTACGGCGTCAACGATATCTGGGAGCGTCATCGTCACCGCTACGAGTTTAACAACGCCTATCTGGAGCGTTTTCAGGCCGGCGGCATGATCATCGCCGGGCGCAACCCGGACCGCAACTTGGTGGAGATTGTCGAGCTGGCCGATCATCCCTTCTTTGTGGGCGTGCAGTTCCATCCGGAGCTCAAAAGCCGCCCCAACCGCCCCCATCCGCTGTTCCGCGATTTTATCGGCGCGGCGGTGGATCGGCACGACGGCAGGCAGGAGAACGCATAACCAAAAAGAGCCTCCCCGGAGCGTTTGCACTCCGGGGAGGCTTTGTTTGATCTCACTTGCAGTAGCACTCAATGGCCTTGCCGATGAACGCCGCCGTGCCCTCGCCAAAGCGGTCGAGGTTCTGCGCAAAGCGCGGGTCGGCGGTGTACATTTGGCCCAGCCCCTGCAAAATCTCCTTGGTGCAGGGATAGTGCCGACGCGTAACGTGCTCCTGCCAGCGCCGCACCAGCGCCTGCGCCTCGGTTCCGTCCGGGGCCTGCGTGCGGATCCCCGCAAAGGCGGCAAAAATCTCATCCGCTTCCGTTTGAATCTCCTCCCAGTCCGCCTGCTGATATCCGGCGGCTTTTTTCTCGCTCTCCCGATACGCGAGGGTTTCGCCCCAGCGCTCCTTGACCTCCTGCTTGTACTGATCGATGGCCTTGCTGTCGAAGGCTTCAAAGCTCATGATGGTTTCTCCTTTCAACAGGCGCTCGCAAAGGTCTTGCAGGCCTTGCAGACGTTTGATTTTGAGGGCCAGCAGCTCCCGCTGCGCCTCCAGCGCGCGCGGCGCGTCCGTCTCGTCCGCCAGCAGGCGGCGCACGTCGTCCAGCGGCAGCTCGACCTCGCGGTAGAGCAGTATCCGTTGCAGGCGAGCCAAGGCCGCATCGTCATACAGCCGATAGCCCGCTTCCGTGACCCGCGTTGGCTTGAGCAGGCCGATCTGATCGTAATAGTGCAGCGTGCGCACGCTGACCCCGCTCAGCTCGGCCACCTGATGCACGGTTCGCATTTGCATCCCCTCCTGACACGATCAGCATACACTATGACGTTACGTCAGAGTCAAGTGGTTTTTCAATTTTCTTTTGTAAATACTCCGGCTCGTGCTATAATAAGAGGAATCGTGACGACAGAAAGGTGAACGCGATGAATCGTTACAGCCTGACCGAGCTAAAAAGCCTTGTCAATTCCCTGTGCGCGCAGTTTGATTTGGTGCGCGTGGTCGATCCCGCCGCCGCGCACGAGGTGGACGTGAGCCGGAGCGACGAGGCCGGCCTGTGCTACCTGCCGGACCATTGCTTCTCCATGTGGCAAACGCGGATGCACAGCTGCCTCAACTGCGTCTCCCAGCGCGCGATACGCGACGGTGAGCGCCAATGCAAGTTTGAGTTTATTGACGAGGAAATCTACTACATCATCGCCTCGCCGCTGGCGGTGGACGAGCACGTGCTGGCGCTGGAGCTGATATGCCGCGTCGGCGCGGAGGCCCTGCTGCAAAGCTATCGCGGCGACGAGCTGCTGGAGCGCATCGCGGGCTACAACGAGCAGTTTCGTCTGGACGAGTGCACCGGGCTCTACAACCGACGCTTTTTGGAGCTTCGCCTCAAGGAGCAGCTTGCGCAGAACCGCGCGGCAGGCAAGCCTATCACCCTCGCCTTGGTGGACGTGGATCGCTTCGGCCAGATCAACGAGCAGTACGGGCACGCCATGGGCGACAAGCTGCTGATTACGCTGGGGCAAGTGCTGACCGGCTGCATCAGCCAGCGCAGGGGCGATTTTGTCGTCCGCCTTGGCGGCGACGAGTTTGGGCTGGTGTTTGACGATATCCCGCAGGAGCTGCTGGAGCAGCGTGTTCACAAGTTCATGGGGCATGTGAACACACTGCGCGTAGACGGGCTGCCGGATCTGCGCCTGACGCTGAGCGTCGGCTGCTACCGCTCCACGGCGCAGGACACCGTGGAAAGCATGCTCTCCGAGGCCGACAGGCGGCTGTACCGCGCCAAGGAGCTGGGCCGAAACCGCGCTGTTTTCAACGATGACGATGTGGAGGAATAAACGATGATTGCGCTTGCATGCGACCACGCGGGCTACGAGCTGAAGCCCTATGTTATTCAGGTGTTGGACGAGCTGGGCTTGGAGTACCTTGATTTGGGAACGAACAGCGCCGAGAGCGTGGATTACCCCATCTACGGCGCGCGGGCCGCGCGGGCCGTGGCGGACGGCCGCTGCGAGCGGGGCATCATCCTCTGCGGCACAGGCGTGGGAATCGGCATGGCGGCCGGCAAAATCCACGGCATCCGCTGCGCCGTTTGCACGGACTGCTATTCCGCGCAGATGAGCCGCATGCACAACGACGCCAACATGCTGGCGCTGGGAGCGCGCGTGCTGGGCCGCGAGCTGGCCAAGATGATCGTGCGCATTTGGCTGACCACCGAGTTTGACGGCGAGCGCCACGCGCGCCGGGTTGGGCAGATCATGGCGCTGGATCGCGGCGAGGCGCTGGAGTAATCGAGCGGTCGGCTTCCGCGCCGCCGATGCCCCCCGGTTGACAGGCCGCGCCGAACGTGCTATCATCCCCCTTGCGAGAAGGCAGGCATACGATCGCATGGCGAAAGCTGTGAGGAAAGTCCGAGCATCGCAGGGCAGGGTGCCGGCTAACGGCCGGTGAAGGCGACTTCAAGGAAAGTGCAACAGAAATAAACCGCCCGCGTCCGCAAGGGCGCGGGTAAGGATGGAAAGGCGAGGCAAGAGCTCACCCGCGGCCTGGAGACAGGTCTGCGCTGTAAACCCCACCCGATGCAAGATCCGACCGGGAGCGATACGGCGGCCCGCCGTGCCCCCAAAGAGATCGCTTGAGCCGCACGGCAACGCGCGGCCTAGATAGATGATCGTTTGATACAGAACTCGGCTTACGGCTGCGCTTCCCGCAAACAACAAAAAAGTGGCATGGCCACTTTTTTTGTAGTGTGTCAAAGCAGAAACGGAGCGCCCTTTCGGACGCTCCGCTTGCTTGTTGTAACGCTCCGTCGGCTTTACTCTCCAAAGAACGCGTACAGGATATCGCTTTGCAGTAAGAAATCCATAACGGAGTCGATCACGCCGGAGGGCATTTGCAGCACCACGGGCGCAAGCACAAGCGCGATGTTCTTGGCGTACTTTTCGCGGAAGGCGGCGAGCTTGTCGTTGTTCATGCGGAAGAAATCCTCTTGAATGGGCGTGTCGTAATCCAGCTCCGCAGCCGTACCCTCGCTCAGCTTGCCGGAGAAAAAGAGCGTCAGCGCCTCAAGTCCGGTTTCGGGGTGCAGGTAGCCCACGGAAAAATGCAGATCGTACGGCAGCTCCTTCTGGGACTTGTACCACGTGAAGTGCAGCTTCACGGGCGCGGGGTTGCTGTAAGCCATGGAGCCGCTCATCTCTGCGGTAACGTTGCCCTCGCCCTCCAAGTTGTCGGCGGTGGGCATCCCATCGCCCGCTATGCGGAGGAGCATCGCGTCCTCCTCGCCCTTGAGGATATGGAGCGTGGCGTCCAGCGCCGCGCCATCCACGGTGGGCGTCCAGCTGACGTTTACCTTGAGCTCGTAGTCATCCTTCTTGGGCAGATCAAGCGCCACGCTGAACGCCTCGCCGGTGCGCTTCACGGTCAGCAGCGTGCGGCCACCCATGAGATAATCCGTCTGGTTGCCGTGCGGATGAATCGTCAGGCCGGCCTTTTCCGGGTCGAGCTCATCCAAGTAGCCCTCCAGCTCGCTCAGGCCGGCAATCGTCATCTCGTCGCCGCCCATATCCAGCAGAAGCGCGCGGATGTAGTTGTACGCGTTCGCGCTCCAATCGCTGGTCATGTTCTCGTCCAGCTTCAGGCACAGGGCGCGCAGCTCGTCATAGGGGATCGTGCGCTCGCCCGTGCCCTCGCAAATCGCGGCCAGCGGGTCATAGTACATGCGGATCATTTCCGCCGTGGACATCGGGTACAGCAGCAGGCCGATGTACTGCGTCGGCAGACCCATGAAGAAATACGGCTTGAGCATGAAGCCAAAAAAGTTGTTCATCTGGAAATGGAGAGTATCCTCGCCAAAGACCGGGGACGTGAGGTAGTAGTACCACGCGTACTGCTCGTGATGCAGCGGCAGCACGCTCTTGCCATCCAAATTCACATCCGCGAGCAGGCGCAGGCGGTTGTTCCGGCCCAGCAAATCCATGCCGACGGCGCTGCCCGTGACGGTCACCCGCTTGAGAAAGCTCTCCCAGTCCGTCAGGCGGGAGGAGCTCTCCGGGAACGCGTTGGCGTTCAGCTGAAGGGATACGGAAAAATCGGTATCGGTGATGGGCTGATCCAAGGGAATATCGCCCGTGGCCGCCAACGCGCCGATCGGCAGCATACAGGCTGCCAGCAGTGCGCACAGCAGCCGGACAAGGGTACGGTTTTTCATGGATAAGCCTCCTTCGTGTCTTAGACCTTCGCGCGATGGCTGTCCTTGGCGCGCTGCTCATGGCTGAGCTCGCGCTTGCGCATGCGCAGGTTCTTGGGGGTAACCTCCAGCAGCTCGTCGTCGTCGATAAACTCCAAGCACTCCTCCAGCGTGAGCGGATGCACGGAGACCAGCCGCATGCTGTCCTCCGAGGCGGAGGCGTTGCGCATGTTGGTAACGTGCTTTTGCTTGCACACGTTCACCACCAGATCGTCCGGGCGGGCGTTCTCGCCGCAGATCATGCCTTTGTACACGGCGGTTTGCGGGGTGATGAACAGCGTGCCGCGCTCCTGCGTGTAGAACAGGCCGTAGCTGGTGGCCTCGCCGGTCTCAAAGCAGACCAGCGCGCCCACGCTGCGGTGCGGGATATCGCCCTTGTTGGGCTCGTAGCGCTCAAACACGGCGCTCATCACGCCCTCGCCGCGCGTATCGGTCATAAACTCGCTGCGGTAGCCAAACAGTCCGCGGCTGGGCACCATAAACTCCAAGCGCACGCGCTCCGCGCCGCTCATGCTCTCCAGCACGCCGCGGCGGCGGCCGATTTTCTCGATCACCGCGCCCGCGTAAGCCTGCGGCACGTCGGCCACCATGCGCTCGATGGGCTCGCAGATCTTTCCGTCGATCTCCTTGTACAGCACCTGCGGCTTGCTGACTTGGAACTCGTAGCCCTGACGGCGCATGTTCTCAATCAGCACGCTCAGGTGCAGCTCGCCGCGCCCGCGCACCTCGAAGGCGTCGGGGCTGCCGGTCTCGTTGACGCGCAGGCTCACATCGGTTTGCAGCTCGCGCATCAGGCGCGCGCGCAGGTGACGGCTGGTCACAAACTCGCCCTCGCGGCCCGCGAAGGGGCTGTTGTTGACCGAGAACGTCATGGTCACGGTCGGCTCGCTGATGGCGACAAACGGCAGCGGCTCCACCTGAGAGGGCGCGCAGACGGTATCGCCGATGGAAATCTCCTCGATGCCGGAGATGGCCACGATGTCGCCCATATCGGCCTCGGTGGTGGGAACGCGCTTGAGGCCGTCGAATGTGTACAGCGCGCTCAGGCGCAGCGGCTCGCTGATGGCCCCGGTCTCGCTGTTCGCGCGCACGGCCATCATGCCCTCGGTCATCTTGCCGCGGGAGATGCGGCCCACGCCGATACGGCCGACGTACTCGTTGTAATCGATGGTGGAGATCAGCACCTGCGCGGGGCCGTCGGGATCGCCCTCCGGAGCGGGGATGTACTGCAAAATCGCGTCAAACAGGGGACGCAGATCGTCGTTGGGCTTGGCCAGATCAAGCGTCGCGGTGCCCTTGCGTGCGGAGGCGTACACGATGGGATGATCCAGCACGCTCTCGTCCGCGCCCAGATCGATAAACAGGTCGAGCACCTCGCCGACGACCTCGTCGCAGCGCGCGTCGGGGCGGTCGCACTTGTTGATGACCACGATAACCGGCAGCTTGAGCGACAGCGCCTTTTTCAGCACGAAGCGGGTCTGCGGCATGGGGCCCTCAAAGCTGTCCACCAGCAGCAGCACGCCGTCCACCATTTTGAGCACGCGCTCCACCTCGCCGCCAAAATCGGCGTGGCCCGGCGTATCCACAATGTTGATTTTTGTGCCGTTGTAGTGTACGGCGGTGTTTTTGGCCAATATGGTGATGCCGCGCTCGCGCTCTATATCGCCGGAGTCCATTACGCGCTCGGCCACCTGCTGATTATCGCGGAACACGCCGCTTTGCTTCAGCATCTCGTCCACGAGGGTCGTTTTGCCATGATCGACGTGGGCGATGATGGCGATGTTGCGGATATCGTTACGAATCATATTCTGTCTCCTCTTCGTTCGCTGTGCGCGAGGCTGTCTCGGCCAGCTCCAAGCCCTTGTTATTTTCCATGGCCAGCCGAATGCTCCATTCGTTTTCAAACAGCAGCACGTCCCGGTCCTCGCTGTCCCGTGCGCGGCCGCTGGTGGAGGTAAGCTTGAGCTGGTCTATCGGGATGGGGCTGTGCGTCACCCAGCGCACATAGCGGAAGGAAAGCTGATCCATGAGCATATTCACGCCATACTCGGTTTTGAGCCGATGATCGAGCACCTCGAATTGCAGCACGCCCACCACGCCCACGAGGAAATCCTCGCGGCCGGTCTCGTCGCGGATAAATGTCTGGATGGCCCCCTCCTCCGCCAGCTGCAAAATGCCTTTTTGGAACTGCTTGCGCTTCATGCTGTCCTCCGGGCGGACGCGCGCGAAGTGCTCCGGCGCAAACACCGGGATGGAGCTGAAGTGCAGCTTGCCGCCCGTGGAGAGCGTATCGCCCAGATGGAAGCAGCCCGGATCAAACAGGCCGATGATATCCCCGGCGTAGGCGGTCTCCACAGCCTCGCGCTCGTCGGCCATAAACTGCTGCGGCTGCTTGAGCTGCATCATTTTCTCGGTGCCGCTGTGGTACACCGTCATGCCCTTTTGGAACTCGCCGCTGACGATGCGCACAAAGGCCAGCCGATCGCGGTGGGCGGGGTTCATGTTGGCTTGGATCTTGAAAATGAAGCCGCTGAAGAAATCCTCCGTGGGCCGTATTTCTCCGCGGTCGCTCATACGGGGCAGGGGCGGCGGCGTGATGCTCAAAAACGCGTCGAGGAAGGGCTCCACGCCGAAGTTGGTGATGGCGGAGCCAAAGAACAGCGGCGTCAGCTGTCCGGCCAGCACCGCGTCCTGATCGAACGCGTCCCCGGCTACGTCCAGCAGCTCGCGCTCCTCGCGCAGGCGGGAGAGATAGTGCTTGTCCAGCAGCGCCTCGGCCTCGGCGCTGTCCAGCGGAACCGCGCGCTGAGCGGCCTCGCTCGCGCCGTGATCGCCGCCGGAGTACAGCAGGATATCGCCGGTCTGGCGGCGGTACACGCCCTGAAAATCGCCATCCACGCCGATAGGCCAGTTCATCGGGCAGGAACGGATGCCCAGCACCTGCTCCAGCTCCTCCATGAGCGCGAAGGGATCTTTGGCGGCGCGGTCCATCTTGTTGACGAATGTGAAAATCGGGATCTTGCGCAGACGGCAGACCTTGAACAGCTTGATGGTCTGCTCCTCCACGCCCTTGGCCGCGTCGATCAGCATAACGGCCGCGTCGGCCGCCACCAGCACGCGGTAGGTATCCTCGCTGAAGTCTTGGTGGCCCGGCGTATCCAATATATTGATGCGGAATCCGTCGTACACAAACTGCATGGCGCTGCTCGTAACCGATATGCCGCGCTGCTTCTCAATATCCATCCAGTCGCTGGTGGCGTGGCGCTCGGCCTTGCGCGCCTTCACGCTGCCCGCCTGCCGGATCGCGCCGCCGTAGAGCAGCAGCTTTTCGGTAAGGGTGGTCTTGCCGGCGTCCGGGTGGCTGATAATGGCAAACGTGCGCCGCTTTGCGATCTCCTGCAAAATCTGAGGATTGGTTTCCATGGGGGCCATCGGGCATCCTCCCAACAAATAGGCTTGCGAGCAAATGCCCACAGAACAAAATATTATATACCGCACGGACGGGTGCTGTCAAGCCGCGCTGGCTTGGCCGCCCTCCGCGCGCAATCCGGCGCGAAGCCAAGCTCTGCGCGAGGCGTGGCGCTCTCGGCGCAAAGCGGGCTTGTCCCCCTCTTGCCAAGCGGCGGATTTTGTGTAGAATAGAGAGCGTACTGGAGGTGCTTTTTAGATGAAACGACGGATCTCTTGGCTGCTGGCCCTTTTGTTTTTGCTCTCCGCCTGCCTGCCCGCGCTGGCCGAGGAAACCGGCTCCGCGCGCGACGCGCTGATCGACGGCATCATCGCGCTGGCCGCAAAGGAGTACGACACGACCAACGGTCGGGCGCAGCGCGCGCAGTATTCCGGCGATATTTATGTGTGCAAAAACTTTACCGTCTATCTGTTCCGGGAGAATCGTGACAATTTTCGCATGGCCGAGTTCCCGGACGTGAAGCTGGTCATCCCCGATAACCCGCCCAAGGCGAGCTATAAGGGCGCGGACTACGTGTACGGCGTCGAGTGGGAGGATGTGCCCGCCTCCGAGGGCAACCCGTTTGAGATCGCCGCGTCCTTCCGCTACGACCCGGCGCTGAGCAAGGCCGAAAACCAGCAGCTGGCGCGCGAGTTCCTGATGCAGGTGAAAAAAGGCGACTATTTTCAAATGGCCGCCAAGTATTACTACGGCGTGGGGGCGCACAGCTTGGTGTTCATCGCGGATTACGACGCGGAGACGGACACCGTGCATTGGACGGACAGCAACATGAAGGGCAAAAAGATAAACGGCGAGCGCTACGGCTATGTGCAGTATGACGCGGTAAAAGAAATCGACTGGTTTGTGGACGCGTTCTGCCGCAAGCACTATGGCGCTACGCTCTATCGCCTGCGGGACGATATCGTCTACGCGGACGAAGCGCAGTAGTCGAGCCGTTTTCCAGCATATTCCATGCAAGCGCGGCAAATCGGGCCGCGTTTTTTGTATTTATTATGTTTTTATTTTGTATTTAGGATACAGCATTCTTGTATACAATTTTACACTTGCTCTCATTACGGATTGGCGGAGTTGGAGCGCGCATGCGCAAGCGTTGGTAGTATGGGGTATTTCCTTGACAAAGCGTCAGGCCGTCTTTATAATGTAGAAACCGTAGTTTTCGGACTTTACGGAACAAATAACAGGAGGAGACAACATGAAGAGGTTTCTAGCCATCGTTCTGTTCCTTTGCATGCTCTGCACGAGCTTTGCAATGGCGGAAGAGTCTGCGGACACCTATACCTACAATCAGGCGTTAGCTGACTTCCCCACCAATTGGAGCCCCCTTCAGGAGCAAACCAATCAGGACTCCGTTCTTATGCAGTATCTGGTCAGCTATTTCTATGATTTCGATTATAACGAGACCATGGACGGCTACCAGCTTATTCCCACGGCCGCCGCCGATTACCCCGTTGACGTGACGGCCGACTACGTTGGCGAGCAGTGGGGCATTGCCGAGGGCGACACCGAGCTTGCTTGGAAGATCACCATCCGCGACAACATGATGTGGCAGGATGGCACCCCCATCACCGCCAAGGACTTTGAGACCTCCGCGCAGCTTCTGCTCGACCCCATTGCGCAGAACTACCGCGCTGACTCGCTGTACAGCGGCAATATGGTCATCAAGAATGCCGAGGGCTACCTCAAGCAGGGCGTTGCCGCCGATACCACGCTGTCCGCTCTGGTTGACATCTACGGCGTCGCCGATGTAAACGCTCTGCTGGAGCAGATCGGCGATGAGCCCGGCTTCATCAACTGGACCTTTTCCTTCGGCGATACCTACGACTTCGACGCCGGCACCTGGTCCGGCGAAGCCGAGGACGCGATCGTCGATAGCGGCAAGACCATCAAGGAGCTCTATGAGTTCTACACCACCGGCGCCGGTGCCGAGTACGCCACTTGGGCCGCCCCTGAGGATATGCTGGCCTACGCGATGGACGAGCTGTACGGCAAGTACACCGCCCCCGAAATGTCTTGGGACAACGTCGGCATCAAGGCGCTCAGCGACACCGAGTTCGTTGTCATCCTCGATAAGCCGATCTCCGGCTTCTACCTGTACTACTCCTTCGACACCACTTGGCTGGTCAACGAGAAGCTGTACAAGGCCTGCGAGACCGTGACCGACGGCGTGTACACCAACACCTACGGCACCAGCGTCGATACCACGATCTCCTTCGGCCCCTACATGCTCACCGCCTTCCAGTCCGATAAGGAATACACGCTGGAAAAGAACCCCTACTGGTTTGGCTACAGCATGGACGAGTACGCCGGCCAGTATCAGGCGACCAAGCTCCAGTATGACTGCGTTGCGGAGCCCTCCACCCGCTTGGAGATGTTCCTCAACGGCAAGCTGGACTACTACGCCCTGAACAAGGACGATATGGAAGCCTACTCCACCTCCGATTACACCTATTACGAGATCGGCGACTCCGTGTTCGCCATGGTGTTCAACCCCGATCTGACCGCCCTGACGGCCAATCAGGCTGCCGCCGGCGAGAACATCAACAAGACCATCCTGACCCTCAAGGACTTCCGTATTGCCATGAGCTTGGCCATGGATCGCGCCAAGTTCTGCCTGGCCGCCAGCCCCACCAACGGCCCCGGCCTTGCGCTGTACTCCTCCAGCATCATCTCCGATCCTGACAACGGTATCGCTTACCGCAATACCGCCGAGGCCAAGCAGGTTATGGTCGATTTCTGGGGCCTGACCGATGAGATCGGCGAGGGCAAGACCTACGCCACCATCGACGACGCCATCGACTCCATCACCGGCTACAACCTCGAAATGGCTCGTACCTACTTCGACAGCGCCTACGATGAGGCGATTGCCGGCGGCCTGATGGACGACAACGACGTTGTGCAGATCATCGTTGGCACCCCCAACGCGACCAGCGTGTTCTACAACAACGGCTACGACTTCATCGTGAGCAACTACACCGAGGCCGTGAAGGGCACCAAGCTTGAGGGCAAGCTGACCTTCACCCGCGACTCCACGCTGGGCAACGGCTTTGCCGATGCGCTGCGCGCCAACAATGTGGACATGCTGTTCGGCGTTGGCTGGACCGGCTCCACCTTCGATCCCTACGGATTGATGGAAGCCTACACCTCCTCCAACTATCAGTATGACCCGTCTTGGGATGCCACCACCGCGACGATCGACATCACGCTGGACGATGTGACCTACACCGCCACCGCGCTGGATTGGACCTCCGCGATCTCCGGCACCGAGATCACCGCCACCAAGGCCGACACCTCCGAGGCTGTCACCTTGGCGTTCCCGTACAGCACCGACGAGCATGAAGCCTCTCTCCGTATGCAAGTGCTGGCCGCCCTTGAAAACGCCGTGCTCCAGAACTACAACTTCATCCCGCTGATGACCGACGCCAGGGCTGCTCTGAAGAGCATGCAGGTTGAGTACTACACCGAGGAAGAAGTATTCCCCATGGGCTACGGCGGAGTGCGCTACCTCACCTTCAACTACACCGACGCGGAATGGGATGCGTATGTCGCCGAGCAGGGCGGCACGCTGAACTACAAATAAGCGTAGGCGCAGCCAAAAGGGTACCTAATCCTATGGCCACGGCAGGGGTGCTTTGCGCGCCCCTGCTGTGGTTGTGAAAAGGCATTTTGCCGCAGTCCTTCATTTATGGCTGTATCCGGTTGCGAGCGTAAGCCAATGCAGCCGTAAACGCGAAAGGGGTAGCACCCATGGTCAAGTATGTACTCAAGCGCATTGCGCTGATGCTGATGGTGTTTGTCATCATCATCTCCATATGCTTCATCCTCATTAAGCTATTGCCCAACAAGCCCGCGCAGCAATTTGGCAAGGATATGCAGCTCATTGAGCTGCGCCGCGAGGCGCTGGGCTACAACAAGCCGCTCATCGAGCAGTACGGTATTTTTGTGCAAAAAACGCTGCTGGGCGGCGACTGGGGCGTGAGCGAGTCCCTCTACATCGGGCAGGATGTATGGGGCAAGTTTATGGAAAAAATGCCCGCCACCGTGGTCGTCAACGTGTACGCCATGCTGTTCAGCGTGCCGCTGGGCCTGCTGTTCGGCATCTATGCCGCGCTGCGTAAAAACAAGTGGCAGGATCACTTTATCTCCACCGCCGTCATGGTGTTTGTATCCGTACCCAGCTATGTATACGCCTTTTTGGTGCAATACATCCTTTGCTATAAGCTCAAGTGGTTTCCCTTCCAAATGAAATCGGGCTACGATTTTCTCTCGTGGGGGACGTTCGTTTCCCTTGTGCCCGCCATTCTCTCGCTCGGCTTTGGCACCATCGCGGGCTTGACCCGCTACACCCGCGCCGAGCTGACCGAGGTGCTGACCAGCGATTACCTGCTGCTGGCCCGTACCAAGGGCCTATCCAGATCGCAAACAACCGTCCGCCATGCCTTGCGCAACGCCATGGTGCCTATCTTCCCCATGATTCTGGGCGAGTTTATCGGCATCATGTCCGGCTCGATCATCATCGAGCAGATTTTTGGCATTCCGGGCGTCGGGCCTTTATATGTAGATTCCATCACCGCCGCCACGCCGGACTACAACTTCTTTATGCTGCTCTCCGCGTTTTACACCTTTATCGGGCTGGCCTCCGGCATTGTCGTTGATATCAGTTACGGCTTTATCGATCCGAGAATCAGAATGGGGAGTAAAAAGTAATGAGAGCGAACAAAGAGAATTACGCCGATATCCCCGCCTCCGAGTTCACATTTGTGGCTCAGGACGGCAGGCTTCACGACAAGCGGCTGGAAACCAAGCCGATCGGCTACTTCAAGGATGTGCTGCTGCGATTCTCCCGCAACAAGAGCTCCGTTGTGGCCGCCGTTATCATTGTCCTGCTGGTCGCCTATTCCATCTTCGTCCCGATTTTTTGCGAGACGACCTACTCCCGCGCCCTTACGGACACGGATTACAGCTACTACACCAAGCTGCCGCCTAAATTTGCGCCGCTTGGCTGGCTGGGTATGGACGGGTGCAGCGACATCACCGTAAACAGCATCGCGTACCAAGGCCTGCGCGCCATGGCCATTGAGACGGGGCGCGATCCGGTGGTGTCCGTGTATCGCGCGGACTATGTGGATGCGACCGGCAGCAAAAAGTCCACCTTCTATGATATCCGCGTGGACAATTACAACAAAATGGGCATGATCTACCTCACGCTCACGCCCGCCCAGTACGAGGCCATTCAGGCTTGGCAGGACGAGCACGGCACGCAGGTGATTTACCCCGCCATCACGGACGCAAAAGAGGACGACCCGAACATCTGGTATGAGTCCACCAAGAAGGGCGCGCCCAAGCTGGACAGCGAGGGCAATTTCGTGCCCATCTACCGCACCACCACGCCGGAGGATACCTCCTACCACAGCCTGCGCGTGGCGGACGATACCAACCCGGACGCGCCCTATGCCTACGCTCGCGTCGCGGGCACAGCCACGGCCAAGTCCTACATCGTGCGCGTGGACAAGTACAACTACTTCCAGTACCGCTTTGGCATGGAGCCGAGCTTCATATTTGGCACCAACGCCCGCGGGCAGGACATCTTTACCCGGCTGGCGGCCGGCGGCCGCTTCAGCTTCCTGCTGGCGATCAGCATCTCGTTTATCAATTTCCTCATCGGCACCATCTACGGCTCCATCGAGGGCTACTACGGCGGCGCGGTCGATCTGATTATGGAGCGCATCTCGGACGTTCTGTACGACGTGCCCTTCATCGTGGTGGCCGTGCTGTTCCAGCTCCACTTCGCCAATAAGATCGGCGTGGTGCCATCGCTTCTGTTCGCGTTTGTGCTTACGGGATGGATCAGCATGGCGTCCCGCGTGCGCATGCAGTTCTACCGCTTTAAGGGGCAGGAGTACGTACTGGCGGCCCGCACGCTGGGTGCGAGCGACCTGCGGCTGATGTTCAAGCACATCCTGCCCAACTCCATGGGCACCATCATCACCGGGTCCGTGCTGGCCATTCCGGGCGTGATCTTCAGCGAGAGCGCGCTCACCTACCTTGGCATCATCAACCTGGAAAGCTCCACCATGACCAGCGTGGGCACCATGCTGGCCAACGGCAAGTCTTACTTGTCCAGCGATCCGTACATCATCTTGTACCCGTCGCTCTTTATCGCCCTGCTGGAGATCTCGTTCAACCTGTTTGGCAACGGCCTGCGGGACGCTTTCAATCCGTCTTTGAGGGGGGCTGAATAGTATGGAAATGAAATTGCAGGTTCGCAATCTCCAAATTTCGTTCCGTACCGTTTCCGGCAAGCTGCAAGCGGTTCGCAACATCAGCTTTGACTTGCACAAGGGCGAGACGCTCGCCATCGTGGGCGAGTCCGGCTCCGGCAAATCCGTCACATCCAAGGCGATTCTGGGCATACTGGCCGGCAACTCCATCGTGGAGGGCGGCGAGATCCTCTATGACGGGCAGGATCTGCTCAAGATCAGCGAGGATGATTTTTACAAGCTCCGCGGCGATAAGATCGCGATGATCTTTCAGGACCCGCTGTCCAGCCTCAACCCCATCATGCGCATCGGCAAGCAGCTCACCGAGGCGATGCTGCTCAAGGGCAAGGCCAACCAACGGGCCAGCGAGGCCGCCTTCTACGGCAAGCTCGATCTGCTGGAGAAGGATATGCTCGCCAGCGACCCGGACAACGAGGCGAACATCAAGCAGGCCTGCCGCCTGTTCCGGCGCTTCGAGCTGCGCGCCATCAAGCTGGAGCAATCCTACCGCGACGCCTGCGAGGCCGCGCAGGACGCTCTGGTGGAAATTGAAAACCTGCTCTTCCTCATTGAGAAAAACGCGCTGACCGACGCGTCCGCCAAGCTGGCCGAGGTCAAGGAGTTCTCGCTGCGCGCCGGCAACGAGTTTGTCATCCCCGAATCGCGCTACGCCGCGTTTGAGGCCGACGTAAAGGCGCTTGCCGACGGCCTGTCCGAGCAGATCAAGGCAAAGGACTTCTCCGCATGCGCCGACAGGCTGCGCGCGGTGCAGTCCGCGCTGACGGAAGCAACCGCTAAGACCGCGCCGGATTTCTTCGCGCTGGGCTACGCGCGGGAGACCAACGCGGTGGCGGCGCCCGACGGCGATCAGGAAAGCCAGAACGCGTTTTACCGCAAGCAGCTCAACGATTGCTACCTGAACGCCTTTTTGGATATGGCCGAGAAGGCGGTCGCCACGACGGACGAAAAGTACCTCGCGCTTCGCGGCAAGGCGCTGGAGGCTCTGCGCGACGGCCTGACGATCATGAGCGCCGACCCGCTGGACAGCGCCACGCTTCGCCCGACGGTCTCGACGCTCTGCGCCGCCGTGGACGCCTCCGTCAACCCCATCGACATCGTAAAGGACAGCGCGGCCTGCACATTCTCCGTGAACCTCAAGGCCTTTATGGAGACCTATTTTAAGGGCGAGCGCACCAACGGCGGCAAGCAGCGCAAGTATGAGCGTCAGCTCAGCCGCCACCAGCGCCTTGTCGACAAGGGCAAGGATCCCGATTGGACGGTCGCCGCGCCCTCTACCATCGACCTTGAGCTTGTGCAGGAGAACATGATCGGGCTTATCACCCGCCTGCAAGCGCATTACACGGAGCGCAACGCCACCGAGGCCGCCGATGACAAGCGCGCCAAGGCCGAGCGGCTGGTCGCCTTTTTGCAGGAGAGTGCCAGCGGCATTGTGAACAAGGTCACAAAGCGCAGCGCGCGCAACAAGGCCCTCAAGCTGATGGACGAGGTTGGCATCCCGGAGCCGCGCAAGCGCTACCGCGCCTACCCGTTCCAGTTCTCCGGCGGCATGCGTCAGCGCATCGTCATCGCCATCGCGCTGGCGGCCAACCCGGACATCCTCATCTGCGACGAGCCCACCACCGCGCTGGATGTGACCATCCAGTCGCAGATTCTGGAGCTCATCAACCGCCTCAAGGCGGAGCGCGACCTGAGCATCATCTTTATCACGCACGATTTGGGCGTGGTCGCCAACATGGCCGACCGCATCGCCGTGATGTACGCGGGCAAGATCGTGGAGTACGGCACGGCGGACGAGATCTTCTACGCGCCGGCGCACCCCTACACGTGGGCGCTGCTGTCCTCCATGCCCGACTTGGAGACCAAGGAACGCCTGGAGGCCATCCCCGGCACGCCGCCGAACATGATCTACCCGCCCAAGGGCGACGCGTTCGCGGAGCGCAATCACTACGCGATGCAGATCGATTTTGAACGCGAGCCGCCCGTTTTCCCGATCTCGGATACGCACTGGGCCGCTACGTGGCTGCTCGATCCCCGCGCGCCGAAGGCGGAGCCGCCCAAGGCCGTTACGGAGCGTATCGCCAAAATGAAAGCGCGGATGGGAGGCGAAGCAAATGCCTGATCGTCAGGACGACGTGCTGCTGCGGGTGGAGCACCTGTGCCAGTACTTCAAATCCGTCAAGGCTGTGGACGACGTGAGCTTTGACATCAAAAACGGCGAGGTCTTCGGCCTCGTAGGCGAGTCCGGCTGCGGCAAAACCACGACCGGCCGCTCGATTATCAAGCTGTACGATATCACATCCGGCAATATTTACTTCAAGGGCAAGCGCATTGCCGCCGGCACCCTGAGCTACAAAAACGCCATACAGGACGCGCGCAAGGAGCTGAAAACCGCCTCGCCGAAACGCGCGGCCGAGCTGAAGTCCCTCATCAAGGAGCAGCAGGCGAAGATCGCCTCCGCGCGATACGATCACAAGAATTGCGATAAGCTCCACGCGCACGATCTGGCCAAGGAGGTTGACGAGCGCTATAAGCCCCTGCTGGCCGCCGCCAATCAGGACGAGCTGCCCGCGCTCAGGAAGAAGCACGCCTATGAGCGCCGCATCGCCTCCAAGCAGCGTTACATTACGCAGATCCAAATGATCTTTCAAGACCCCATCGCCTCGCTCGACCCCCGCATGACGGTGTACGAGACCATTGCCGAGGGGCTGGTCATCCGCGGAGAAAAGGACAAGGAGATCATCGACCAGAAGGTCTATCAAATGCTGGAGTTGGTCGGCCTTGTGCGCGAGCACGCCAGCCGCTACCCGCACGAGTTCTCCGGCGGGCAGCGCCAGCGCATCGGCGTGGCCCGCGCCGTCGTGATGAACCCCGCGCTCATCATTGCGGACGAGCCCGTCAGCGCGCTGGACGTATCCATTCAGGCGCAGGTCATCAACCTGCTCAACGATCTGCGGCATCAGCTGGGCCTGACCATCATGTTCATCGCCCACGACCTGTCCGTGGTCAAATATTTTTCAGATCGCATCGGCGTGATGTACTACGGCAAGATGGTCGAGCTGGCCTCCTCGGACGAGCTGTTCGCGCATCCGCTGCACCCCTACACGCGCTCGCTGCTCTCCGCCATTCCCCTGCCCGACCCGCGCTACGAGAAAAAGCGCCAGCGCATCAAGTACGACCCGCTGGTATCGCACGATTACTCCGTGGACAAGCCCTCCATGCGGGAGATTCTGCCCGGCCACTTTGTGCAGTGCAACGACGCGGAGTTTGCGGCCTACCAGAAGGAGCTTGGCCTCTGAGCCCCGCCACGAAAGGAACACGCATGAGCGAGCACACCGCCCCCACCAAGCCCAAGCGCTTATGGCTCCAGTATTTGATCACAGCCGCCATCGGCGCGGGCGCATCGGTCGCAATCGCGTTTGGGCGCGGACTTTCCGCGCCGCACACCGGCTCCGAGCTTGCGGCCATCTGTAGCGACGGCCTCTTTGTAACGGGCCTGCTGCTCACGGCGCTGGGCCTGCTGATCTGGATTGCCACCACCGGCTTCTTTGATATTTTTTCCTATGCCTTCAAGAGCCTGCTGCTGCTGTTTTCCTCCCTGCGCAAGCCCCAAGATCACATCAAGTACGTGGACTACAAGGCGGAGAAAGAAGAAAAGCGCCATAAGAGCAACTTTGTGCTGCTGTTCACGGGCATTGGCTTCATCCTGCTGTCGCTGCTGTGCCTGTGGCTGTACTACACGCTGTAACGCATTTACGGTATGCAAAGGGAGCGCCCGATCGGGCGCTCCCTTTCAGATTGCCGCTTAGCCCTTACAGCTCAAACTGCTCGCCGTAACCGTAGTGCTCCACCACGTAGTCCACGTCCTTATCGCCCCGGCCGCTCAGCGTGGCGAGGATGGCCCCGGTGCCCATTTCCTGCGCCAGCTTCATGGCAAAGGCAACGGCGTGGGAGCTTTCCAGCGCGGGGATGATGCCCTCGTACCGCGAGAGGGCGAAGAACGCGCGCACGGCCTCCTCGTCGGAGGCGGTCACGTACTTGACGCGGCCCAAATCGTGCAGATAGGCGTGCTCCGGGCCGACGGAGGGATAGTCCAGCCCGCTGGCGATGGAGTAGACCTGCGCCGGGTCGCCGTTCTCATCCTTGAGCATGATGCTCTCAAAGCCGTGCATCACGCCCTTGCTTCCGTAGGTCATGCTGGCGGCATGGTCGCCCAGCATCGTGCTGCGCCCCAGCGGCTCCACGCCGTAGAGGTCGCTTGTGGAATCCAGAAACGGCACAAATGTGCCGATGGAGTTACTGCCGCCGCCTACGCAGGCGCAGACCGCGGTTGGCTCCATGCCCGTCATCTCCAAAAACTGCTCGCGAGCCTCCACGCCCACGACCATCTGGAAGTCGCGCACCATCAGCGGGAAGGGATGCGGCCCCAGCGCGGAGCCGATGCAGTAGATCGCGTCCTTGTACTGGCGCGCGTAGCTTTCAAAGGCGCTGTCCACGGCCTCCTTGAGGGTCCTCGCGCCGCGCGTCACAGGCACGACCTCCGCGCCGAGGATCTTCATGCGGGTCACGTTGGGCGCCTGCTTGGCGATATCCACCTCGCCCATGTGGATCTCGCATTCCAGCCCGAAAAACGCAGCCGCGGTTGCAAGCGCCACGCCGTGCTGGCCCGCGCCGGTCTCGGCGATCAGCTTCTTTTTGCCCATGTACTTAGCCAGCAGCCCCTCGCCCATGCAGTGGTTGAGCTTGTGCGCGCCGGTGTGGTTCAAATCCTCGCGCTTGAGGTAAATCTGGCAGCAGCCCAGCTTCCGGCTGAGGCGCTCACAATGGTACACCGGGGTCGGTCTGCCCTGAAAATCCCGGCGGATGCGGCGCAGCTCGTTGATAAACTGCGCGCTGTGGCAGATGGTCTGGTACGCCTCGGTGATCTCCTCAAAGGCCGCCTTGAGCTCCGGCGGTAAGATCGCGCCGCCATACGGCCCAAAGCGCCCGTCCTGATCGGGATGATAACGGAGATAGCTGCGGTAGTCCATGGGCGTATCCTCCTTGATGCTTATAGAATGTAGCGCTTGGTATCCAGCTTGGCCTCGTCCGCGCCAAGGTGCTCCATCACATACTCGCCGTTGATGTTCAGGTACACGTTGGGCATCTCGTCGCCGCCCGCGTTGAAGGAGATGTCCTCCAGCAGCTTTTCAAACACGGCGTGCAGGCGGCGCGCGCCGATGTTCTCGTCCGTCTCGTTCAGCAGATAGGCGGCGTTGGCGATGGCGTCGATGGCGGAATCCTCAAACGAGAGGAACACCTTATCCACGGCAAGCAGCGCCTCATACTGGCGGGTCAGGGCGTTCTCCGGCTGGGTGAGAATGGCCTTAAAGTCCTCGCGCGTCAGGCTCTTCAGCGTAACATGCACCGGGAATCGGCCCTGAAGCTCAGGGATCAGGTCGGTGATCTTGGCCACGTGGAACGCGCCCGCCGCGATGAACAGCATGTAATCCGTCTTGACCGGCCCGTACTTGGTGTTGACGGTGGAGCCCTCCACGATGGGCAGAATATCGCGCTGCACGCCCTCGCGGCTCACATCCGGGCCGTGGCCGCCCGCGGAGCGTCCTGCCACCTTGTCGATCTCATCGATGAACACGATGCCGTTCTGCTCGGCGCGCTGGCGGGCCTCCTCGCACACGGCGTCGTCGTCGATCAGCTTGGCGGACTCCTCCTGCATCAAGATCTCGCGCGCCTCCTTCACCTTGACGCGGCGCAGCTTGGTCTTTTTGGGCACGATGCCGCCCATCATATCGCCGATGTTGATGGAGCTGCCGCCAACCTCCAGTTGAGGCGTGGTCTCCTCCACCTCCACCTCCAGCTCGCGGTCCTCCAGCTTGCCCTCCATGAGCTGCTGCCGAATCTCCTCCCGGCGGGAGGCGAGCTTCTCCTGCTCCTCCTTGGGCGGCTCCTCCTCCTTTTTGCCCAGCAAAAAGTCAAAGGGATTGCTGCCGCCCTTCTTGGGCGGGTGGATGAGCAGCGTGACCAGCCTGTCCTCGGCCAGCACGCGCGCGCGGGTCTCCACGCGCTTGGCGTACTCCTCCTTGACCATGCGAACGGCGTTTTCCATCAGATCGCGGATGATGCTGTCCACGTCGCGGCCGACGTAGCCGACCTCGGTAAACTTGGTGGCCTCCACCTTGATGAAAGGCGCGTTGACCAGCTTGGCCAAACGGCGGGCGATCTCGGTTTTGCCCACGCCGGTGGGCCCGATCATAAGGATATTCTTGGGGCTGATCTCGTTGCGCATCTCCTCCGGAAGCTGCGCGCGGCGGTAGCGGTTGCGCAGGGCCACGGCGACGGCGCGCTTTGCGTCGTCCTGCCCAATGATATAGCGGTCCAGCTCGCGCATAACCTCTCTTGGCGTTAACTCACTCATAGTTGCTCCTTACAGCACCTCAACGGTGATATGGTCGTTGGTGAACACGCAAATGGAGGACGCGACCTCCAGCGCTTTGACGGCGATCTCCTCGGCGGTGAGCCCCGTGTTTTGCACCAGCGCGCGGGCCGCGGCCAGCGCGTAATTGCCGCCGGAGCCGATGGCCGCCACGCCGTCGTCCGGGTCGATGACCTCGCCGGTGCCGCTGAGAATCAGCATGTCGTTCTTATCGGCGACGATCATCATGCTCTGGAGCTGGCGCATGGTGGTATCTCCGCGCCAGCTCTGGGCCAGATTCACGGCGGCGCGCTCCAAATTGCCGCCGCACTGTGTCAGCTTTTCCTCAAACATTTCACACAGGGAAAACGCGTCGGCCACCGAGCCGGCAAACCCGACCGCCACCTGTCCGTTATACAGCCTGCGCACCTTGCGCGCGGAGGATTTGAACACCGTGTTCTCCCCCATGGTCACCTGCCCGTCGCCGGCGATGGCGATATGCCCGCCCCGCTTGACGGCGCAGATGGTAGTCCCCATCATGGCCATATGCTTCCCTCCTATTTCAAAATGAAATCAATCATGGATTGCGCCGCCTGCTCGTCCAAATGCGCGGGGGTATCGTACTCGCGCTCCGTGCCGCGGTCGGCCTCGTCTCCGGTGTAGGTCATGAGCAGGTGGTTGAGGCCCTTGTACAGCCGAAAGCTGACAAACACCTCGCTCAGCAGCTCGTTCTCATAGGCGTAGTAGCCGTCCTCGACGGATACCTCCCAGTCCGCGCCGCCGCTGATGATCAGCGTTGGGATCCCTCTGCGGGAGATGAACGAAATGGGGTAGTTCTTCTCCTGATCCATCTCGTAATAGTAGTAGCCGTTGCGCCCGAATAGCTCAAGCGCGCGCGCGGCCTTGGGCTCGCCCTCGGCCAGCTCTCCGCAGGTCTCGATGAGCGGCGCGAGCTTCTCCTCGGCGGCGGCCTGCTCGTCCTCCGGCAGGGCCGCGATGGCGGCCTTTTCCCGCGACAGGTACAGGTCCAGCAGCGACTTGGGCGAGCCGTTGATGAGCACCATCCCCGCGAAGCCCTTGGTGTAATTGGCCACGATGCGCGGGGCCAGCATAGCGCCCAGCCCGTGCCCCACAAGGTAGATGCGGTCTTTATCCACGCGCTTGACGGTGCGCAGGTACTTGCAGGCCGCAATCGCGTCCTCCATCACGTCCTCCTTGACGCTCTCCGCGCCCGTCTCGGACGGATAGGCGTAGGAGCGCTTGTCGTAGCACAGCACCGCAATGCCCTGCTCCGCAAACGCCTTGCCGATATCCGCAAAAAGCTGAGTTTCGCCGCGGGTCTCGTCGCGGTCATACGGGCCGTCATCGTGTACCAGAAGCACGGCGGGCACGGGCGCGTCCTCGGTGGCGATATCCGGCAGGAAAAGCGTGCCGGGCAGCGCGTCGGCGTCATCGGAGAGCAGCACGCTGCTTTCCATGTAGGTGCCCTTGGCAACAGCGACAGCCTGCTGGCGCTCCTGCTCCATCTGGGCCATGCACTCGGCGTAGGTGTTGCCGGGCTGTATCTCCTGTTTATCGGCGAATACAAACTCGACCGCCATGACCTCCCAGTCATCCTCCGCGTTCTTGTGCATAAAGTACAGGTCAAGGTCCTGCTTCTCCATGCACAGGTGGAGCACATGCACCTTCTGCGGCGCGCCGTCCGGGGCGAGCGCGGTATCATCGTAGCTTTCGTAGGCGCCAAAGCCCTCAAAATCGCCGGTTTTCCACGCCAGCTCGCTCAAAAAGCCGCGGTAGGTGGTCATGGGCATGTAGCGGCGCACCTGCAAATCGTAGTAGCCCCAGAGGCGTTCCATGTCCTCGCCGACAAGGTAATCCAGCACGTACTCCTTCACGGTCTTTTCGGACCAGACGGGCACGCCGTCCTCCATCCTTTTTCCCTTGGCGAGCGCGGATACAGGCATTGCCGCCAGCAGCAGCGCGCACACCAGCAATATCGCCGTCAACCGTTTCCTCATGGGGATTCCTCCCATCCTTTGCTTTGGTTATCATACCACAATCAGGCAAATCCGTCAGCCCATCGCGCGAAGCTGATCGGCAACGCGGTCGATTTCCTCCAGCGCGCGCGCGGAGATTCGCTCGTAGCGCTCCTGCTTGGCGCGCGGACGCTTTTCGCCCTCCGAGGGCGTCCACTCGTCAATGAGCCCAAACGCGCAGTTCATGGGCTGGAATCGCCGGTTGGGCGCGCTGACGTACCGTCCCATCGCGCCGATGGCCGTCCGTCCGCTGAACGCGGGCGGCTCCTGCCCCCGCAGGCGGCAGGCCAGCGCAATCCCGCACAGCAGGCCGCTGGCCGCGCTTTCCACGTAGCCCTCCACGCCGGTCATCTGCCCGGCAAAGTACAGCGCGTCCGTGCCGCGCACGCGGTAGGTCTCATCCAAAAAGCCGGGGCTGTTGAGGAATGTGTTGCGGTGCATCACGCCAAGGCGGGCATACTCCGCGTGCGCCAGTCCGGGGATCATCCCGAACACGCGCCTTTGCTCCGGATAGGTGAGCCGCGTCTGAAAGCCGACGATGTTGTACAGCGTGCCCGCGTAGTTATCGCGGCGGAGCTGCACCACCGCGAAGGGCGATTTGCCGGTGCGGGGGTCGATCAGCCCCACGGGCTTGAGCGGCCCGAAGGCCGCCGCCATGTCCCCGCGCTTGGCCATGCTCTCGATGGGCATGCAGCCCTCGAACACGCCCTTCTCCTCGAACCCGTGTACAGGAACGGTTTCGGCCGTTTGCAGCGCGTGGATGAAATCAAAATACTCCTCGCGGCTCATGGGGCAGTTGAGGTAATCCTCGCCGCGGTCGTACCGCGACATGCGGAATACGCTGTCCATGTCCAAGCTGTCGCCCACGACGATGGGCGCGGCCGCATCGTAAAAATGCAGCGTGGTCAGGCCCGGCATGCGCGCGATGGCCTCGCTGAGCGCATCGCTGGTCAGCGGCCCGGTGGCGATGATGGCCGGCTCGGCGGGCAGCTCTGTCAGCTCCTGCTCGGCCACGGCGATGTGCGGGTGCTCGCGCACCGCCTGATCGACCCGCGCGGAGAACCCCTCCCGGTCCACCGCCAGCGCGCCTCCGGCCGGCACGCGCGTAGCATCCGCCGCGCGCAGGATGAGGGAATCCAGCCTGCGCATTTCCTCCTTGAGCAGCCCGACCGCGTTGGTCAGGCGGTCGGAGCGCAGGCTGTTGCTGCACACCAGCTCCGCCAATGTGTTCAGGCTCTGGGCCGGAGTTTTCTTTTGCGGCTTCATTTCATAGAGCGTCACGTCCACGCCCCGCTGGGCAAGCTGCCACGCGGCCTCGCAGCCCGCCAGCCCGCCGCCGACAACGATCGCGTTCACTCGTCGACCCCTTCCTTGGCCACCACGGCCTTGTGGCGGCAGTTCTCGTTGGCGCACAGATGGATGACCTCGCCGCGCTTGCCGCGCTTGAGCACCATGTAGCTGCCGCAGACGGGGCATTTGTCGGGAATAGGCATCTCCCAGCTGACAAAATCGCAGGCGGGGTATTTTTCGCAGCCGTAGAACTTGCGGTTCTTGCGGCTTGTCTTCTCCATCAGGCGCGCGCCGCACTTGGGGCAGGGCGTATCGATATAGTGCAAAATCGGCTTGGCGTTGCGGCAGTTGGGAAAGTTGGGGCACGCCAGAAATTTGCCAAAGCGGCCCATCTTGTACACCATCATCGCGCCGCACTTCTCGCACTGCACGTCGCTGACCTCGTCCTTGACCTCGATCTTTTCAATGGACGTCTCGGCCTTTTCCAGCATCTTTTCAAAGGGCGGATAGAAATCCCGCAGCACGCCGCGCCACTCCTGACGGCCCTCCTCCACCTCGTCCAGCTCGTTCTCCATGGAGGCGGTAAAGGCGGTTTCCACCACGGGGCCAAAGTACTCGCACATCATATCGTTGACCATGCGGCCCAACTCCGTGGGGTACAGACGCTTGGCCTCGCGGCTGACATACCCGCGCCCGATGATGGTGGAGATTGTGGGCGCGTAGGTGCTGGGTCGGCCGATGCCCAGCTCCTCAAGCGTCTTGACCAAGCTGGCCTCGGTATAGCGCGCCGGAGGCTGGGTGAAGTGCTGGGTCGCCTCCACGTTCTCGGCCTTGGTCGCGTCGCCCTCGCGCGCGTCCGGCAGCGCGCTTTCGGGCGCTTCGGGCTCGTCGTCCTCGCTCTCGGTGTACACCGCGCGATAGCCCGCGAATGTCATATGCTCGCCGTAGTAACGCAGGCCCACGCCGTCGCCGCTGATCTCCAGCGTGAGCGTCTTAAACGCGGCGGGGGTCATTTGGCTGGCGACAAAGCGGTTGTAAATCAAACGGTACAGGTTGTACTGATCGCGCGTCAGGAATTCCTTTACGCTGTCCGGGGTCTGCGTCACGTCGGTGGGGCGGATGGCCTCGTGCGCGTCCTGCGCGTTCTTGCGGCCCTTGTACTGGTTGGGCGTATCCGGGCAATACTCCGCGCCGTACAAGCGCGGGATGATCTGCCGAACCTGCGCAAGAGCCTCGTCGCTGACGCGCACGCTGTCGGTGCGGATATAGGTAACGAGGCCGTGCGCGCCGCTCTTGCCCAGATCGACGCCCTCGTAGAGCTGCTGCACCACCTGCATGGTTTTGGCGGTGGAGAAGTTCAGCTTGCGGCTGGCCTCCTGCTGGAGGCTGCTGGTGATAAACGGCGGCTGCGGGTACTTTTTCTTTTCGCCCCATTTCACGGCGCTGACGGTCAGGCTGGCGGTCTCGACGCGCTTTTGGGCGGCCTTCGCGTCCTTTTCGTTGCCGATAGCGGCCTTTTTGCCGTCCAGCGTGGCCAGCTTGGCGCGCACGGAGGTCTTTTTGCCGTTGACGGCGGTAACGGGGCAGGTGGCGTACAGCTCCCAATATTCTTCGGGGAGGAACGCCTCGATCTCGCGCTCGCGCTCGACCACCAGCTTGGTGGCGACGCTCTGCACGCGCCCGGCCGACAGCCCCTTCTTCACCTTCGCCCACAGCAGCGGGCTGATCTTGTAGCCCACCAGCCGATCCAGCGCGCGCCGGGCCTGCTGCGCGTCCACGCGGTCCATATCGATGGAGCGCACATGCTCCAGCGCGTCCTTGACGGCTTTCTGTGTGATCTCGTGGAACTCGATGCGGCAGGGGCTGACCGGGTCGATATTGAGCAGCTGCGCCAAATGCCAGCTGATGGCCTCTCCCTCGCGGTCAGGGTCGGTTGCGAGGTAGACGGTCGAGGCGTTCTTGGCGTCCTTTTTGATGTTGGCCAGAATGTCCCCGCGTCCGCGAATGGTGATGTACTTCATGGCGAAGTCATCCTTCACGTCCACGCCAAGCTGGCTCTTGGGCAGATCCCGCACGTGCCCCTGCGAGGCGATGACGTGATAGCTGCGCCCCAAAAACTTCTCGATCGTCTTGGCCTTGGCCGGGGATTCCACGATCACCAGCTTCTTGCCCGCGGCTACGACGGCGGATTTGCGGGCCGGGGCTTTGCGGGCCGGAGCCTTGGCTGCGGCAGTTGTCGCCTTGACAGCGGGCTTTTTGACGGTAGCTGTTGCCTTGGTGGCTGACTTTTTGGCAGCCGTTGCGGCTTTAGCGGTCGGCTTCTTGGCAGCCGTCGCGGTTTTGGCGGTCGGCATCTTGACGGATGCTGTCGCCTTGGCAGTCGGCTTTTTGGCGGTTGCTGTCGCCTTGGTGTTCGGCTTTTTGGCGGTTGCTGTTGCCTTGGTGGCTGACTTTTTAGCGGCCGTTTCGGTTTTAGCAGCCGACTTTTTGGCGGCTGTTGCGGTCTTGGCAGCCGACTTCTTAGAGGATGCTGTCGCCTTGGCGATCGGCTCCTCAGCCGCAACCGTCGCCTTCACGGCGGGCTTCTTGGCGGCAGTCGTGGGGTTGGCCTTTTGGGTGGTTGGCATTTGTCGTCCTCCTGTGGTTTATCAGGCGCGGGTAAAGCGGTTGCCCGCCTCGCGCCGAATCAGCCCCTGTATTTCCATCATCCCCAGCTCGGTTTGCAGCGTAGCTTGGGGCAGGCCTACACAGGGCTGGAGCTCGTCCATGGTCATAGGCTCGCGCTTGAGCGCGTTGAGAATGCGGGCCTGCTCGCTTGTCAGGTTGGGCGGCTCGCGCTTGGGGCCCTTTTTGGGCTTGAGCAGCTCCAACAGGCCCAAGTCCTCCAGCACGTCCTCGCCGCAGGTCACCATGCGCGCGCCCTCGCGGATGATCTGGTGCGGGCCCTCGCACATCATCGTGCCTACGCGCCCCGGCACCGCAAAGACCTCGCGGCCCTGCGCCAGCGCCGCGCTTACGGTGTGCATGCCGCCGCTGCGGATGAGTCCCTGTACAAACACAATGGCGTAGCACAGCCCGGAGATCAGCCGATTGCGGTACGGAAAGTGATAGCTCATCGGCGCCGCGCCCATGGGGTACTCGCTCAGCAGCAGGCTGCCGCTGTCCAGAATATCGTGATAGAGGCGCGTGTTCTCGGCGGGGTAGGGCTGATCCACCCCGCTGCCGAGGAACGCGACGGTGCGCCCGCCCGCGTCCAATGCGCCTCGATGCGCGCACGCGTCGATGCCCTTCGCCATGCCGCTCACCACGCACAGGCCGACCTCCGCCAGCTCCGACGCGATGCGGTGGGACATCTCGCGGCCGTAGGTATCCGGCTCGCGGGTGCCTACCACGGCGATGCACGGGAGCGCCAGCGCGCCGATATCGCCCTTGGCATAGAGGCAGTACGGCGGGTCGTCGATCTGCCGCAGCAGGTCGGGGTAGGCCGTACTGTGCAAGAATAACACAGTCGCGCCCAGCTTTTCAATACGCGCGCAAAAATCGTCCATTTGCGCGGGCGTGCGCAGCTTGCTCAAAACCGCGTGGCATCCGGGTTCGAAGAGCTTTTCGCCCTCCGTGGGAAACGCGTCCCAAATGCCGGCGGCCCCGCCGAAGCGCTCGATGAGCCTTTGGAGCTTCCCGGCGGAAATCTCCGCAGCGGAAAGCCAGAGCAGGCACCGTTCCTCTTGGGTATACGTCACGCCTCACTCCCCCACTCTGCTGTCAAGGTTGCGGTACTGGATGGCCTGCGCCACATCCTGATCCTCGATCTTGTCGCGCCCGGCCAGATCGGCCATCGTCAGCGCGACCTTGCGGATGCGCCCGTACGCTCGCATGCTCAGCCCGAAGCGCTCCACGGCCATGTGCAGGAGCTTCTCGGCCGAGGGCGACAGGCGGCAGTACCGCTCCACGCCCTCCTGCGAGAGCTGGGCGTTGCAGCGCACGTCCGCGCCCCGGTAGCGCTCCTGCTGGCGCAGACGCGCCGCCACCACGCGCCCGCGCACGGCGGCGCTGCTTTCCGGCTGCACGTCGAGCTTTCCGGTCAGCTCGTCGGGGCGCACGGCGTCCATCTCCACCTGCAAATCGATGCGGTCGAGCAGCGGGCCGCTGATTTTGCTCATGTACCGCTTAATTGCGGTCGGAGAGCAATGGCACTCCTTGATCTGGCTGCCGTAGTTGCCGCAGGGGCAGGGGTTCATGCTGGCCACCAGCATGCAGCGCGCCGGATAATGCCCCTGC
>CAYOYK010000002.1:0-138741 GCA_964408185.1 uncultured Oscillospiraceae bacterium | reverse complement strand
AATGCTCGGCCGGGATGCAGCCGCCGGAGGGGCCGCCGGTCTGGACGGCCTTGAACTTCTTGCCGTTCGGGATGCCGCCGCCGATGTCGTAGATGATCTCGCGCAGGGTCGTGCCCATGGGGATCTCCACAAGGCCGGTGTTGTTGATCTTGCCGCCCAGCGCAAACACCTTGGTGCCGCTGGAGCGCTCTGTGCCGATGCTCTTGAACCAATCCGCGCCCTTGAGCAAAATCTGCGCGATATTGGCAAACGTCTCGACGTTGTTGATGTTGGTGGGCTCCATAAACAAGCCCTTCACGGCCGGGAACGGCGGCTTGGGCCTAGGCTCGCCGCGCATGCCCTCAATGGAGGCCATCAGAGCGGTTTCTTCGCCGCAGACAAACGCGCCGGCGCCCAAACGGATGCTGATATCAAAATCAAAGCCGGAGCCGAGGATGTTCTTGCCCAACAGGCCGTATTCGCGGCTCTGGGCAATGGCGATCTCCAAGCGCTTCACGGCGATGGGGTACTCTGCGCGCACGTAGATGTAGCCCTGATTTGCGCCGATGGCATAGCCGCCGATGGTCATGGCCTCCAGCACGGAGTGCGGGTCGCCCTCCAGCACGGATCGATCCATAAACGCGCCGGGGTCGCCCTCGTCGGCGTTGCAGATCATGTACTTCTGCGCGGACTTGCTGGCAGCGGCAAACTGCCACTTTTTCCCGGTGGGGAAGCCGGCGCCGCCGCGGCCGCGGAGGCCGCTGTCAAGCACTTCCTTCACCACGTCTTCGGGCTTCATGGAGGTGAGCACCTTTTCGAGGGCCTTGTAGCCGTCGAACGCAATGTACTCGTCGATGTTCTCCGGGTCGATCACGCCGCAGTTGCGCAGCGCGACGCGCTTTTGCTTTTTGTAAAACTCGATGTTGTCGAGGCTGAGGTGATGCTCCTCCTCGTGGTTCTTATCCTTGTAGACAAGGTGCTGCACAATGCGGCCCTTGAGCAGATGCTCGGCCACAATTTCATCCACGTCTTCGGGACGGATGCGGGAGTAGAACGTGCCCTCAGGGTACACAATGACCACCGGGCCGGCCTCACAAAGGCCGAAGCAGCCGGTGCGGACGACCTTGACCTCTTTTTCAAGCCCGTTTTTGGCGATCTGCTCCTCAAAGCGCTTCAGCAGCTCCGCAGAGCCGGAAGAAGTGCAGCCTGTGCCGCCGCAAACAAGCACATGCGCGCGATAAAGCTCCATGGTGATTCCTCCTTCAACTGCGTTTTATTTGTCGGCGGCGCCGATGGTGTATTCTTCAACCGGACGGCCGTTGACGATGTGCTCGGTCACGATGCGCGGCACCATGTCCGCCTTGAGGTTGACGTAGGTGACCTTTTCCTTGCCGGGGATCAGCACGTCCACCATGGGCTCCAAGCGGCACATACCAATGCAGCCGGTTTGCGAAACGGTAACGTTGTTCAGGTTGCGCTTTTTGAGCTCGTCCATAAAGGCGAGCATCACGGGGCGCGCGCCGGCGGCAATACCGCAGGTGGCCATGCCGACGACCACGCGGATCGCGTCGTCGCCCTCCTTGCGCATGATGACCTTCTCTAGTGTCTTTTGACGAATGGCTTCCAGATCAGCGATGGATTTCACGAGTTTGCACCTCCAAAATGGGTTTGAATTCTTCTTGTATGGACGCTTTCATCCATTCAATGATATCGGGTTGATTCAGCGGGATTTCGCTCCCCAAGGCGGCGCGTATTTGTTCGGTATCAAACAGCGCGCTTCGGTCGCCCTCCGACGCCGTAAACAGGAACTCCGGCGCGTCCGGGTTGAGCATCACCAGCGTGAGCAGCGTATCGCACATTTCGCCCATCGGCGGGCAATCCACATGGCACAGGTCGAAGGTGGCCACAAGCGTTGTGCCGTTGCCCGGCGCGCTTTCGATGCGCAGCGTCCCGCCCGTCATGGCGGCGCTCTGCTGGATCATCGGGATGCCAAGCCCAACCTTACGCGTGGTGCGGGTGGTGGTAAACGGATCCTGCACCCTGCGCAGAAACTCCGCATCCATGCCGCAGCCGTCGTCACGGACGGTCAGCGTCATCCAGCCCTGCGCGTCGATGGTGAAATCGATGCTCACATGCGTCGCGCGCGCTTTGATGCTGTTCTGCGCGATATCCAGAACATGCATGGATAGATCCCGCATGGGTTACGCCTTGTACTTGGTCAGTATGCCGGGTACATCCTCAGGCACAAGACGGCCGTACACCTCGTCGTTGATCATCATAACGGGGGCAAGGCCGCACGCGCCCAAGCAGCGGGTGGCCTGCACGGTGAACAGGCCATCCTTGGAGGTTTGGCCCACTTCCATGCCCAGCTCGGAGCATACTTTTTCCAGCACCTTTTGCGAGCCCTTCACATAGCAAGCCGTGCCAAGGCACACGCTCACCACGTTTTGTCCCTTGGGCTGCAACGAGAACTGGCTGTAGAACGTCGCAACGCCGTAGACCTCGCTCAGCGTTGTGCCCAGCTGATCCGCGATGATCTGCTGAACGTCCAGCGGCACGCAATCGAAGATTTCCTGAGCCGCCTGCAAAATAGGCATCAAGGCACCCTTTTCATTGCGGTGCGCTTCGATGGCTTCCTGCAGCTTTTCGTACTTGACCTTTTGATCGGACATGACAGCCTATGACCTCCTCAACTTACGATCATGATGCTTGCATCTCGCAAACATAGCAATTTATTGTAGCATAGAAGGAGAAGAATTGCACGTACTTATCCGCCTAAAATGATATTTTTCTGTCGATTTTTTTGAAAGCGTGTCGGTTGATGCTTTTTTACCATTTCTGTGTTACAATGGAGGAAACCAATCGAATCAAGGGGGGCTTATCCATGCCCGACGCCGCATATCAGCCGCTGGTCAGCGTGGTGATTCCCACATATCGCAGACCGTTTTCCATGCTCAGGCAAGCCGTGGATAGCGTGCTGGCGCAGACCTACGCGCCCATTGAGCTGATCGTCGTCAGCGACAACCCGCCCGACAGCGACGACGCGCGTTTGGCGGCGGAGGGCATGGCGGCGTATCCGCAGGCAAGGCTGATCCAGCTGGAGCGCAATTCCGGTGCGCCGACCGCGCGCAATCGCGGCATCCGCGAGGCCAAGGGCGAGCTGATCGCCTTTCTGGACGACGACGACGTGTGGCTGCCCGCCAAGCTGGCGCGTCAGGTGCCTTGCTTTGCCGATCCGGCGGTTGGGCTCGTCTACTGCCGGGGTTACGCGGTGGATTGCGACGATGTGTACGACGAGACGCGACGGAGCGATTATTCCAACGCGCGTTGGGGCTTCCATACCAGCGTTACGTTTGACGAGCTTCTCGCGCGGGATTCCATCGGCACTACGTCGCAGGCCGTCGTGCGCCGGAGCTGTTTTGAGGACTGCGGCCTCTTTGATGAGCGCCTCAAGGCCCGTCAGGATTATGACCGCTGGCTAGCCATTACCCAAAAGCACAAGGCCGTCGGCGTGGACGAGCCGCTGTTCCTGTTCCGGCAGCATACGGGCGAGCGCATTACCGCTTCGCCGCAAAAAGCGCTGACCGCCAACGCCGCCGTGTTTGAAAAGTACCGCGCGGACTATCGGCGCAACCGTACCGCCTGCATGGCGTATTACTACAACCGCGCGTTTGTGCTCAAACAAACGGGCAAGCGCGGGGCGTATCTCGCCAACGCCGTGCGAGCCTTTGCGTACAGCCCCGCTGGGTTTGTCCGCAAATACCGCTCTTACCGCTCGGCCCCCGCAGATTGGAAGGAGGAGCGCCAATGATCCGCGTGCTTCTGGTGGTGGGCAAGCTGCACCGCGCCGGGCAAGAGACCACCATCATGAATATCTACCGCGCTATCGACCGCGAACAAATTCAATTTGATTTTTTGGTGCATACACGCAAGCGCTGCGAGTACGACCCGGAGGTTGAGGCGCTGGGCGGGCGCATCTTCCATGTGGAGAAAATGCAGACCGGGCCATTGCGGTACATCCGCGCCATCCGGGATCTTGTGCGCGAGCAAGGCTTTGACGCAGTGCATCTGCACACGGCGCACGCGGCCGGGGGGGTTGTGCTGCTGGCTGCCAAGCTGGGCGGCGCTCGCGTACGCATCGCGCACTCGGACAACAACATGGCGGAGCTGCCGTGGCTCCACTATTTGCTGCGCCCCATGCTGCGGCGCTATGCCACGCACCGCTTTGCCTGCTCCCGGCAGGCCGGACAATGGATGTTCGGTCCGCGCGCGGAGTTTCGCGTGCTTAAAAACACCATCGACACAACGCGGTTTGCCTTCTCGCAGGAGACCCGCGCGCGCAAGCGCGAGGAGCTGGACCTCGGCGATTGCCTTACGCTTGGGCATGTAGGGCGTTTTGTCAAGCAAAAGAATCACCCCTTTTTATTAGAAGTATTTGCCGCCGTCCGCAAGCGCGCCCCGAACGCTCGCTTGGTGTTGATTGGCGACGGCGAGGACATCGAGGCCGTTCGGGCGCGCTCCAAGCAGCTTGGCGTGTCGGAAGGCATGGTTTTTCTCGGCTCTCGTCCGGATGTGAACGAGCTGATGCAGGCAATGGACGTGTTTGTGTTTCCCTCGCTGTTCGAGGGCTTTGGCAATGTGGTCATCGAGGCGCAGGCGACGGGTCTGCCCTGCGTGGTCGCCGATACACTCTCCCGCGAAACCGACGCGACCGGGCTTGTTCAGTACCTTCCCTTGACGGATAGCGCCGATCATTGGGCGGGCGTGATTCTTGCCGCGCGAGCAGGAGCGCGCGAGCGTGCAGCCGATCAGGTGGCGAACGCAGGCTTTGACGTAGCGCACGAGGCGCTGGAGTACGCTCAAATCTATCAGGACGCAGTTGCTGCTGCGCGCGGAAAAGAGGACGCATGAACGAACGATTAACGATCATTGTTCCGGCCTATAATGTGGCGAAGTACCTTCCGGCATGCTTGGATAGCATGGCGGCACAACCGGGTAATGATTTCTCTGTGTTGGTGGTGGACGACGGCTCGCCGGACAGCTGCGGAGCCATTGCGGATGAATACGCAGCGCGGGACAGCCGCTTTCGGGTGCTGCATCAGGCAAACGCCGGAGTCGGCGCTGCACGCAACGCGGGGCTGGAGCAGGCGCGCGGCGAATGGATTTGGTTTGTAGACGGCGACGATATGATAGCTTCCAACGCGGTGTCAAGCGTATTGTCTGCTGCCACGCCGGAGCTGGAACTGGTCTGCTTTGGCTTTGCGTGGTATCGCCGCACTGAACGGCCTGTGCCCAACGTGACCCCGCGCATACTGACCGCGGATGAGCTGGCAGCCCTGCGTCTGCGCATTATCTATCCACGGGAGGATTTGCCCTGCGGAGACATGCCCGTACAAAGCACCAGCTTCTGCCTGTATCGGCGGGCGTTTTTGCTGCAAAACGGCCTGCGCTTCCTTACACACATCCCCAGCGGGCAGGACCAGCTGTTCAACCAGCAGGCGCTGATCCGCTGCATGCACGCGGCATATCTCAACGCCAAACCATACATCTATAGGCGCAACGAGGGTTCTATTTCCATACGCTTCAACCCGCGCATACCGGAGATCAGGCTGACCATGCTTGCGGCATATACCGAGCAGACGCGCCGGAGCTTGCCGGGGCAGAGCATTGCGGAGGAGCTGCTGCGCTGCCACGCCATGAGCGGGATGAGGCAATGCCTTTGTTTGTGCTTCTGTCACGCGCACAACCCCGCTCCCTACCGCGAACGGCGAGACAGATTTCTGGCGCAAATGGCGCAGCCTCCCATTCGAGAGGCTTTTCAGGATCTATCCGTGCTGCATGCAGGATTCGCCGATACGCTGGTATACCGCTGGATTCAGGAAAAGCGTTTCTTTTGGCTCAACCTGCTCTATCGTACGTACACATGGCTTCGCGGGTGATTGGCGACGCGCCTGTTTATTTTGTCAAAAGGTTGAAAATGACCTCGCTTCATGATAAATTGAGTAGAACCCATGAAGGAGGCGCGACATGCTGAACCCGCTGGATCAAATTCTTGAACGCGTTGAAAAACCGGCCCGATATACAGGCGGCGAGCTGAATACCGAGGTCAAGCCGTTTTCAAAGGCGGATGTGACCTTTGCCTTTTGCTTCCCGGATGTGTACGAGGTCGCCATGTCCAACTTGGGCATGAAAATTCTCTACGATATCGTAAACGCCCTTCCCTACGCGGTGATGGAGCGCTGCTTTATGCCGTGGATCGATATGCGGGCCGCCCTTAAGGAGAAAGGGCTCCCCCTGTTTAGTCTGGAGAGCAAAACCGCGATCAGTCGGTTTGATATCATCGGCTTTACCCTGCAATACGAAATGAGCTATACCAACATTTTGGATATGCTCTCGCTGGGCGGCGTGCCCGTCCGGGCGGAGGAACGCACGAATGACTGGCCGCTGGTGGTGGCGGGCGGCTCCTGCGCCTTCAACCCTGAGCCGCTGGCCCCGTTTATCGACGCGTTTATGATCGGCGACGGCGAGGAGGTCATCGTTCAGCTTTGCGACGTGGTGCGCGATTGCAAGCGCGAGGGCGTTGGCAAGGGGGAATGCCTGCGCCGTCTGGCGCGGCTGGAGGGCGTGTACGTGCCCAGCCTTTACCGCGTGACCTATCACGACGACGGTACGCTTGCCAGCTTTACCCCCACGGACGATTCCGCGCCCGCCACGGTGCGCCGCTGCGTGCTGCGCAGTCTGGATACGGCTGCGTATCCGGAAAAATTTCCCGTTCCGTACATGCAGATCATCCATGACCGCATTATGCTGGAGATCATGCGCGGCTGTACGCGCGGCTGCCGTTTTTGTCAGGCGGGCATGCTGTATCGGCCTGTCCGGGAGCGCGGCGTCGAGCATCTGCTGGAGCTTGCGGACAATCTGGTGGACAGCACCGGCTACGAGGAGATTTCGCTCTCGTCGCTGTCCAGCGGCGACTATTCCTGCATCAGCGAGCTGTCCCGCCGCCTGATGGAGCGGCTGGAGAGCAAGCGCGTGTCGATCTCGCTGCCGTCGCTGCGCATTGACAGCTTTATTCAGGATACGCTTCTGCAAACCCAGCGAGTCAAAAAATCCGCGCTGACATTCGCGCCGGAGGCCGGTACGCAGCGCCTGCGCGACGTGATCAACAAGGGCGTGACCGAGGCCGATCTCCTCAAGACGCTTCACGACGCGTTTGAGGGTGGCTGGAATGCCGTAAAGCTGTATTTTATGATGGGCCTGCCCACGGAGACATGCGCCGATTTGGAGGGCATCCGCGATCTGGCGCGTTTGGCGGTAAGCGCGTATTATTCCGTGCCAAAGGGCCAGCGGGCCAAGGGCTTGCGCGTTACGTGCAGCGCCGCCGTGTTTGTGCCAAAGCCGTTTACGCCCTTTCAATGGTGCGCGCAGGACGCCATTCCCACGGTAATGGAAAAGCAGTCCCAGCTTCGCCATTTGCTCAGTGGCGTGCGCGGCGTGACCTTCAACTGGCACGACCCAAGCACCAGCTATCTGGAGGCGTGCTTCGCGGTGGGCGACCGCCGCTTGGGCGATGTGCTCTACCGCGCGTGGGAGCTTGGCTGCGTGCTGGATGGATGGAGCGAGTGCTTCCGCTACGATCTGTGGATGCAGGCCTTTGCGGATTGTAAGCTGGACCCGGCGTTCTACGCCAATCGGCCGCGTGGACTGGACGAGCTGCTTCCATGGGATTTCGTGGACGCGGGCGTCACAAAGGCCTACCTGCGCCGCGAATATGAGAAAGCTCTTCGCGCCGAGACCACGCGGGATTGCCGCCAAGGCTGCAACGGCTGCGGCATGCAGCGCTTCGAGGGGGTGTGCGCGCAATGCGAATGATCGTCACGTTTACAAAGGATGCTGAAGCGCGCTTCATCGGCCATTTGGACTTGATGCGCACCATGCAGCGCGCCTTGCGCCGCAGCGGTCTGCCGGTGCGTTACAGCCGGGGCTTCAACCCGCATATGCTGCTTTCGTTCGCGTCGCCGCTGTCCGTGGGGGTTGTTGGCCTGCGGGAGGCCATGGATGTGCCCGTGGAGGGCGAGCCGGAGTCGGGTGATTTTCAGCTTCAGCTCAACAGGGCGCTGCCGGCGTGCCTGCGCGCGGTATCCGCAAGGCTTGTGGACGACGCCTTTCCCACGCTGATGGCGTTGGTGGGCGGCGCGGATTATCGCATTGAGATTCCTGCCGAAGTCCAGCCGTCCGCGGCTGCGGATGCTCTCGCACGCTTTTTGGCATGCGAAAGCTACGTGGCCGAGCGCAAGACAAAGAGCGGCGTCAACCCGTGCGACATCCGGCCCATGCTGGTCGAGGCCCGCATCGAGGCCGATTCCGCCCTGCGCTACCGCACCCAAAACGGCCCGATCGGCTGGCTAAAGCCTGATCTGCTTTGGAAAAGCCTGTGCGAGCTGGGCAATCTGGGCGCGCAGCCCACGCTGTTCACCCGTGAGGCGCTGCTGTGCCGCACGACGGACGGAGGATGGCAGCCGCTGGAGGAATACGGCCGTGGCTGATCAACAGAGCGCCGCGCTGCTCTGCTTGGAGCAGGAGGGAACGCAAACCCTCGCGCTGCTTGATGAGTGCAATCGCCTGCTGGAGTACAGCCGCCAGCCTGTTGGCGCGGGGGATGCGGGCGCGCTGGTGCTGGGCCGCATCGAGCGCGTCGTGCCTGCGCTGGACGCGGCCTTTGTGCAGATCGGTCAGGAGCGCAACGGCTTTTTGCCCCTTAAAGAAAGCGAATCCTTCCGGCAGCGCAATCCGCAGGCGAGCGCCTCGATGCGTGCCGGAGCCGAAGTGCTTGTGCAGATACAAAAAGAAGCCCATGGCGAGAAGGGCGCGCTGCTCACGCAGGATATCGCGATGGCGGGCAGCTATCTGCTCTTCCTGCCTAGGAATACGCACATAGGCTGCTCTAAACGCGTCACGGACGCATCGGAGCGCGAGCGGCTGCTCCTGATCGGGAACGCGCTGTCCAACGGGGAATTCGGGCTGGTCATGCGTCAGGCGGCGCTCAGCGCGACTCACGACGAACTGACGGACGAGCTGCAAGCGCTGCAAGCGGCCTACCATCAAGCCGCCGAGGTCGCCCCGTATCGCCGCGCGCCCGCGACGCTTTACCGTCAGGGCGATACGCTGGGCGATGCGCTGCGCGACCTGTCGCCGCGCATGGCGCTGCGCGTCCTCACCAACCTTCCGCCGCGCGAGGGAATCAGTGAGCGCGTTCGCTGGGAGCAGCGCACGGAGAGCGAGGTCGCGGCGGAGCTTGCGCGCCCGCGCGTGCGTGAGGCGGTAAAGCAGGCGCTCTCCCGCAAGGTCGCGCTGCCCGGCGGGGCGACGCTTGTGTTTGACGAGTGCGAAGCGCTGACGGCGATCGATGTAAACTCCGCCGCCAACACGCAGGGCGGCGGGGATTTTGCGCTGCGGCAGAACCTGAGCGTATGCGACGAGCTTGCGCGTCAGCTGAGGCTTCGCGCCATCGGCGGCGTGGTGGTGGTCGACTTTATGGACATGCCGAACGATCGGCAGCGCGCCGCCGTCGCCGAGGCGCTCACGGCCGCGCTTGAAAGCGACCGCGTCAAGACGGTCGTACACGGCTTTACCTCGCTGGGCCTCATGGAGCTCACGCGCAAGCGCACCGGCGCGAGCCTGCGCGAGAGGATGACCGCGCCCTGTCCGCGCTGCAACGGAGCCGGAACGATTGAACCAGAAGGAGAGACCTTGCGTTGAGTCAGCAACCAATTTATGTACCGCAGGAGGAGCTGGATCAGCAGCGCGCGGTCGCCGAGGCGTTCGCCGCGCTGACAAACCGACCGGAGCGGTACCATATCGTCACCTATGGATGCCAGATGAACGCTCACGACAGCGAGATGCTCGCCGGAATGCTTGAGGCCATGGGCATGACGGAAGCGCCCACGCGCGAGGAAGCCGATCTGGTGATCTTTAACACCTGCTGCATCCGCGAAAACGCCGAGCGCCGCGCCTTGGGCAACGTAATTTGGCTCAAGGAGCTAAAAAAACAGCGGCCGGAGCTGCTCATCGGCGTATGCGGCTGTATGATTCAGCAGCCGGATATGGCGCAAAGCCTGCTCAAGCAGTATCGGTTTATTGACTTTGCGTTTGGCACGCACAATATGCACCGTCTGCCTACGCTGCTGCTGCGCGTGGCGGAGCAGCGGCGACAGCAGGTGGAGATTACGCAGGACGAGCTGCTGATGGCCGAGGGCCTGCCCGTCAAGCGCCTCAACGATTACAAGGCATACCTGACCATCATGTACGGCTGCAACAACTACTGCTCCTACTGCATTGTGCCGTATGTGCGCGGGCGGGAGCGCTCCCGCAAAATGGACGATATCCTGCGTGAAGCCGAGGGGCTTATGCAAAGCGGCGTGCAGGAGATCATGCTGCTGGGCCAGAACGTCAACTCCTACGGCAATCCGGGCGAGGATTTTCCCACGCTGCTTCGCAAGCTGAACGCGATGGGCGTGCCGCGCATCCGCTTTATGACCTCGCACCCCAAGGACTTATCCGACGAGCTGATTGCCGCGATGGCGGATTGCAAGCGGGTTTGCAACCACCTGCACCTGCCCGTGCAGTCCGGCAGCACCCAAATCCTCGCGCGGATGAACCGGCGCTACACGCGGGAACACTATCTGTCGCGCGTGGAGGCGCTGCGAAGGGCTGTGCCGAACATCGGCCTGACGACGGATTTTATCGTCGCCTTTCCGGGCGAGACCGAGGCGCAGTTCGCCGATACGCTCTCCTTGGCCCGCGAGGTCAACTATGACGCGGCGTTCACATTCATCTACTCGCCGCGCAAGGGCACCAAGGCCGCCGAGATGCCCGACCAAATCGCCCCCGATATCGCCACGGAGCGTATCGAGCGCCTGATCCGCGAGGTGGAGACCGGTACGGCGCGGGCGCACGAGAGCCTGATCGGCGCTGCGGAGAGCGTGCTGGTGGAGTCCCTTTCCAAGCGGGACGAGCGTATGGTGTCCGGCAAAGGGACGCGCGGTATTACGGTTTCTTTTCAAGGCGACAGCGGCGACGTCGGCAGGATCATCCCTGTTCGCATTGTATCCGCCGCCGCAAATACCCTGCGCGGAGAGCGCGTCTGAAAAAAGGAGGATCAATTATGGAAAACGTACTCAACAGGGCCGAGCAGCTTGCGGAGGCCATCCTGGAAAGCGAAGAGTATATCAAGGTGCGGCTGAGCGAGCAGGCCGTGACGCACGACGAGCAGGCCGCGCAGCTTATCGCCGATTATTCCGCCAAGCGCGCGGAGGTGGAGAACGTTCTGGCGCAAAACCAGATGGATCATCAGCAGCTCGCGGATGCGGGCAAAGCGCTGGAGCTTGCCGAGAAGGCGATGGACGAGTACCCGCTGCTCAAGGATATGCGAGAGAACCGCGAGCGCTTTAACAGCATGATGAAGCAGGTCAACCAGCTGATCAAGCTGGTCGTCACCGGGGAAAAGGACGAGGAGGACGGCTGCACCGGCTCCTGCGATACCTGCGGCGGCGCTTGCCACCATCACGAATGACGCTCCCGAAAGGATGACCTGCCATGGCGACCGTGACACCGATGATGCAGCAGTATCTCGACGTCAAGCACAAGCACAGCGATTGCATCGTGATGTTTCGTCTTGGCGACTTTTACGAGATGTTCTTTGACGACGCCAAGCTGGTGTCCAAGGAGCTGGAGCTGACACTCACCGGCAAGGACTGCGGCTTGGACGAGCGCGCGCCGATGTGCGGCGTGCCCTATCACGCGGCGGCAACGTATATCAGCCGACTGATTGAAAACGGGCACAAGGTCGCCATCTGCGAGCAGCTGACCGATCCCGCGCTCAGCAAGGGACTGGTGGAGCGGGACGTCATCCGCATTGTCACGCCGGGCACGGTGGTCGACCCCAGCATGCTGGACGAGAAGAGCAACAGCTACGTCCTTTGCGTCTATCTGCTGGAAAAAGAGGCCATGCTCGCTTATGCGGACGTATCCACGGGCGAGTTTATCCTGCATCAGCTCAAGAGCTACGAGCGCACCCTCCGCGACGAGCTGACGCGTATTCAGCCGCACGAGGTCATTACCAACGACGAGGAAGCGCTGCTGCCCTTTTTGCCGTTTCATGTGGCGGTCAGTCAGTATCCGCTGAGCGCCTTTGAAAAAAAGAACGCCCGCGAGTGTCTTCTGGCGCATTTTCACCTGACAAGCCTGACCGCGCTGGGCGTGGAGGAAAGCGACAAGCGCCTGCGCGCGGCGGGCGCGCTGATGCGTTATCTGGCCGAGACGCAAAAGAACGCGCTGGAGCACATCACAAAGCTCACCCTGTACCAGAACGACCACGTCATGTTTCTGGATCGCGCCACGCGTCGCAATTTGGAGCTGACCACGAGCCTGCGCTCCGGCGAGCGTCGCGGTTCGCTGCTGTGGCTGCTGGACAGAACCGCTACCGCTATGGGCGCGCGCATGCTCCGCGCGTGGGTGGAGCAGCCGCTCACCGATAAAGCTCTGATCGATCGCCGCTTGGACGCGGTGCAAGCGCTCTATGGCGATGTGCTCGTCGCCGGAGAGCTCGGCCACGCGCTGGAGCAGGTGTATGATCTGGAGCGGCTGCTGGGCAAGGTGGCGTACCGCAGCCTTAACGCGCGGGATTGCCTCGCGCTGGGCCGCTCGCTGGCCGCGCTGCCGCCCATCCGGGAGCAGCTGGCACAGCTGCCGCGCACGCCGATGCTGGCCGCGCTGCAAGCGGAGATCGACCCGCTGGACGATCTGACCGAGCTGCTCTGCCGCGCCATCCATCCGGACGCGCCCATTCTGCTCACCGAGGGCGGCCTCATTGCCGATGGGTACAATCAAACGCTGGACGAGTACCGTCAAGCCTCCACGCTGGGCAAGCAATGGCTGCTTGACCTTGAAACGACCGAGCGCGCCGAGACGGGCATCAAGAACCTCAAAATCCAGTACAACCGCGTTTTCGGGTTCTATATCGAGGTCACCAAGTCCAACCTGGGTCAGGTGCCGCTTCGATACACCCGCAGGCAGACGCTTGCCAACTGCGAGCGGTATGTTACGCCGGAGCTGCAAGACTTGGAGCGTAAAATCCTCGGCGCGCAGCAAAGCGCCATGACGCTGGAGCTTGAGCTTTTCAATCAGCTTCGGGACGAGATTGCCAAGCGCATCCACGAAATACAGACCGACGCGGAAGCAATCAAGACACTCGACGCGCTGCTGTCGCTGTCGCTTGTCGCGCGCGAAAACGATTACGTTCGCCCCGTTATCACCGAGGACGGCGTTATCAACTTGCAGAACGCCCGTCATCCCATTGTGGAAAAAATGATGTCCGATACGGCGTTCGTGCCAAACGACGCGCGGATGGATACGGACGCGAACCGCCTGCTCATCATCACGGGGCCAAACATGGCGGGCAAAAGCACCTACATGCGGCAGGTGGCGTTATGCGTGCTTATGGCGCATATCGGCTGCTTTGTTCCGGCAGATTCGGCATCCATAAGCACGGTTGACCGCATTTTTACGCGTATTGGCGCGTCAGACGATTTGGCGGCCGGGCAGTCCACATTTATGGTGGAAATGAGCGAGACAGCCAACATTCTGCGCAACGCGACGGCTCGCTCTCTGATATTGCTGGATGAAATCGGGCGCGGAACCAGCACATTTGACGGCCTGAGCATCGCGTGGGCGGTGGCGGAGTATTTGCTCGACCGCAAGAAGATAGGCGCAAAAACGCTTTTCGCTACCCACTACCATGAGCTCAGCGAGCTGGAGGGGCAGTTTGAGGGCGTGAAAAATTACTGTATTTCCGTGCAGGAGCTTGGCGAGGACGTTGTCTTTCTGCGCAAGATCGTCCCCGGCGGCGCGGACAGGAGCTATGGCGTCCATGTGGCGCGCCTTGCGGGCATTCCGCAGGCGGTCGTCATGCGCGCGCACGAGATTCAGGCCCGTCTGGAAGCCAGCGATATCAACCAAGTGACCATCAGCCAGAACATCCTCGAAAAGCGCAGGAAGCAGGATCGGCAAACCGACCTGTTCCATTTGCCGCAGGACGATTTGATTGCCGAGCTGCAAGGGCTCGACGTGCTGGCGCTCACCCCCATGGACGCGATCAACACCCTGTTCCGCCTGCGCGAGGAAGCGCGCAAGCTGTAAGGAGGAACTATGCAGCCTACTGTGATTAAGCTCCTGTCGCCGGAGCTGATTGGCAAAATCGCCGCGGGAGAGGTGGTGGAGCGGCCCGCCGCCGCCATCAAGGAGCTGGTGGAAAACAGCGTTGACGCGGGCGCGACCGCCGTGACCGTGGAGATACAGGACGGCGGCATTACGTCCTTCCGCGTATCGGACAACGGCTGCGGCATCCGGCAGGATCAGCTGAAAATGGCGTTTGAACGCCACGCAACCAGCAAGCTCCATGAAGAAAAAGAGCTGTTTGCCATTCCGACGCTTGGCTTCCGCGGTGAAGCGCTCGCGTCTATCGCGGCGGTTGCCAAGGTGAAATGCACCACGCGCACGGCGGAGGACGACTTTGGCGCGTGCATCGCGGTCGAGGCCGGGAGCATTACGGACTTCCGGCAAGCCGCCAGCCCGATCGGCACGGCCGTTGTGGTAAAGGAGCTGTTCTTCAACACGCCCGTGCGGCTCAAATTTCTCAAAAAGCCGACCGTGGAGGCCGCGCTGATCTCCGACTACCTGATGCGGCTTATTCTTTCCCGGCCTGATATTTCCTTCCGCTTTGTCAATCAGGGCAAGACGATCTACCACAGTCCGGGCGACGGCAAGCTGTCCACGGCGATTTACTGCGTGTACGGGCGCGAGACCCTGCGCGAGCTCTTTGCGGTGGAGGGCAGCCGATACGGCGTGCTGCTCTCCGGGTATGTGGGCGTGGGGGAGCAGACGCGCGGAAACCGCATGCAGCAGAGCTTTTTCATCAACGGCCGATACTTCCGCAGCGAGGAGCTGGGCCGCGCGCTGGATGTCGCCTGTCGAGGGCAGGTGATGATCGGGCGTTATCCGCTGGCCGTGCTGTCGCTGCAAATGCCGTTTGACCGTGTGGATGTGAATGTTCACCCCAACAAGCTGGAGGTGCGCTTTCAGGACGAAAAGCATGTGGCGGCCTGCGTGGAGGAGCTGGTTTTCGAGGCTCTGAACGCGCGCACCGCCAAGGACGCGCTTCTGGGCGGCGAGTCAAAAGCGCCGGAGGCCGAGCCGAATAAGAGCAACGTCGTTGTCGAAAGTCTGGCGGGCGGCACGGAGGAGGAGCAGGCGGAGGCGCTTGTCAACGCGCGGCTGTCATTGATGCCCGATTCCTTGGCAGACGCTCCGGCCGACCGTCCGGAGCCCATCCGCGAGCGCGCGCCTGCCGTCAGCAGCGAGCGTGCGCGGGAGATCCTGCGCTCCTACGGCGAGCGCGGCGCGTCCTTTGTCGAGAGCTATCAGCCCGCTGCCCGCACGTTCTCCGCGTCGGCCTCGCCGCCGCCCGCCGTGAAGAGTCAACTGCAGGAGGAGCAGCAGACGTTTGCAGCGCCGGCATCCGCGAGTGATACGCTGCGCTACATCGGCTCCGCGTTTCACACCTATCTTTTGTTCGAGTCCGGGGAGCGTTTGCTGCTGATCGATCAGCACGCGGCGCACGAGCGGCTGCTGTTTGATAAACTGATGAAGGCGCACGAGGCCGACCGTCAGGCACAGCAGCTCCTGTCCCCGCAACTGTTGCGCGTAACGGCGCGCGAAATGGCCTTTCTGCTGGACGCGCAAGAGGCGCTGGCCGACGCGGGCTTTCGGTATGAAGCGTTTGACGAGACCTCCGTCGCCATTCACGCCGCGCCGATGCTCTTCGGCTCCGCGCCGCCCGCCGCAGAGCTGCTGCGCGAGGCGCTTGACCAGATGATGACGCAGCCCGGAAAGCCCAACTGTGAGCGAATTCGCGCGATGGTCGCGCAGATGGCCTGCAAGCGGGCCGTCAAGGCGGGGGACGCGCTTACCGAGCAGGATGCGCGGACGCTGCTTGCGGACATGCTGACGTCGGGCGTTCCTCCCACCTGCCCGCACGGACGGCCCATCGTCGTCGAAATGACGCAAAAGGAGCTGGAAAAACGATTCAAGCGCATTCAATAGACCCAAAGCCGCTGGTGGTCGCCATCGTGGGGCCGACAGCCAGCGGAAAGAGCGCGCTGGCGCTTGAGCTGGCACGTGCGGTGCAGGCGGAGATCATTGCCATGGACAGCATGCAGATCTATCGCGGCATGGACATCGGCACCGCCAAGCCGACCGCCGAGGAGCGGCGCGCCGTGTCGCATCATCTGCTGGACGTGGCCGACCCGCGCGAAGCCTTCTCCGTATCCGACTATGTGACGCTCTGCAAGCAAGCAATCGACGAGATCAGCGCGAGAGGAAAGCTGCCTCTGCTGGTCGGCGGCACGGGGTTTTATCTCAAGGCGATGATGTACGGGCTGACGCTTGGCAATACGCCGGGCGATCTTTCCGTGCGTGATAGGCTATCCGCGCAGGCGGCGACGGAGCAGGGAAAAGCGGAGCTGCATCGGCGGCTGCAAGCGGTTGACCCGATTACTGCCGCGCGTCTGCACCCAAATGACGTGCGGCGCGTGGTGCGCGCGCTGGAGGTATGGGAGCTGACGGGGGAGCCGTTTTCCGCGCAGAAGCCCGCGCAGAAGGACTGTCCCTATCGGTTTTGGATTCTGGGCACAGAGCTGCCTAGGGAGCGATTGTACGCGAGGATCGACGCGCGTGTGCTGACCATGATGGACGCAGGCTTGCCGGACGAGGTGCGGGCGCTGCTGGGCGCGGGCGTGCCGGAAACGGCGCAATCCATGCAGGGCCTTGGCTATAAGGAGCTTGTGCCTATCCTGAAGCGCAACGCTTCGCCGGGCGAGGCCGTCAGCGCCATCCAGCAGGGCTCCCGGCATTACGCAAAGCGGCAGATCACTTGGTTCCGCGCGGAGAAAGCCGTGCATTGGCTGTCCATGGATGAACCTGAGCAAGCGCTACAACAGGCGGTACGGGAGTGCCGCCGTATGATGGAGATGGATGTATGACCTTACCGATCGATACCCTTTTGCAGCAGGCGGAGGAAGCCTGCATACCCGCCTTTGACGCATATGACAAAATGGAGGAATACCATACCCGGCGCGTGCTGGACGCTTTTGCGGCGGAAAAAGTAAGCGCGCGGCATTTTGCGCCCACAACGGGCTACGGTTACGATGACATCGGCCGGGATACGCTGGAGCGCATCTTTGCAAGCCTGTTCCACACGGAGGCCGCGATTGTCCGCGCGCAGATCGCCTCCGGCACGCACGCGCTGTCGCTGTGCCTGTTCGGCATGCTGCTGCCGGGGGACGAGCTGCTGAGCGCCAGCGGCACGCCATATGACACGCTGCATTCCATCATCGGCATCAACGGCTGCCCGGTCGGATCGCTCAAGGAGATGGGCGTAACGTACAGGCAGGTGGAGCTGCGCCCGGACGGCTCGGTTGATCTGGACGCGGTGCGCCAAGCCATCACGCCGCGCACGCGGATGATCGCCGTGCAGCGGAGCTGCGGTTACGCCATGCGCCGTACCCTGACGCCGGAGGACGTCCGTCCGCTGGCCGAGCTGCTCAAAGCCGAGCACCCGCGCGTCGCGCTGATGGTAGACAACTGCTATGGCGAGTTTGTGCGAAAAAACGAGCCGACCGATTGCGGCGCCGACCTGTGCGTCGGGAGCCTGATCAAGAACATGGGCGGCGGGCTTGCGCCCACAGGCGGATACATCGTTGGCAAAAAAAACTTGATCGAGCGGATCAGCTATCGCCTCACAGCGCCCGGCGTCGGGCAGGAGATCGGCTCGTACGCAGGCGGCTATCAGCCCTTCTATCAGGGGCTGTTTATGGCTCCGCACACCGTTTGTCAGGCGCTCAAGACCGCCACGCTGGCCAGCGCCGTGTTTGATAAGCTGGGCATGCGCGTGACGCCCGCCCCAAGCGACGAACGCTCGGATATTATTCAGGCGATTCAGTTGGGTACGCCGGAACGGGTGGTCGCGTTTTGCGAGGGCATCCAAATGGCCTCGCCCGTGGACAGCTTTGCGCTCCCGGAGCCGTGGGATATGCCGGGCTACGAGCATCAGGTCGTCATGGCGGCCGGAACGTTTGTATCGGGCGCTTCGGTCGAGCTGAGCGCGGACGCGCCCATCCGCGAGCCCTACGCGGTCTACATGCAGGGCGGGCTCACCTACGCGCACGGCAAGCTGGGCGTGCGGAGCGCTCTGGAAAGGCTTGCGCAAACCGACAATCTGTAACGCATATCAAGCGCCCCCTCGCATAGGCTGATGCGAGGGGGTGCTTTTTTTGAGCAAGCAAACCACCACGCGCTCCATGTTTGTGCGCGCGGAATCCAAAATCAGCCATTCGCCGGAGAATCCTCCGCTGACCAAGGCCACCGCGTATCCAAAGCCCGATCGTTTTGACCGAAGCGTGACGCTCTTTGACAGACTGCTACGGAATATCGCCATTGCCGGCTGCCTGCTGCTGCTGGTCATCGCGGCGCGGAACGTAGGGCAGGAGCCTCTGCAAGCCGCGTATGCCGCCTTGCAGGAGTCCGTCACGCTGGAATGGGACGAAAGCCTTGGCAAGCTGACGTTTGTCAATCAGCTTCTCCCGCAGGAAATCCGAACCGTGTGGAGCGAGCAGGCCGCGCAGGATATTTCGCTGCCCGTACAGGGGCGGGTCGTTCATGCGTGGAGCCGGCAGGAGCCGTACGTGTCCATCGGAGGCGGCGTATCGGAGGTGCACGCGGTGCTTGCGGGCGAGGTGATGAGCCTCGCGCACGGCCCGGATGAGGAGCTGATTTTGCGTATCCGCCACGAGGACGGGCTGGAGACGCTGTATGGCAATCTGGCCGCCTGCTATGTGGAAGAGGGCGACGCGGTCTACGAGGGCGATGTCATCGGCCGCCGCATGGACGAAGCGGAGCTTGTCTTTGATATGCGCCTTGACGGCCGCTCCATCGACCCGACGGAATGGCTGGCAAATGCGAACGATTAGCAAAAAGAAGCCGAGATCGTTCGGATTTCGCATCCACCCGGCCGGGCTGATCATGCTTGCGCTTGCCTTGCTGACGGGAAGGCTGGCGGAGGCGCTCTCCGCCTGTGCGGCGCTGGCGCTGCATGAGCTGTCGCATGTGCTGGCGGCACGCGCGTGCGGCGCATCGCTGGGGCAAATTGAACTGACGCCGTTTGGCGGCGTGGCCGGCGCGGAGCTGGACGCAAGGCTGTCGATCCCGCAGCAGCTGATGATCGCCGGGGCTGGCGTTCTGTGCAGCCTGCTGTGCTTTTGGCTCCCATGGAGCTTTGCGCCGAAGCTCACGGAGCTGCTTCCGTTTGAACGGTACAGCCTTGATTTGTTTTTGCTCAACGCGCTCCCCGTGCTGCCTCTGGACGGGGGACGCATGGTCTACGCGCTGTTCAGCAAGGGGCGCTATCAAAGGCAGGCGGCCAAGTGCCTTGCCTGCGGCGCGGTGATCATTGGCGGGCTGCTGCTGGCTCTGGCCGTGTACTGCGCGGCAAACGGCGCGCTCAATCTATCGCTTTTGTTCATCGGCCCATACCTTTGTTACAGCGCCTATCGCGCGTACACGACGCAGATTTCGCGGCTGCTCCTGCACGCGATGGATACCAGCTACAAGCTGCGGGCGGGAAAGACCATACGGGTGCAGGCGCGGGCGGTTTCCGAAAGCGCGCCAAAGCACGCGTGGCTGCGTCAGCTGCATACGGGGCGCTATCAGGTGCTGCTGATCGTCAACGAGGAGACGCAGCAAGCGCGCATGCTGGACGAGGGAGAGCTCCTGCGCGAGCTGCTGGCGCAAACAGACAAAGAATAAAGCCGCGCGACGACTGCCGCGCGGCTCTCATGGCATATTGCATGCAGCGTATAGGCTGCCGGGGTTACAGCTTGAGCACAACGCCAAGCACGCCTCCAAGCACAATATACAGCAGCGGATGTAGCTTTTTGGTTGTGGGAAGCTGGGTGAGCAGCAGAAAAAAGCAGAACAGCGCCACAGGGATCCACAGCACCGTCAGGCCTGCTTCCGTTTGGTTGAACAGCGAAATCTCCACCACCGAGTATCCCGCGGCCGCGATCAGGCCTGTTACCGCGGCGTGCAGCGCCTCCATCGCGCCGTTGACAAGGCGGCTCTGCCGATACTTGTCCAGCATGCGCACAACGATCAGAATGATGACAAACGAGGGGAGAATCAGCGAAAACGTCGCGAGCAGCGCGCCGGGGATGCCGCCCACCGTATACCCCGCAAACGTGGACATATTTACGCCGATAGGGCCCGGCGTGGACTCGGACACGGCGATCATGTTCATCAGCTCGTCCAGCGTGAACCACGCGGGATGATCCGTCGCCATCTGCATCAGATAGGGGAGCGTGGCAAGGCCGCCGCCGATGGCGAACAGTCCGGCCTTCATAAACTCAAAGCACAGCGTCAGCAGCTCGCTCATGCGCTTTTCCTCCTGCCATAAAAGAATACGCCGAACACAGCGGCCGCAACCGTAATGTATATGGGCGACCAGCCAAAAATGGCGACCGTGCAGAAGGCAAGAACGGCGATCAGCGCTTTAACCACGCTGCGCACGTTGGTTTTGCACAGCTTGATCACGGACGCGGCGATCAGGGCGCATACCGCGATGCGGATGCCGGCGAACGCGTGCGCGATCCATTGCAGCTCTATAAAGTTTTGCAGCAGCATGGCGATTGCCAGAATAATCAGGATGCTTGGCGTTACAACGCCCAGCGTGGCAAAGGCAGCGCCCAGCACGCCCTTGCGGCGGTACCCAACAAACGTGGCCGTATTCACCGCAATAACGCCCGGCGTGCATTGCCCAATGGCAAAGTAGTCCAGCAACTCCTCCTCCGTGGCCCAGTGATGACGCTCCACAATTTCCCGCGTAAGCATGGGCAGCATGGCATAGCCGCCGCCGAAGGTCATCCCGCCAATAACAAAGAACGAGGCAAATATCGTCAGCAGCTCCTTCACGCGCCGCACCGTCCGTTCATGCGCGCCCGGCATGCGTCCGCATACGCCTCAAAGACGCTCCGCGCGGCCGCGTCGGTCGGGTACATGCGCTCCGGGTGCCATTGCACGCCGATGAAGAACGGCAAACCCGGCGCGTACACCGCCTCGGTTAAGCCGTCGGAGGCATACGCGCAGGGCTTGAGCGGCTCCGCGACCGCTTTGACCGCTTGGTGATGGAACGAATTGACCCTCACATCGCCCGCCGGGAGGATATCGGCCAACGGCGTGTTCTCCACGGCGCGCACGGTGTGGCTCGGATACTTGCCCAGCAATGTTTGAAAGTGCAGATAGCTCGGCATTTCCGCGGTACCGTGGTACTGGGTAGGCAGGTCCTGATAGAGCGTGCCGCCCAGCGCCACGTTGATGGATTGGATCCCGCGGCAAATCCCCAGCACGGGCGTTTGCAGCTGATAGGCCATGCGGATGAGCGCGCACTCGCACTGGTCGCGCAGCGGCTCCAGCTGCCCGATGTGATAATCGTGCGGCTCGCCATACAGCGTCGGATTCAAGTCGTCTCCGCCCGCAAACATCAGTCCGTCCGCATGGCGCAGCAGGTCGGCCATGTCGTCCTCGCCCATAAACGGCGATAGCAGCACGGGAACCAGCCCAACCTCGTGCAGCGCCTGAAAGTAGCTTGCGTACAGGAAGCAGCGGCCCTCATCCTTATCAATGCTTCCGGAAATGGCGACCAGCGGTTTATGCGGCATACTACGGGTTCCTCCAATCCTGATTTAACGGTGGAGGTTATTCGCGGTTCGCCGCGTGTTCTCCTTCCTTAGGGCACGCAAATCACCTGTCCGACGACAAAATCGCTGGGCTTCAGCGTGGGATTGAGACGGAGGAGCCGTGCGGACGTTGTATTCAGCCGTGTCGCCAGATCGTTCAGCGACAAGTCCTGATCGATGCGATAGGCCTGCCTCCCGGTGCGGCAGTACCCGCGCGCGCCGCCCGGCGGCACACAGTACGCCTGCCCCAGCGTCGGCTGCAGCCCCAGCGTGGGATTGATTGTCTGCATGGCGTTGTAGGCCATGTCGCTTTCAATCAGCAAGTCGGAATAGGTCTGGCCCTGCCTTACCGTGGCGGTATTGTAGCCGGTTGGGCAGGTAAAGCAGTTGGGCGGGCATGTGTTGCTGTTGTTATTGCTACCGCCGCCGTTGCTTCCGCTTCCGCCGCTATTGTTGCTGCCGCTATTGCCGCCATTGCCGCTTCCGTTGCCGCTGCTCCCGCTGGACGATGCGTTTGGGATGCATAGCACCTGCCCGACGACCAGATTGTTCGCGGTCAGGCCGGGATTGCGCGCGATCACATCCGCCGCGGTCACGCCGAAGCCGACGGCGATGGACGTAAGCGTATCCCCGCTGCGGACGGCGTAGTTTCTGCCGCCCGTGCAGCCAAGCTGCTGTGAGGGAATGCAAATCACATCGCCTGTCGTAAGCGCGCTCAAATCCACCCCCTCGTTTGCGTCCTGCAATGCCGGCAGAGAAATTCCGTTTTGCGTGGCGACGTTGATGGGCACGTCCCCGCTCTGCCATGTATAGTAGCTGGCTCCCCGTGGGCAAATCCGACCGATTGTATTGCTTTCCATATGAAACCTCCTTTTGGTACACCCGCTCTATCCTATGCGATATTTTGCATTGCGTTCGGCAAAGGATAAAGCGAGCCGGACGGAGAAACATACCAAGGGCAAACCATAAGGAGGTGCGTCAATCGATGCAGCAAAAGACCCTACATGTGGAGGATATGCATTGCAACCATTGCAAGGCGGCCGTTGAACACGCCCTGATGAGGCTGCCGCAGGTAGAGTATGCCGAGGTCGATCTTGCTTCCAAAAGCGTATTGGTTACGCTGGACAGTCACGCGGAGGATGATACCCTGCGTGCGGCCATCGCAGACGCCGGGTTTACGGTGACAGATATACAGTAACGCCGGATACTGAAAAGCGCCGCCCGTATTATCGGGCGGCGCTTCGCTGTATCCCTTTATTTCGCGCTCTTGATCTGGTTCCACATAGTGTTGTAGATGGCGATTACGTCGTTTACGTCGCCAAAGAACTCGCAGCGGGCCATTACCTCGGCGGGGGGATTCATGGTGGGATTGTCGGAGTACTCTTCGCCCATCAGCTTGATGGCGTCCAGATTGGGCGTGGAGTACCAAATCTCGCCGCAGTTCAAGGCGGCGATGTCCGGGCGGCACATAAAGTTGATAAAGAGCTCGGCGTTCGTCTTGTTTTTTGCGCCCTTGGGGATGACCATCGCGTCCATCCAGATATTGGAGCCCTCATCCGGTACCACATAGGCCAAATCCGGGTTCAGATCAATCGCGTATTGCGCGTCGCCGCTGTAAATCACAGCCAGCGCGGCCTCGCCAAGGGGCATCTTCTCCTTGGTGTCGTCAAAGGTATAGGCCTTTACAATGCCGCTGGTCTTTTGGCTGACCAGCAGGTCCTTGGCAGCGTTCAGCTCCAGCGGATCGCGGCTGTTCATGGGATAGCCCAAGTACTTGAGCGCAACGCCAAGGGTATCGCGGATGCTGTCCATCATGAATACCTTCCCGGCGTACCGGGAATCAAACAGCGCACCCCAGCTGGTAACGGGCTCGCTCACCATGGTCTTGTTGTACAGAATGCCCAATGTGCCTCCCATATAGGGCACGCTGTACTTTCCTTCGGGATCGTAGCTTGGGTTATGAAACTGGGGATCGATGTATTTCATGTTGGGGATGTTGTCCATGTCGATTTCTTCCAGCAGGCCTTCCGCTATCAACCGCTCAATGCAGTAATCCGAGGGAAACACCACGTCGAAGGAGGAGGGGGAGTTGCGCACCTGCACCATCATGTCCTCGTTGGTGGTAAAGTTGGTCATGTTGACGGCGATGCCCGTTTCGGCCTCAAACAGGGCAATGGCCTCCGGGGAGATGTAGTCCTCCCAGTTGTACACGGTTACGGTGCCGTTCTGGCCCGGAGTGAACTTGGCGGCGCCGTCGGCGGACGCGTTGCTCTCCGCAGGCTGCGTGGTTTCATCGGGCGTTTGCGCGGGCGACTGGCAGCCGGACAGGCACAGCAGCGTCATGGTCAAGCATAGCAGCAGAGCGAGCACAGAAATCAGTTTCCGGGTCATGGCAATTCCTCCCTCAATATCATCACGCGCGAAGCGCGGATTCCCAGAGCATCAGGCCTTCTCCGCATTGGAGGCGCGGCGGTTGACAATCAGCAGCAGCGCCAGCAGCACAAGGAACATCAGCGCGCTCAGCGCGTTCAGCGTAGGCTCCACCCCGATGCGCGCCTTGGAGTAGATCAGCGTGGACAGGTTTTGCACCATGGGGCTGGTGGTAAAGTAGCTGATGACAAAATCGTCGATCGAAAGCGTAAAGGCAAGCAGCGCGCCCGTAACCACGCCTTGGCTGATCTCCGGCAGAATCACATGGGTCAGCGCGTAGCTCGGCGTCGCGCCCAAGTCCAGCGCAGCCTCGTAGGTGTGCTTGTTCATCCGCTTCAGCTTGGGCAGCACGGACAGAATCACGTAGGGCGTATCAAATGTGATGTGCGCCAGCAGCATGGTTGCAAAGCCGCGCTCGATCTTGGAGAACGTAAACAGGATCATCAGCGAGATGCCCATTACGATGTCCGGCATGGTCATGGGCAAATTGGTGAGCGTCATCATAAAAGACTGCGGGCGCTTTTTCATGGCGTGAATGCCGATGGCGGCCAGCGTGCCCAGCAGGGTGGAGACGATCGCGGCGATGACTGCGATCGTCAGCGTGATCAGGAGCGCCTTCATGATCGCCGGATCTTGAAACAGCTCCGCGTACCAGCGAAAGCTGAAGCCCTCCCACCGCGCGCGGCTCTTCCCGCCGTTGAAGGACTGAATGATCAGCACGACGATGGGGATGTACAAAAACGCAAGGATGAGCGCCAGATACACGCGCTTAATCGCTTTTCTCATACAATTCCGCCTCCCTCGCCCTCAGGATCGGCCTTGCGCAAAATCCCAAGGCTGATCAGGATGAGCACCATCATCACCAGCGAGAGCGCGCTGCCGACGCCCCAGTCGTTCTGCGTCAGGAACATGCTCTCAATCAGGTCGCCAAACATCATGGTATTGCTGCCGCCCAGAAGCTTGGGCAGCGCAAACGTGGTTACGGACGGCATAAACACCATGGTAATGCCGGAGATCACGCCCGGCAGACTCAACGGCAGCTTGACGCGCAAAAACGTTTGCATGCTGTTCGCGCCCAGATCCTGCGCGGCCTCCTCCAGACGGATGTCCATCTTGCTGAGCGAGGTATAGATGGGGAACACCATAAAGGGAAGGAAATTGTACACCATGCCCAGAAGAACCGCCTGATCGTTGTACAGCAGCTGCGCGGACGGCAAGCCGATCGCTCGCAGCACCGTATTGATCAGCCCGTTATCCTCCAGCAGCGTGACCCACGCGACCGTGCGCAGCAGAAAGTTCATCCACATGGGGATAATAAACAGCACCACAATGGTTGTGCCGATTTTCAGCTCCCGATCCGCCATGATGTACGCGGCGGGGTAACCGATCAGCAGGCTGATGGCCGTGCAGAGCACCGCCATCCACAGCGAGTAGATCAGCACGTCAATGTTCACGCTGCCGCGCTGGATCAATCCGGCATACTGCTCGCCCATTGCCTCATATTGCTGGTTGACGGTGTGGTTGCTGTCCCAGAAGTTGATAAAGTTGTTCAGCGTGAAATGTCCCGCCGTATCCGTAAAGGCATAGTAGCCAACCAAAACGCAGGGCACAATGGTGAAAAGGATCATCCAAATCAAGTAGGGCGATGAGAAAAACGAGCGCTTCATGCCGCCGTTGCGCTTGATGGTATACACGCACAGAGCCAGAAAGGCAAGCAGAAAAACGCCGATCACCCACCAAGCCCATGGCGGGAGCTGGAGGTTTTGCTTCATTGCGCCGCCTCCGTTACTTCGTTGGTTGCGTAGTCGGCCATCGGCTTCATAATATGGATATTGAAGGGCACAATGTTCAGCCCCACCTGCGAGCCCTGCGGCTGCATAACGGTCGAGTGCACCTTAAACAGCGTTTCGCCCGTATCGATCATCATTTCATAGTGTACGCCTTTGAACAGCACGCTTTGCACCACGCCTGTAATCTGTCCGATATCCTCGCCGACCAGCATGATATCCTCCGGCCGCACCACCACGTCCACCGGCGCATCCTCGCCAAAGCCCGCGTCCACGCACGGGAAATTGAAGCCCGCAAAGCGCACCAGCTCGTCGCGGATCATCGTGCCGTGCAGAATGTTGCTTTCGCCGATAAAGTCCGCCACAAAGGCGTTGGCAGGCTCGTCGTAGATACGCTTGGGATCGCCGATTTGCAGGATATGCCCGTCGCGCATCACCACTACCGTGTCGCTCATGGTGAGGGCCTCCTCCTGATCGTGCGTCACATACAGGAAGGTGATGCCGAGCTGCTGCTGCATGTTTTTGAGCTCAAGCTGCATCTCTTTGCGCAGCTTGAGGTCGAGCGCGCCAAGGGGCTCGTCCAGCAGCAGCACCTCCGGCTCGTTGACCAGCGCGCGCGCGATGGCCACGCGCTGCTGCTGTCCGCCGGAAAGCGCGTCCACGCCGCGCTTGCCATAGCCCTGCAAATTGACAAGCTCCAGCATGCGGTCCACGCGTCGGTTTATTTCGTTCTTGGCCATTTTTTTGATTTTCAGGCCGAAGGCGATGTTATCGCGCACGGTAAGATGGGGGAACAGCGCGTATTTTTGAAAGATGGTATTCACGCGGCGCTTATAGGGCGGCGTGCCGGAGATATCCTTTCCCTCAAACAAAACCGTGCCGGAAGACGGCACCTCAAAGCCGCCGATGATGCGCAGCGTGGTCGTCTTGCCACAGCCGCTGGGGCCAAGCAGCGTAACGAACTCCTTTTTGCGAATGTACAGGTTGATATTGTCAAGCACCGTGGTTCCGTCAAAATCCTTGCTGATGCCTTGCAAGTCGATCAAATGCGTGCTCTCAACCATGCTTGCGTACTCCTTTAATCTAAAAGCTGGGGGGTGTGGAGATCCACAGCACCTTGGCGCTTGCCTTGCCCGTGTTGGTGAGATAGTGCGTCGCCGCCGGGTGCAGGCAGAAGCTGTCGCCTGCGCGCGCAACGAACTGCTTTTTTCCTATGCAGATGCGTACCGTGCCGGAGAGCACATAGCCGAACTCCTCGCCCTCATGCGGCGGAATGACGTGGGAGCTGCCGCCGGAGCGCAGCTCAAGCAGAATCGGCTCCATGCTGTTCTTCTGCGCGTCCGGGATGAGCCAAGTAATGCGCCCGTTCAGCTGCTCGTTGTCCTCTTTCACAAAGCAGTCCGCCGGGGAGAACACGAGCTTTTCCGCGACGGTCTCGGTAAAGAAATCCTGAAGCGTCACGCCAAGGCATTCCAGCAGATCCATCAGCGTGGCGATGGAGGGCGAGGCAAGGTTGCGCTCCACCTGCGATATAAAGCCCTTTGTCAGCTCGCAGCGGTCCGCAAGCTCCTCCTGCGTCAGGTTGCGCTGTATGCGCAGCTCGCGCAGCTTACTGCCGATATCCAACCGATCAGCCACCTCTCCGCGCCTGATTTGGAGTTTAGAATAAGTAAACTTCAAAGCATGCAATATTAAACCACAGACGCTGTGCGCTGTCAATATGATTTTGCATTTTTCTGCGGCCAAATCAACAAAAAGCGGCTTTGTTCGGCAGGGCAAAACGGCGTATGCCAAGGGCGAGTAAATGCACCCGTTTGCAGCGGCTTGCCCGTCTTATCGGTGCAGGGAGAAAAGAACCGTGAGTACGCTTTCGGAGGACGCGCGCGAACCGAAGGATTCCGCTGGCCAACGTCCTCACTGGAGCCGGCAAATCGCAAGGCGACAGCGAAGGCCGCCGTGCAAAACTGCGCGGCGGCCTTCGCTTGAATGCCTGTTTTTCGTTACAGCGTATCCAGCACGGAGTGGATGCGCTTTTCATCGGCATAGTTCAGCGGCGAGATACGGCCCTCAAGGGCCTTTTCCAGCTTCTCCTTGGCGGCGGCCTTGTCGCCCGCGTCCAAATCGTACTGGGCGAGGAAGTACAGCGTGTCGATCTGCGTGGGCTTGAGCTTGTGGGCCTTATCGAAATAGGGCTTCGCGCTCTCCTTATCGCCAAGCAGGCGGTAGTAGGTCTGCGCGAGGTTATCCAAGCAGACGGGATCCTCGTCGTCGTATTCGAGGGCCTCTTGGTTGAAGGGCAAGGCCTTCTCGGCGTTGCCCTGCTCAATGTACAGGTAGCCGAGCGTCTGATAGACCAGCCCGCAGGGATTGTGCGCGTGCTGACGTTCCAGCAGCTCGACGCCCTTGTCAAGCTCGCCCATTTTGTACACGCAGGCGGCGTAGTTGACAAAAAGCTGCTGCCGCTGCTCCGGCAGCATGGAGGAGTTTTTTTGATTTTTGACCAGCAGCTCGCGGGCCTTGGCAAACTCGCCCACGCGGATGAGCAGCACGGTATAGGTCAGGATGGAGCGCATATCGTTCGTGCCCAGCTCCATCGCCTCTTCGTAGAGCCGCATCGCTTCGTCCGTGTTCCCTTTTTGTACCTGCAGGGCGGCTTTACGCGTGATCTGACGCGCCTTGAGATCGGTCTGTAAGCTCAATGGGATAACCTCCTACCGGGTATTTTGCCGCAGCTTGACCAGCAGGCGGCTGTACCGATATTGTACTTCATTTCGCTGGGTTTGTACAGCTTCATCTTGCGCGCGCAAGGACGGCTCGGAGAGCAGCAGCAGCGCTTGCCGCGTGTACGAGAGCGCCTGCTCCGGGTCGTGGAGCTGATGCTCGTACAGCTTGGCCAGCGCGACAGCCGACTGCACGGGCTCTTCTCCGCGCGTAAGCATTGCCTGATAGAGCCGCGCCGCGCGCAGCGAGTTGCCGGCTTGCCGCTCGATGCGCGCCAGCGCCTGAAAAGAGGCCGCGCGCCGCTCGCCTCCTGCTGACAGGCGATAGCACTTTACCGCGGCCGCGCGGTTGCCATGTTTGCTCAGCGCCTGCGCCATCGAAAACAGATCCTGCGGATGCGAAAGCCGCTCCGGCTGGGCGTAGATCATGCACATGTAAAAAAAGAGCTGCGCCAGCGAGACGATATCCTGCCGGTTGTGCAGCAGAATCCGCTCGATGGGGTCAAAGCGTCTGTCCTTGAGGTATTGAAAGTAGGTTTGCGGCACCAGCGCGCCGGGCAGATCGTCCTCGCGGCATACTCCCAGCAGCTCTTCCTCCAATCGGCTTAGGCGGCAGCTCCCCAAGCGAAGCTTCCACAGCCTGCGCGCGGGGTACAGCAGATCAAAGTGCGTCTCCGGGATCGCGCCTGTATCCAAGCGGTTAAGCAGCAGGCGATTGCGCAGCAGCGGCACGTCAAAGCTCCTGCCGTTAAAGCTCGCAAGCGCCCGGAAGGGACGCATCGTATCGCACAGCAGGCTGAGCATGTAGGGCTCCTCCGGGTAGTCCCGCATCAGGTACTGCTCCACCACAAAGCGATCGTCGCGCACATAGCCCACGCCGATCTGGAACGCAACCGTGCCCACGCCGCCGGAAAGCCCCGTGGTTTCCGTGTCCAAAAAGAGAATCTGTTCCGGCCGAAGGGGCGCGCCGGAAACCTCTATGCCATAGCAATCGCGCAGCGTGTCCCGCATCATGTACCGCAGGGGAGAAAAAGAGCCAAGCGGCGCCTCGGTCCGCGTCGTGTAGCAGTCCTCCGAGAGCGGCTCCGCGGGTTCCGCTTTTGCTTGAGGCGCGCTTTGCTCCGCGCCGATCATGCGCAGCTTGTCCATCAGGCTTGGACTCATGCCAGCAACGCCTCCAGCAGCTTTTGCGCGATGGCCTTGCCGTGCTTGCCGACCTCGGCTGTCGGCCCTGTGCAGGACGGACAGCCGTTCTTGCAGGAGCATCCCTCCAGCACGGACAGCGCATGGCTCAGCAGCAGCTCCTGCATCTCGTAGGCCTTTTCGCTCAGGCCCACGCCGCCTGGGTAGCTGTCGTACAGAAAGAGCGACGGCTGGTCCGTGATGGGAGAGCGAACCTGATAGACCACGCAGACGTCCCTCGGCGCGCACATCAGATAGATCGGGGCAACGATGCCCAGCAGGTTGGCCACGCCCACCATCGCGCCTTGCAGCTCGTCATGGTCGTATGCGCTGGTCAGGCTTTCCGGCAGCGTCCACCACATGCCCACGGTGTGCATATCCGTCTGCGGCAGGCGCACCTGTCCAAAGCCGAGGGTCTCGTGCGTGTCCATTTTCATCTTTTTGAACATCTTGACGAGCGTGGATACGCGCAGCTCGCCAAGCTGGCACTTCACGCCGCAGGGCAGCGTTTTCTCCTTGAGGATATCCAGCAGGCCAAGGTTGACGTTCATGTCCGCGTCGGTGTAATAGTCCACGTCCACAGCGCGGATGTAAGCCTTGCACGCGTCAAAATCGAGCTTTTCCACCTGATACTGCCGCGCCTCGTGCATATAGATGGCGTTCTCGTGCAGCAGCATGGGCACCGTGTAGCGATCCATCTCGCCGATCACGCGGTGATGCTCCGGGTGAGAGATGTCAATGATGACAAAGTTCTCGCTCGCGGCGGAGCGCAGGCTGATCTCGCTGGCGGGGAATTCCTCCTCCGTCCAGTAGTATTTTTGGTCCACATGCCGCAAGATGCTGTTTTCCGTCAGGTAGTCGAGGAATTGCTTGGTGTCCTTCACATTGCCGAAGGCCTCGTCCTCCTCGAAGGGCAGCTCGTAGGCGGCGCACTTGATGTGCGAAAGCAAAATGTACAGGTTGTCCGGCTGGAGCAGCGCGTGCTCCGGGCTTTGCGCCAAAAAATACTCCGGGTGCTTTACAATGTACTGGTCGATGGGCGCGGAGGTTGCCACAAGGAGGGTCAGCGCCGTATCCTTGCGTCGCCCGGCACGCCCGGCCTGCTGCCATGTGCTGGCCACGGTGCCGGGGTATCCGCACAGCAGGCAAGCGGTCAGCGAGCCGATATCAATGCCCAGCTCCAGCGCGTTGGTGGAGATGACCATATCCACCTCGCCCGCGCGCAGGCCGCGCTCAATCTCGCGGCGCTCGGAGGGCAGGTATCCGCCGCGATAGCCCCGCACGCGCCCGGAAAATCCGTACGGGTCGCGCGAGTGCTCCTTCATATACTTTGTCAGAACCTCCACAATCAAGCGGCTCCGTGCAAACACAATGGTGGGGATGTTGTTTTGCAGCAGCTTGAGGGCGAGGTCGCGCGTCTCCTGCACGGCAGAGCGCCGGATGCCGAGGTACTGGTTGATGACCGGCGGATTGTAGAACACAATATTGCGCTCGCCCATCGGGGAGCCGTTGCGGTCGATCTTAACGACGGGGCGGCCGATCAGCGTTTGCGCCAGCTCGTCCGGGTTGGCAATGGTGGCGCTGCATAGGATAAACTGCGGATGACTGCCGTAGAACTTGCACAGGCGCAGCAGCCGCCGCAGCACGTTGGCGAGGTTGCTGCCAAACACGCCGCGGTAGGTATGAATCTCGTCAATCACAATGTAGCGCAGGTTCTCAAACAGTTTGACCCACTTGGTGTGCTGCGGCAGAATGTTGGTGTGCAGCATATCCGGGTTTGTCACGACGATGTGCCCCGCCTGCCGGATGGCCTTGCGGGCCGCGCCCTGCGTATCCCCGTCGTAGGTATACGCCTTGATATCCACCCCCAGCGCCTCCACAAGTCCGTACAGCTCGCTAACCTGATCGGCGCTCAGCGCCTTGGTGGGGAACAGGTACAGCGCGCGGGAGTCCTCGTTTTCCAGAATGGAGGATAGGACGGGCAGGTTGTAGCACATGGTCTTGCCGGAGGCCGTGGGCGTGACCACCACATAGTCATTCCCGGCGCGTGCCGCCTCGAAGCTCTCGGCCTGATGGGAGTACAGCCGCGAGATGCCGCGCTTGCGCAGCACCGCGCAGATGCGCTCGTCCAGCGTATCCGGGAAGGGCGAGTAGATGCCGTCCGTGGCGGGCAGCACCGTCCAGTTGGTCACGCGTTCCATAAAGGCGGGATCGTCCCGAAGCACTTGGATCAGCTGGTCAACGTTCATGGCGTCCTCCGTATTGCGTAAGGTGGGGGCTTATTCCGCCGGGCTTGCCGTGGGCAGCAGGCTGGCCTGCTCGCTTGAAAGTGCGTCGGACTCGTTGGCGAACGCGACTTTCCCATCCGCCACGTACAGCCGAACGTGATCGCCCAGATGCAGCTTGCCGGAGATGATCTCCTCGCTGAGCGCGTCCTCCACGCTGCGCTGGATGAGCCTGCGCAGGGGCCTTGCGCCAAATGTGGGATCGTAGCCGTCCTTGGCGAGCAACTCCACCACGTCGTCCCCGTAGCTCAGGTACATGCCGCGCGCCTCCAAGCGCTTGGTCACTGTATGAAGCATCAGCGACGCGATCTGCTTGATTTCTTCTCCGTTGAGCGCGTGGAACACGATCAGCTCATCCACGCGGTTGATGAATTCGGGCCGAAAGATATCCTTGACCTCGGCCATCACGCGTTCCTTCATGGCCTCGTAGTCGCGCACGGTTTCCACAGCGGTGCCAAAGCCGAGCCGACGCTCGGACGCGATGGCGTGCGCGCCCGCGTTGGAGGTCATAACGATGATGGTATTTTTGAAATTGACTTCCCGGCCGGTGCTGTCCGTCAGGCGGCCGTCGTCCAGAATTTGCAGCAGAATATTAAACACGTCCGGGTGCGCCTTTTCCACCTCGTCAAACAGCACGACGCTGTACGGCTTGTTGCGCACCTTCTGCGTAAGCTGGCCGCCCTCCTCAAAGCCCACGTAGCCCGGAGGCGAGCCCACCAAGCGGGACACAGAGTGCTTCTCCATGTACTCGCTCATGTCGATGCGGATCACCGCGTTCTCGTCGTCAAACATGGCCTCGCCCAGCGCGCGGCAGAGCTCGGTTTTGCCTACGCCCGTCGGGCCAAGGAAGATAAACGAGCCGATGGGGCGCTTGGGGTCCTGCAGCCCGGCGCGGGCGCGACGCAGCGCGCGGCTTACCGCGCTGATGGCCTCGTCCTGCCCGACGACGCGCTTGTGCAGAATCTCCTCCATGTGCAGGAGGCGCTGGCTCTCGTCCTCGGTCATCTTTTTCACCGGCACGCCCGTCCAGCTTGCCACGATTTGCGCGATGTCGTCCTCGGTCACCTGATCGTGCGCTTTGTCCTTGCTCTGCTCCCATGCGTTGCGCTTCTGGGCGATCTGGTCGCGCAGGGAGCGCTCCTCGTCGCGCAGCGAAGCGGCTTTTTCAAAGTCCTGATGGGCGATGGCTTCTTTCTTTTCGTTTTGCAGCTTTTTCAGCTGTTCCTCCTGCTGCTTCACGTCCGGCGGCGCGGTAAACGCCTGCAGACGCACGCGGGAAGCGGCCTCGTCCATCAGATCAACGGCCTTGTCCGGCAAAAAGCGGTCGCTGATGTAGCGGTCGCTCAGCGTGACCGCGGCCTTGAGCGCCTCGTCGGTAATTTTCACCTTGTGGTGCGCCTCGTAGCGATCCTTGAGCCCGCGCAGGATTTCCAGCGCCTCGTCTGTGGTCGGCTCACCCACGGTAACGGGCTGAAAGCGCCGCTCCAGCGCCGCGTCTTTTTCGATGTTTTTGCGGTATTCGTCCAGCGTGGTCGCGCCGATGCACTGCAGATCGCCGCGCGCCAACGCGGGCTTGAGAATGTTGGCCGCGTCGATGGAGCCCTCGGCCTTGCCGGCCCCAACAAGGTTATGGATCTCGTCGATAAAAAGGATCACGTCGCCCTTCTTCTGGACTTCCTTGATGGTGTTCTTCAGGCGCTCCTCAAACTCGCCGCGATATTTGCTGCCCGCGACCATGCTGCCTAAATCAAGAGACAGCAGGCGCTTGCCCGTAAGCGTTTCGGGCACGGTTCCGGCGGCCATCATCTGCGCGAGGCCCTCGGCCACGGCGCTCTTGCCCACGCCCGGCTCCCCGATGAGCACGGGGTTGTTCTTGGTGCGGCGGCTCAAAATCTGGATGATGCGCTGGATCTCGTTCACACGGCCTATTACCGGGTCAAGCTCGCCGTCCTGCGCTGCTTTGGTCAGATCCCGGCTGTATTTCTCCAGCATGCTGCCCTTCTCGGCGGGCGGCGCGTCCTCCTCGGCGCTGCCGGAAGCGCCGTCCTGCATGTGCTCAAGGATGCCGCTTTCCAAGGCCCCGATATCCACGCCCAGCTCGCGCAGAATGTTGACGGCCATGCCGTCGCCCTCGTGGAGCAGCGCCAGCCAAAAGTGCTCCGTGCCCACATAGGTCTGCTTGAGCTTTCGGCTCTCCATAATGCTGCCTTCGAGGATTTTTTTGCTGCGCGGGGTAAGCTCCAGCATGCCGCTGGGGCGTTCGTCGCCCTCGCCGATCAGCTCCGCCACCTTGGCGCGCACCGCGTCGTAGGTGACCTCCGGGATAAGCCCGCTGATCACCTCGCCGGGCTCGCGCAGCAGGCCGAGCAGAATATGCTCCGTGCCGACGTAGTGCTGCTTGAGGGAAACCGCGGCCTGCTGGGCAAAGCTGATCGCCTGCTGGGCCCGCTGGGTGAAACGTCCAAAAATCGCCATGTTATACCTCCTGTGGGGGAACGATGAGCTTTGCCTTGATTACTTCGCAGCGCGCGGCGGCTGTTGAGCATTGCTTTCCCGCCGCGTGCTTGTATTTTTTAACGTGCGCGTCCTGCGCCAGCGCCAGCATCTCGTCCGCCTCCGCCAGCGTAACGGGCACGAGGCCGAGCGCCGCGCCCATGCGCAGGTTGCTCCAATGCTCCATAAACTCGCCGCTTTCCATCAGGCGCGCGTATTGGAGGATGCCGTAGCTGCGCTCAATCTGATCGGCCAGCGCAAGGGATTCGTTCAGCGCGCGCTCCCTTAGCGCGTTCTCCAAATCGATCAGCTGGTTGCCAACCGCCGTGACCGCCTCGATGATCTCGTCCTCCGTGCGGCCCAGCGTGACCTGATTGCTTACCTGATACACGTTGCCAAGCGCCTCGCTGCCCTCGCCGTAGATGCCGCGAATGGTCAGCCCAAGCTTGGCGATGCTTTGGCCCACGCCGCCCATCTGCTTGGAGGATGTGAGCATGGGCAGGTGCAGCATCAGCGAGGCGCGCATGCCTGTGCCCGTGTTGGTGGGGCAGGCCGTCAGGTAGCCAAGCTGCGCGTCAAAGCTGAAGGCGCATTGGCTTTGCAGCTTCTCCTCCGCGCGAAAGGCGATTTGCTCCGCCTCATCCAGCGCCAGCCCGGTCAGCATGGCTTGGATGCGCAGGTGATCCTCCTCGTTGACCATAATCGAAAGCGTTCGGTCGTTGCGGATAAGCGCCGCTCCGGTATCGCCGGTGTTCAGCAGGTCCTTGCTGATGAGGTGCTCCTCCAGCAAGGAAAGCTGATCCAGCTTGGGGAGCGTGCGCAGCATCATAAACCGGTACTGGTCGCTCGGCTTCTCGTCCGCGTAGGCATTGCGCACGCGCTCGATGCAGGTCTGCGCATTGGCCGCGTTGTTCAGATTGCTGAACGGCAGGTCATGATAATTCCGCGCCAGCCGAACCCGTGAAGAAATCACAACATTGTTCTGTGCTTCGCTCATTGCGCGTTCGCCGCCTCCTGCTGCTGCGACAGCGCGCGTATCTCATCCCGAAGGCGAGCCGCAGCCTCAAAATCCTCCTGCCCGACGGCCTGCTCCATTTGCTGGCGCAGTGCCTCGATGCTCTGGGCCAGATCGCGTTCCTTGCGGTGATCCTCCGGCACGCGGCCCGCGTGCTGAGCGCGCCCGTGGATGCGCTGCAAAAGCGGCCGAAGCTGCTCCGCGAAATCCTTGTAGCATTGAGCGCAGCCCAGCTTCCCGGTGCGCTGGAACTCCTGATAGGTCAGCCCGCAGCCGGAGCAGGTAAGCGCGGGGGCCTTGGGCTCGTTGCTTAAAATGGAAAGCAGCGATGTCAAAAAGCCCTGCACATCGCCCTGCGCGAACCGAAGCTCCATTTTTTTCATGCAGTCCGCGCACAGGTGGCGCGTGTTGACCTCACTCCCGGCGGTCACGGTAATGACAACCGTCGCTTCGTTCTTTTGACATTCTTCACAGAGCATTGCATTCCCTCCCTTGCAGCTTGCCGCGTCGGCTGATGGCCAGCAGCATATTGCTAAGCGCTTTGGCGCGCAAATTGTCCTTGAGATTGGATGGGATGGGCAGCGACAGCGTGGCCTGCGAGATTGCCGCACGCATCAGCGCGCCCTCGTCCGGCGTCACAAGCTCGCGCTCGCAAAGCTGCTGGATCAGGTGCGCGCCCTCCAGCTCGGTAATGGAATCGCCGATTCGCTCGCGGATGAGGTAAATCAGCTGCTCGGTGGTATCCTGCTCCATTCGGAAGATACGGATGTATCCGCCGCCGCCGCGATGGCTCTCGATGATGTAGCCATGGTCGGGCGTAAAACGGGTGGCGAGCACATAGTTGATTTGCGAGGGCGCGCAGTTGAAATACTGCGCCAGCTCGTTGCGCTTGAGCTCGACCTCCTGCTCGTCTTGGTTGAGCATGGTTTTGATAAACTGCTCGATTGCGTCGCTTAGTCGCATAAGGTCCTCCTTAGGTCAAGGATGCTGACCATCTTTGACCAACTTGAGTATAGCATTGCAAAGGCCTAAATGCAATACTATTCTGTAAAAAACAAGAACATTTGTTTGCCATATTGCGGTCGCCTTTTCGCGCCTGAGGCCGAAGGGCAAAAGAGGATGTTTTTGGGTGGCGCAACCACGCGTATTGTGTTATACTTTTAAGACTTTGTTGGAAAGGAACGGGATGCGATGGACAGCATACAAGCGGTCATATTCGATCTGGACGGTGTGATCGTCTCTACGGATAACAGCCATTACCTCGCTTGGAAACGCATGGCGGACGAGGAGGGCATTCCCTTCGACCGCGCCATCAACGAGCGCCTGCGCGGCGTAAGCCGCATGGCCAGCTTGGAGATCATCCTCGAAAAGGCGACCAAGACCTATACCGAGGATCAAAAGATCGCCATGGCAACGCGGAAAAATCAATACTATGTGGAGCTGATTCAAGCCCTCACGGAGGCGGACAGGCTGCCCGGCGCTACGGACGTGCTGGACACGCTCAAGGCCGACGGCATCAAAATCGCCGTGGGCTCCTCCAGCAAAAACACACCCGTCATTCTGCGCCAGATCGGTCTGACCGATCGGTTTGACGCGGTTGCGGACGGAAACCAGATCACGCGCTCCAAGCCGGATCCGGAGGTGTTTCTGCTGGCGGCAAAGCTGGTGGGCGTCGCGCCCGATCGCTGCCTCGTGGTGGAGGACGCGGACTCCGGCATAGAGGCCGCGCTGGCCGGCGGCATGCGCGCGCTGGGCGTAGGCTCCGCCTCGCGCAATCCGTCGGCAACGTATCGCGCCGAGTCCCTTGCGGACGTAGACATCAAAGCCATCCTTCGGGATGCGTAACAGGAGGAACGACATGCTCAACCAAAACATCGCACAATCCGTACTTGACACGGCGCTTTCCATGGGCGGCGACTTTGCGGAGATTTTCTGGGAGGATCGCCGCGACAGCAGCCTGCGCTTGCTGAGCGGCAAGGTGGACGCGGTCAACTCCGGCCGGCTGCACGGCGTGGGCATCCGCGTATTTGTGGGCTTTAACGCTATCTACGTATACACGAACGATACCACCGGGGCGGGCCTGCAAAAATGCGCCAAGAAGGCCGCCTCCGCCATCCGGGATTGGAAGGGCGGCATAAGCGTCAGCTCGCCGCTGGTCGAAAAAAAGATTGCGAACATCCATCCCATTGAGATTTTGCCCTCCCAGAGCGACGCCAAGAAAAAGGTCGAGCTGCTGCGCGCCGCAGACGCGGCCGCGCGCAGCGTGAGCGGCGAAATTACACAGGTAACGGCCGGATACTCAGACAGCGAGCAGGACGTAACCATTTGCAACAGCGACGGGCTGTTTGTGAGCGACCGCCGCGTGTACAGCCGCATGATGTGTCAGGCTGTGGCGGCAAACGGTACCGAGAATCAGACGGGCTTCGAGGGCCCCGGCGCGATGGCCGGTTTTGAGCTGTTCACCCGCCAGATCGACCCCAAGCAGCTTGGCAAGGCGGCGGGAGAGCAAGCCGTGACCATGCTGCACGCGCCCGTCTGCCCGGCGGGCATTATGCCGGTGGTCATCGACAACGGCTTTGGCGGCGTGATCTTCCACGAGGCGTGCGGCCATAGCTTGGAGGCCACCGCGGTTGCGCACGACATGAGCGTTTTCTGCGGCAAGCTGGGCCAGAAAATCGCCGCCGACTGCGTTACCGCCATCGACGACGGCACCATGCGCAACGAGTGGGGCAGCGAGAACATTGACGACGAGGGCGTGCAAACCACAAGGCTTGTGCTCATCGAGAACGGCATTCTCAAGAACTACATTGTCGATACGCTCAACGGCAAGCGCATGGGCATGGCGCCCACGGGCAGCAGCCGACGCGAGAGCTATGCCTACGCGCCGACCTCCCGCATGCGCAATACCTATATCCAAGCCGGGCACGACGACGAGGCCGAGATGATCGCCACCATGGGCGACGGCCTGTACGCCAAAAAGATGGGCGGCGGCTCCGTCAACCCTGTTACGGGAGAGTTCAACTTTGCCGTAAGCGAGGGATACATGGTCAAGGATGGCAAGATCACGCACCCGGTGCGCGGCGCATCCCTGATTGGCAAGGGGAACGAGATCCTGTTGGATATCGACCGCGTGGGCCGCGATATGAAGATGTCCGCCGGCATGTGCGGCAGCGTCAGCGGCTATGTGCCAACCAATGTGGGCCAACCCATGATCCGCGTCAAAAAGCTGACCGTCGGCGGTCGCGCGTAAGGAGGCAGAAAGATGGAAATGAACGATTTCCTGCGGCAGCTCTTTGCGGCTGCCAAGCAGGCGGGCATTGACCCCGCCGAGGCTTACATCAGTCAGAGCGACAGCTTTCAGGTGATGACCCAGAATCAGGAGGTCATCAACTACACAGCCAACACCACCGGCGGCGTGGGCTTCCGCGGCATGCTGAACGGCAAGATGGGCTATTCGTCCACCGAGGCCATCGACGAGGACGCCGTAGAGCAGCTTGTTCACGGCGTGCGCGACAGCGCGCTCCTGAGCGAGGACGACGCGGAGCAGTTTATCTTTAGCGGCACGGAGAAGGAACCCGCCTTTCACGAGGTCAACCCTGAAATCGAAAGCCTGTCGCCGGAGCAGAAGATCAGCTTCGCCCTGCAAATGGAAAAGACCGCGCAGAGCTATGACGAGCGCATCAAGCAAGTGGGCGATACGACCGTGTTCACCGATACGGGCAGCGTCCGCATCGTAAACAGCTACGGGCTGGATAAGCAATACGCCGCCAACGCGTTCGGCGCATACATCCAGCCGATTGCCAAGGACGGCGAAAGCACGGCCGTCGGGGCAGGGATGCGCATGACCCGCGATTTGACCGACGCCGACGCGAAGGCGATTGCGGACGAGGCCTCCGAGGAGGCTGTGAGCATGCTGCACGCGGAGCAGATGGTCTCCGGCATGTATCCCGTTGTGATTCTCAACCGCACCATGTGCGACCTGCTGCAGGTGTTTGGTGATTCCTTCTCCGCGGAGACCGCGCAGGAGGACAAATCTCTGCTGAAGGGCAAGCTGGGCCAGCGCGTTGCGGCGGAGTGCGTGTCCATCGTGGACGATCCGCTTCTGCCCGGCGGCATGAGCAGCCGTCCCTTTGATGACGAGGGTGTGCCCTCGCGGCGTCATGTCGTCGTGGATAAGGGCGAGTTCAAGCTCTTTTTGCAGAGCCTCAAAACCGCCAAGAAGGACGGCGTGCCGACCACCGGCAACGCGCACAAGGCGCGGTATGGCTCCGTGGTTAGGGTTGCCCCGACCAATTTCTTTATGGAGAAGGGCGAAAAGTCCCTTGACGAGCTGCTGGCGCAGATGGGCGACGGCGTGTTGATTACCGATCTGGCTGGGCTGCACGCGGGCGCAAATGGGGTAAGCGGTGATTTTTCTCTGCTGGCAAAGGGCTACCGGATCAAGAGCGGCAAAAAGGCAGGCCCGGTGGAGCAGATCACGCTGGCCGGCAACTTCCTCGATATGCTCAAAAGCATTGAGGCCGTCGGCTCCGATCTGCGCTTCCCCATGGGCGGCTACGGCGCGCCCAGCGTGTATGTGGGCAAGCTCTCGGTTGCGGGCAAGTAACGCGCTTATCAAAAAAGCTCGCTTCCCGGCAAAATTTATCCTTGCCAAACAGGCATGCGGCATGGTATACTATTCGGCGTGACATACGGGCGGTCCTCTGCTAAAGCGGAAGGCTTTGGGCACGAACGTCTATGAGGAAAGGAGGCACCCATCCATGAATGAAATGATCCGTTCCATCGAAAAGGAACAGCTCCGTTCCGATCTGCCCCAGTTTGGCATCGGCGACACCGTTCGCGTGCAAGTGAAGGTTGTCGAGGGCACCAGCGAGCGCCTGCAGGCGTTTGAAGGCGTTGTGATCGCCAAGCGCAATGGCAGCATCCGCGAGACGTTTACCGTCCGTCGCGTATCCTACGGCATCGGCGTGGAACGCACGTTCCCGCTGCATTCTCCGCGCGTGGACAGCGTTAAGGTGATCCGCCGCGGCAGCGTGCGCCGTGCAAAGCTGTACTATCTGCGCGGTCTGCAAGGCAAGGCTGCAAAAATCAGAGAGGCCAAGCGCGTGTAACGCTTGTCCTCATGCAAAAAAGCGTCGGCTCAGGTCGGCGCTTTTTGCATGGAAAAACGCTTTGTCGCATGTGGCAAGTCGCGTTCCGCGTCATTGACAGCCCGGCCGTTTCTTGCTACACTGATTGCCGGGAAAGGGGGCCAACCTATGAAGTGTCCGCGCTGCGGAAAGTGGAACCAGGCATACTTGCCGCATTGCTTTTATTGCGGCATGCCCTTGCCGGAGGAGCAGCCCTATTCCGAGGGCAACCCGCCCGAATGGTCCGCCGATCTGAAGGATCGCGTAAAGCCGAACGCGTACCTTCGCGTGGACGAGCTGGGGGAACTGGACGGCACAAGCGACCCGCGCGACGAGCTGGCGACCGAAATGGCCGAGCTCAAGCGCCGCAAGCTGCAAGGCGAAATGCAGCAGCGGCGGCTGCGCGCCGCCGCCGCCCAGCGCGGGCTTGCGCCCTCCGGGCGTACCGTGCGCACCACGTCAAACCGCGGTACGTTTTTCGCCGTGGAGGATAACCCGGATAGCACCCTGCGGCCCGTCGACCCCCAACTGGTGGAGGAGGGCGAGGTCGCCGAGGACGCCCAGCAGGTCTACACGGCCAAGTACCGCCGGGACGACGCGTCCAGCGAGGGCGCGCACCGCTATGACTACGGCGGCACGCAGGTGATGGATATCAACAGCCCCGCCGACGGCATGCGGCAGGTGTACGACGGGTACCACGACACCAGCACCTATATCCCCGCCTATTCCCGGCAGGACGAAGTGGAAAATGCCATGAGCACGCGGCGCACGGCCGCTTGGAAGCCGCGCCGCTTTGGCTGGCGTAAGTTTGGCCGCGTGGTGCTGATTGTCGCATTGATTGGTATGCTGGGCTATGTTGGCTATCGCGTGTATCCGCTGCTCGCCACCGGAAACGACGAGGAAGCGCGCACCGTGACCGTGACCGCGACGATCCGTGACGACTTGGCCGCGCATACCATCACAATCCCCGGCGAGGATGGCCAGCGCATCTCCATCCGCGAGCTGCGCACCTCCGCCATCGTTACCGACGGCGTGGCCACGTTTGATATACTGGACCATATTTGGTATGACGATTTTGAGGACTACCTGCAAGAGACCATGGCCGTTACGCTCACGCCTTACATCGTGTCCGATTCCGGCAAGCAGGTTCCGCTGGACGCCATTCATTACGAGATCGATATTCCGCTGTCGCCCATTGAGCTCGTCACGCCCGATACCGCCTACAAAGAAGTCAGCACGCCCATGTTTACCATTGTCATTCAGGTGCGCGAGGGCAGCACGCTGCTCATCAACGGCGAGGATTACTCCGACTTGGTCAACACCGACGGCGGCAGGGTCAGCTACAACGCCACCGTTCAGCCCACCGGCGAAAACAAGTTTGTAATTGTCGTGCGCAGTCAGTACTGCCGCGAGAACAGCATGGAGCTGACGCTGTACCGTGAGAAGCAGGAAATCCCGCTCGATTTGCAGTCTGATATCGGCACGCGGAGCACCTCCAAAACGATGCTCATTCGCGCGTCCACGCTGCCGGGCGCGGTAGTAAACGTGCTGTCGGCCTATACGGACTTGGATATCACCACCTGCGCGGAGGACGGCGCATTTTCCTTCTATGCCGTATTCAATAAGATCGGCGACAACACCATTGTCATCACGGCCGATTATCCCGACCGGGCGACAAGCCGCGTTGAATACTCCGTGTACTACGTGCCCTCCATTGACGATTATTCAAAGGCCGCGTGGGCCATGGACTCCGATCATTACTACGAGCTGCTGAACAATCTGGATATCCGCAAGGAAAAAACGACGATTTACGTCTGCAAGGGGACGATCACCTCCATCGAGACCACCAAGCCGCAGCGCGCTTATATGAATTGCGGCACAGAGGCCGACCCCATCATGATCTACATTGAAAATTCCTCCCGTACAAGCTGGGAGGTAGGCGACCAGCTTCGACTGTACGCGGACGTGTTTGGCATGTACAATAGCCTGCCGTGGCTGATTTGCCGCTATACCTACGGAATCGACGAATACTATTGACACACCGGATCCAAAAAACGCCTTTGAGATTAAGCCTCAAAGGCGTTTTCAATGTGCTCTATTCCGTCTGTGGTGATTTCCACCAGATCAAACCGTACAGGGCAATCCGGCGAGTGCGCGGCTAAATAATGCCGCGCGGTCAAAATCAGCTTCCTCTGCTTGGACGCCGTGAGCGCGTAGCTGCCCGCGCCCCGTCCCTGTGTGGAGCGCGCTTTGACCTCCGCCAGCACAAGGCAGCCGCCGTCCATCAGCACCAGATCGATCTCGCCATAAGGCGAATGGTACCGCCGTTCCAGCAGTACCATTCCTTTGGCTTGCAGATAATCCAGCGCCCTGTCCTCGCCCATCAGGCCGAGGGTATAGGTGTTGGTGTTACGCATTGGGAAAATTTTCATACAGCGGGAAGCGAGCCATCATCGCCTGCACCTCGCGCTTCACATCCGGGCAGACAGCCTCGCCGCCGTCGGCTATGCGCTTGATAAAGCCCGCGATGGTGGCCATGTCGCTCTCGTTCATGCCGCGCGTGGTCACGGCGGGCGTGCCGATGCGGATGCCGCTGGCAACCGAGGGGCTGCGCTGCTCGCCGGGGATGGTATTCTTGTTGACGGTGATATTGCTCTGCCCAAGCAGTTGCTCCAGCTCCTTGCCGGTACGCTCGGTATTGGTCAGGTCTACGAGGATGAGGTGGTTGTCCGTGCCGCCGGAGACCATCTTCATGTCGTTCTCCCGCAGAGCGTTCTCCAGCGCCTTGGCGTTTTTGATGATCTGGCGCTGGTACTCGTTAAAGCCCGGCTGAAGCGCCTCGTGGAAGCAGACGGCCTTTGCGGCGATTACGTGCATCAGCGGCCCGCCCTGTGTGCCGGGGAAGATCGCCTTGTCGATCGCCTTGCCGTATTTCTCCTTGCACAGGATCATGCCGCCGCGCGGGCCGCGCAGCGTCTTGTGCGTGGTGGTGGTCACAAAATCGGCATAGGGGATGGGGCTCATGTGCAGCCCGGCGGCCACCAAGCCCGCGATGTGCGCCATGTCCACCATCAAGTATGCGCCCACCTCATCCGCGATGCTGCGGAACCGCTGAAAGTTGATCTCGCGCGGGTAGGCGGACGCGCCCACCACGATCATCTTGGGCTTGCTTTCCTTGGCGAGCTTCTCGGCCGCGTCGTAGTCGATCAGGCCGGTCTGCTCATCCACGCCGTAGGGAACAAAGTGGAAATACTTTCCGCTCAGGTTCACCGTGCTGCCGTGGGTCAGGTGTCCGCCGTGCGGTAGGCTCATGCCCATCACGGTGTCGCCCGGCTCCAGCATGGCAAAATACACCGCGATGTTCGCCTGTGCTCCGCTGTGAGGCTGCACGTTGGCGTACTCCGCGCCGAAGAGCTTCTTGGCGCGATCCCGCGCGAGATCCTCGGCGATATCCACGCACTGGCAGCCGCCGTAATAGCGCTTGCCAGGATAACCCTCGGCATACTTGTTGGTTAACGGAGAGCCCATGGCTTCCATCACGGCGGGGGACACAAAGTTCTCGGACGCAATCAACTCAATGTGCGCGCGCTGCCGCTCTACCTCCGCCTGCATCGCCTCAAACAGTTCGGGATCCGTCGCCATGACATGCTGATAATTCATCGGCAAGCTCTCCTTTGTCTTTCTGTCGTAAAAAACCGAGTGTATTCAAGCCAGGCAACCCCGCAGCACCTTTCAATATGCGCTTACTGCTGCTTCCTTCCGGATCTGACAGGGTTCACGCCATGAAATCGCACGGGACTTGGCCATCATCATACACGCGGCAGAAGTATTGTACGATAGACGCGAGGAAAACGCAAGTACTTTTGCTGTTCTTGGCAAGGGAACCGTCGCGCGGTTGCGCAAAAGCGCGTCGCAAGGTATAATGCAAATATCACACGACAGAAAGGGTGCTGCGCGTGGACCCGTTGGACCTGCTCAAGCGGTATTACGGACATACTTCCTTCCGCGACGGGCAGAGAGAGCTGATCGAAGCGCTGCTGTCTGGGCGGGACGCGCTGGGCGTGATGCCGACAGGCGCCGGAAAGTCCGTCTGCTATCAAATTCCCGCGCTGATGCTGCCCGGCGTGACGCTCGTGCTCTCGCCGCTGATTTCGCTGATGAAGGATCAGGTATCCGCGCTGACGCAGGCCGGCGTTCCGGCGGCGTATCTCAACTCGTCCCTATCGGCCGCGCAGCAGGAAACCGTGCTTCGTCGCGCGCGCGCAGGCGCGTACAAAATCCTGTACGTTGCGCCGGAGCGGCTGGAAGCGCCCTCGTTTGTGCGCTTTGCCGATGAGACGGACATCCCGTTCATCGCCGTGGACGAGGCGCATTGCGTCTCTCAATGGGGGCAGGACTTCCGACCCAGCTATCTCAAAATCCCCGCGTTCATCGAGCACCTGCCCAAGCGCCCGACCATCGGGGCGTTTACGGCAACCGCCACGGCGGACGTCAAGACGGACGTGGAGCGTCTGCTGGGGCTGCGCAAACCGTTGCGCCTGACGACCGGGTTTGACCGTCCCAACTTGTATTTTGACGTCGCCAAGCCCGCCCAAAAGCTCGACTGGCTGCTGCAATACCTGCGCGGGCACGAGGCGCAGTCCGGCATTGTGTATTGCGCCACCCGCGCCAATGTGGAGCGCGTGTGCCAAAGCCTGCGGGATGCGGGTCTGCCCGCGACGCGCTATCACGCCGGGCTGAGCGATGAGGAGCGCCGCCAAAACCAAGAGGACTTCGTTTTTGATCGGGCGCGCGTGATGGCCGCCACCAACGCCTTTGGCATGGGCATCGACAAGTCAAACGTGAGCTATGTTATTCACTACAACATGCCCAAAAACGTAGAGAGCTACTATCAGGAGGCGGGGCGCGCCGGGCGGGACGGTTCCCCGGCGGACTGCGTACTGCTGTACTCCGGCAGCGACGTGGCAACCTGCAAGTACATGATTCTCCACAGCGACGAGAATCCGGAGCTATCGGACGAGGATCGCGCGCTGGTGCAGAGGCTCGACATGGAGCGGTTGGATCAGATGGTCGGCTATTGCAAGACAGACGGCTGTCTGCGCTCGTACATCCTCCAGTATTTTGGCGAGCAGGAGCCGCCGCCCTGCGGCCGCTGCGGCAACTGCTGCGCGGACAGCTCGTCCGTGGATATCACCACGGAGGCGCAAAAGGCGCTGTCCTGCGTGCGGCGCATTGAGAAGCGCTTCTATGGCAGCCTTGGCGCGGCGATGGTGGCAAGCACGCTCTGCGGCGGCAAGGAGCAGCGCGTTGGGCAGCTTGGGCTGGACAAGCTGCCCACCTACGGCGCGCTGAAGGAGCTCAGCCGCGCTCGCGTGCGCTTGGTCCTTGACGCGCTGGTCAAGCAGGGCTATCTGCAATCCACAGGCGGAGAATACCCGGTGCTGCGTACAACGGAGCAGGCCAACGACGTCCTTTTTGACGGCCAGTCCGTGCAGATGCTCGTTCGCCAGCAGGACGAGCGGGAGGAGCACCGCGCGTCCGCGCGAAAAGGCGCCAAGCCAAGCGCGGGGTACGACCCGCAAAACGAGGCGATCTTTGAGACGCTTCGCGCCGTTCGCGTCAAGCTGGCGCAGGAGGCAGGCGTGCCCGTGTACATGATCTTCTCCAACGCGACGCTGTGGGATATGGCCGCGCGCAGGCCGCAGAGCCGCTCGGCGTTCCTTCAGGTTTCCGGCGTAGGGGAGCGCAAGGCCGACAGGTACGCGGACGCATTTCTGCAAGCGCTGCGCGACGTGACGACCGATTGACATTTATTCGCCGAATGTTATAATCAATTGACAGACATCATGGAGGAAATGACGATGCGTACAAAGATCAACCATATCCTGCTGACCCCCGGCGTAGAAAACGAAGCGCACATCCCGTTTATTGCGGATGCGGAGGTACAGATTGACGACAGCCTGATCGTATACGCGGGCCCGGCCGCCGCCGTGCCCGCCTTTGAGGCCGATCAGACCATCGACGGGAAGGGCTCGCTGTGCATGCCCGGCCTTGTCAATCTGCACACGCATACGCCCATGACGCTGCTGCGCGGTATCGGCGGACAGATGAATTTGAGCGACTGGCTCAACGACGCTATCTTTCCCATGGAAAAGCACTGGGACGGCGGGCTGATCCGCGCGGGCACCGATTTGGGCGTAATGGAGATGCTTCGCTTCGGCACCACCTCGTTTTGCGATATGTATTTCTACTTGGACGACATTGTGCATTCCGTGGAGGATAGCGGCATGCGCGCGCTGCTGGGCCATGGCGTGGTTGATTTTGACAGCCAGTGCAAGGACTTGGACGAGGGCCTTGTGATGCTGGAGCGCTGGAACCATGCGGCGGACGATCGCATTCGCGTTTCGCTCGCGCCGCACTCCGAGGGTGCGACCACCGAGACGCTGATGCGCAAGGTGGCCCGCATCGCAAAGGAACAGGGCGTGACGATCCACGTACACGTCAGCGAGACCAAGGCGGATTTTGACGGCTGCAAGGAACGGCACGGGCTGACACCGCCCGAATACCTTGAGAAAATGGGCATTCTGGACAGCCCCGTCATCGCCGCGCATTGCGTGTGGTTTACGGATAGCGATATCCGGCTTTTCCGCGACCATGGCGTTACGCTTGTGCACAACCCGGTCAGTAATCTCAAGCTGGCCAGCGGCGTTGCGCCGATCGCCAAAATGCTGAACGAGGGCTGCAAGGTTGCCCTCGGCACGGACGGCGTAGCCAGCAACAACAACCTGAACCTCTGGGAGGAGCTCAAGCTCATGCCCATGCTGCAAAAGGGCACGCTGCTGGATCCGCTGGCCGTTACGCCCGCGCAGGCGTTCAAGGCTGCCACCTATACCGGCGCGCAGGCACTTGGCTACGGCAACTTGGGCCTGCTCAAGTCCGGCTATTTGGCGGATTTGATTTTGGTGGACGTTGGCGTTGTCAACGATATTCCGACCCACGATATGGAAAGCACGCTGATCTATTCCACGCAAGGCAGCGACGTGAGGCTGACCATGGTGAACGGCAAGGTGCTGTATCATGACGGCAGCTATCTCACGCTTGATGAACAAGCGGCGCTTGCTCGCGGCCGACAGGCCGGGGCCGAGCTGGCGCGGCGTACCGAGGCCGCCAAGGCGCTCGCGGCAAAGCAATGAAAATTCTGGTCGTCTGTCAGCACTACTACCCGGAAAATTTCCGCGTAACGGAAATCTGCGAGGCGCTTGTCCAGCGCGGCCATCAGGTGACCGCGCTGGTTGGTTTGCCGAACTATCCCTCCGGGATTGTGCCGCGGGAGTATCGCGGATTCCGCCGTCGTCGGGAGACCATCAACGGCGTAACGGTTCGCCGCTGCTTTGAGATCGGCAGACGAAACACCAAGCTGGGCCTTGCCGTCAACTATGTCAGCTATATGACTTCCGCCTGCTGGAAGGCGCTGTGGATGAAAAAGGACTTTGACGTCGTATACGCTTATTCCACCTCGCCGGTGCTCATGAGCGCGCCGGCGGCTTTTGTGCGCAGTCTTTTTCGCATTCCCACCATGATCTACGTGCTGGACATCTGGCCCGCGTGCCTCGCCGCGATGAACGTGCAGCCGGATTCTCCGCTGTATCGGCTGATGAAGCGCGTCAGCAGGCGCATCTATCATCGCGCGGACAGCTTGATCTACTCGTCCGTCGGCTTCCGGCAGTACCTCCATGCCGTGCACGCGATCGACGTGCCGGAGAGCCATTACATGCCGCAGTTTGCCGACGGCGTGTTTGAATGTCGCCTGCCCATGCCGTCGCAGACGCCGCTTCGGCTGTGCTTTGCCGGGAACATCGGCAAGGCGCAAAGCGTGCAAACGCTGCTGCGAGCCGCCGCGCTGCTGCGCGATCAGCCCGTCCGCTGGGAGATCGTGGGGGATGGCTCGGAGTATCGGGCTTGCCTTGATTTGGCAAAAGAGCTGAAGCTGGATGAGCTGGTTACCTTCTATGGGCGCAGACCGACGGAGGAAATGCCGTCATTCTATGCCCGCGCGGACGCGATGCTTGTCTCCATGGCGAACGACGCTTTGGTCAACGATACGCTTCCCGGCAAGGTACAGAGCTATATGGCTTGCGGAAGGCCTGTGCTGGGCTCGGCGGCAGGAGAAACCGCAGCGGTCGTCGAGGCGGCGCAATGCGGGTATTGCGCGCCGCCGGAGGATGCGCAGGCGTTTGCGCGCGTGGTGGAGCGGTACCTCAGCTCGCCTCAAAAGGAGCAAATGGCCGGGAACGCTCGCGCCTACTATGAGCGGCACTTCACCAAGCAACAACATATGGACAAGCTGGAATCGATGCTGACGGCGTTGGCTGGCAAGGAGGGGCGCGCATGAGGGTATTGGAGCTGAACACCTGCTCCGGCATAAAGAGCACCGGACGCATTGCGGCGGACTTGGCGCGCATGCTGCATGCGCAGGGCGACGAATGCCAAATCGGCTATGGCGAGGAGCCCGTGCCGGAGGATTGCAGGGCGTTCTCCTTCCCGGTGTGCGGAGCTGCGGAGCGCAAGGGATACAGTCAGCTCCGCAAGGTGTTTGATGCAGAGGGCTACGGCGGGCAAATCGGCACGGGCAGGCTCATCCGCCGTCTCAAAGAGGACCCGCCGGATATCGTGCATCTGCACAATTTGCACGGCTGCTACCTAAACCTCGGCATGCTGTTTGGCTATCTTCGCCAATCAGATTTGCCCGTGATATGGACGCTGCACGACTGCTGGAGCTTTACCGGGCACTGCGCCTATTATGATTACGCCGAATGCCAAAAATGGCAGACCCAATGCGAGCGCTGCCCGCAGCAGAAAGCCTACCCCGCGAATCTTGGCCCGGACGGCTCGCGCCGTAATTATCAATGGAAGAAGGAGCTATTCACGGGCTTGGCGCGCCTTACGCTGGTCACGCCCTGCCAATGGCTGCTCGATCAAGTTCGGCAATCCTATTGGGCGGATACGGCCGCGCAAGTGATCTATAACGGCGTGGATCGGAACGCGTTTCAGCCTGCGCCCAGCGATATTCGGGAGCACTATGGCATCCGCGCGCCGCACTTGCTCTTGGCTGTCGCCGCGCAATGGGATGAGCGCAAGGGCCTGCGCTATCTGCTGCAAGCTATGCAGACGCTTGGCGATGCGTACCATTTGGTCGTGCTGGGCTTATCCGACGCGCAGCGCAAGGGACTGCCCGCCCATGTAACGGGTCTGTCCAGCACAAGCTCTCTGCGGGAGCTTCGCGAGTGGTATTCCGCGGCGGACGCGCTCTGCAACCCCACCATGGAGGATAACATGCCGCTGGTCAATCTGGAGGCGCTCACGTGCGGAACACCCGTGGTTGTGTTTGCCACGGGCGGATGCGTCGAGTGCGTGGACGCGCAGGTGGGCGCGGTAACGCCCAAGGCGGATGTCGCGGCGTTTGCCGAGGCAATCCGAGCCGTATCCGCCGATAAGGCGCGGCTGTCCCCGGCCTGTCTTGCGCGCGCCAAGGCCTTCGACAAGGACGTATGCTATCAACAATACCTGTCGCTGTACCGGGAGGTGCTGCTGTGAACCTGTTCTGTTTGACGCTCCTGTACCCGTCCGCTCTGCGGGCGGAGGCCGCGCGGCGCTCCCGTACCGGACTGCAAAACCAAGCGGATGCTTTTCAGCAATCGCTGCTGCGCGGTCTGCGGAAGGCCGGCGCTGAGGTTTGGGTTGCCAACAGTCTGCCGGTCGGCGTGTTTCCGTTGCAGTACAAGGGCCTGCGCATTCCCGCCGCACAGACGGGCAAGCAGGAGCAGGAGCTTGGATGCGTCAATCTGCCGATTCTCAAGCAGCGTCAGCGAACCCGCCGCGCAGAAAAAGCGTTGGAGACTTGGGTTCGGCAGAGCACAGAAAATCGAGAGATACTCGTCTACTCGCTGTATTTGCCCTATCTGCGTGCGGTTTCACGGGTGAAGTGCAAACACCCCGATCTCAAAGCCACACTGTTGGTTACCGATCTGCCTAACGAGCTGGGGCTGTCCAGCGGTCGAAAGGGGCTTGCGCAGCGGCTGGAGCGCAGGTGGGGGAACGAGAGCCTTCGGCTATGCGCCTGCTTTGACCGGTATGTGCTGCTTACCGCGCAGATGGCGGATGTGCTGCCCGTGAGGGGCAAGCCGTATACCGTGCTTGAGGGCATTGCGCCCACGGAGGACGAGGCGTGTGAGCCGTCCGAGGCAAGCGAGGCGATTCGATCCGCGCTGGCAGAGGATCTGCCCGCCGTGCTTTATACGGGCACGCTCAACCGGGAGTTCCAGCTCGACCGTCTGCTGGACGCGTTTGCTGATCCTTCCATGCGGAGCACAGCCCTTTGGCTTTGCGGGAAGGGCGACATGGAGGCGGAGATCGCCTCGCGCGCGGAGGCGTACCCGAATATCCGCTACTTTGGCTTTGTCAGCCGACGTGAGGCGCTGCTGCTCCAGCGCCATGCCGCCGCGCTTATCAACCCGCGCGCCAACGAGGGGCTGTTCACCCGGTACTCGTTTCCCTCCAAGCTCATGGAGTACATGCTTTCGGGCAAGCCCGTGCTGTGCTGTAAGCTGGCAGGCATCCCGGATGAGTACGACCCCTATCTGACTTACATTCCCGAATGCAGCGCGCGGGGGATCCGCAGCGCTGTGCGGGCGCTTCTTTCACAGCCGGAGGCGCAGCGCGCGGAGGCCGGACGGCGCTGCCGCGAATATGTGCGCACGCAAAAGGACGAACGCACGCAAGCCCAAAAGCTTCTGTCGATGCTTGCTTCCGCTACCTGATCTGCTCGTAGCGCACCGTCTTTTTGCTGGCGGCCACCATGCGCTGCATGACGGCGTCATATTGCTTGTGCCTTGTCGTTTGCCATGACGCCTGTTCCTTGGCTGCGGCTGCCTGCGGCGTGCCTCGCTGGGGCGCGGGCACTTTGGGCTTGGGCGGCTCCTCCGCCGGGGTCGGCTCCAGATCGCCCTGTATGTAAGGCAGTCGTATGCTTTGGAACTCCCGCCAGCGCTCTAATTGTTCCTTGCTTGTCAGCGCCGCGAATGGTGAGCTTTGCCGTTGCATAAATGGAACCCTCCTTGTTGATGCGATAATCTATTCTACGGTCTTGCCCGCCTTGCGTGCATAGCAATTGATGGGAGGCGCATGCTATCGACGAGGTGATTGTGTGCTCCGCTCCGCATGGGAATACCATGGCAGACAAAAAAGACTCCGCCGACAAATGCGGGACTTGGCTCGCAATTGTTGGCGGAGTACGTTGCTGTTCAAGCAAAAGAGGCATTGGCGGCAGGATGTCTAAAGCGCCTTGGCGATCTCCGCGCCCAGCGCGGCGTTGTTGAGCACAAGCTGGATATTCGCGTCAAGGGAATCACCGCCCGTGAGCTGCTTGATTTTATCCAGCAGGAAGGGCGTGATTTTTTTGCCCTTCACGCCCTGCGCGTTGGCGGCTTGAATGGCCTCGTCAATGCAGGCGTTCATGGCCTTCTCATCCATGGCGTATTGCTCCGGAATGGGGTTGACCACCAGCATGCCGCCGCGCAGCCCACACTCATTCTTTGCGCGAATAGCGGCGGCGATATCGGCAGGCGCGTCCATTTGATAATCCACGCCAAAGCCGCTGTGGCGGCAGTAGAAGGCGGGCAGCTCGGCCGTCTGGTAGCCAAGCACCGTTACGCCCTTGGTTTCCAAGTATTCCAGCGTCAGTCCGAGGTCAAGGATGGACTTTGCGCCCGCGCACACCACGGTCACATCGGTTTTGGCCAGCTCCTCCAAGTCGGCGGAGATATCCATGGTAGTCTCCGCCCCGCGATGCACGCCGCCTATGCCGCCTGTCGCAAAAATTTTGATTCCGGCCAGCGCCGCGCCGATCATCGTGGCGGATACGGTCGTCGCGCCGTCCATGCCCCGGCTGAGCAAAACGGGCAGGTCGCGGCGGCTCGCCTTGGTCACGCTCAGGCCCTTCTGGCCGAGCTCCTCAATTTGGTCCTTGTTGATCCCCACGCACAGCTTGCCGCCCAGAATCGCGATGGTGGCGGGCACCGCGCCATGATCGCGGATGACGGCCTCTACGCGAAGCGCGGTCTCCACGTTCTGCGGATAGGGCATGCCGTGCGAGATGATGGTTGATTCCAGCGCGACAACGGGCCGATGGCTGGCCACGGCTTCCTGTACCTCATTTGAAACGATCAGATACGGATTCATGCGATAACCTCCATTTCGATCTCCTCAAGGCCGACGCGCAGGCTCGCTTCGCTGCTGTCCGGCGATACGGACAAGCTGCTGCGCGCACATCCGGCCGCACAGGAGAGGCCACATTGTAGCACATTCTCCGGGGTTGCGCAACTCAGGTAGGCGTAAACCGCCCCCGCGATGAACGCGTCGCCGCAGCCGGTGGTGTTGACAAGGTTCTTGATCGGCAGCTTGCCGGACACGATGCGCTTGCCGTCCGATAGAATCGCGCCCTCCGCGCCCAGCGTAAGCATGACCCATTCGGGGCCCATTTGATGCAGCGCCCCGATCGTGCGCAGAGCGGACGCACGATCCGTCACGTCAATGCCCGTGAGGCACTTTGCCTCAATGCCGTTTGTTTTTATGCCTGTCAGGCGGGGGAGAACCGGGAGAAGGCGCTTTGCCTTGAAGGCTGACACGGTGTCCGCGAACATCGGGGGAAGCGAGGCGACCTCGCTAAGTCCGGCCAGCGCGGCGTCCGGCAGGTTGGCTTCCACAACAAACGCGTCCGATTCCCTCAGGGCTTCTGCCTGCTTGCGCATAAAGTCCGGCCCGATGTGCTCAAACAAGTCCATGTCGTTTACGGCGACGAGCATATCGCCCCGCTCGTCGTTGAGGCAGAAATACAGCGAGCCGCGCGTATCGGGCAGGGTCAGGCAATGCTTGATATCGATGTCTAGGTCCCGCAGCGATTCTATCAGCAGCCGTGAAAAGCTGTCGTCACCAAACGCGCTTACAAAGGAAACGCGCTGATCGAGCCTGCGCAGATTCTCCGCGATGTTGCGGCCTACGCCGCCCATGCTGGAACGGACCTGCCCCGGATTGGAATCCTGCATGGCAATGGCCGTATACGGCGTCGCCGTTAAATCCACATTGCTCGCGCCGAATACGGCTATGCGATGGCTGGGCAAGACGATCTCTCCTTTATACGTTTCTGGTTCGAATTCCTTGAATATTTACGTACTCCGACAGCTTGTTCACAATGTCCTTATAGGCGGCGCTGCCGCGCATGTCCAGCGTGTAGAGATTGGTGTACAGGTTATACTTGCCCTTGTTTTCCACGTGAAAATCAACATCCAGCACCCTAACGCCAATGCTTTGAAAATACTCGTTGATAAATGCAATGGTCTCTACCCGATGGATAAACTGCACCTCGACGTGCTTGACGGCGTTGACCTTGACCACGCGCTGGAGCAGCGTGAGTGTAATGAGCACAACCGCGCAGCCCGCAATGGCCAGCCCGTAGTAACCCATGCCGATTGCAAGCCCAAGGCATCCGGCGTTCCACAGCGAGGCCGCCGTGGTGAGTCCCGCAATTTTTTTCTGGCTGATGAAGATCGTGCCTGCGCCCAAGAACCCAATTCCGCTGACCACCTGCGCAATCACGCGCCCTACGCTGATGGTAACGCCCGCGTCGGGGTTAGCGGCGTTAATCTCCACGGTTCGCAGCGTCAGCAGGCATTCCATAACGGCTATGATACAAGCGCCTACGCAAACAAGCACATGCGTGCGCATGCCTGCGGGGCGGTTCTTTCGTTCTCGCTCAATCCCAATTACGCAGCCGATAAAGCACGAGGCCAGCAGCCGAAGCCCGATTTCCCACCACGGCATAGGCGCACCTCCCGAAAAAAAGCTAGAACACACGGTACAAGGATATGACCTTGCCCAATATGGTGACCTCCGGCACAATGATCGGCATCATGGTACAGTTTTCGGGCTGTAAGCGGAAATGCCCGTTTTCTTTATAAAAGCGTTTTACAGTCGCCTCGTCCTCGATCATGGCGACCACAATATCCCCGTTGTAAGCCACGGGCTGCTTGCGCACCACCACATAATCGCCGTCCATGATTCCGGCCTCTATCATGCTCTCTCCGCGAACGCCCAGCACGTAGTGCTCGCCCTCGCCCAGCATGGTTACGGGCAATGAAATATACTCGTCGATGTTCTCCTGCGCCAAGATGGGCGTACCGGCAGTAACGCGGCCCACAATGGGCACGGAGATCATCTCGGTGTCATACATCTGACGGTCCGTGGGGACGGAAATGGCGCGAGGCTTCATGGAATCGCGGTAAAGCATGCCTTTTTTCTCAAGGCGGATCAAATGCCCGTGCACCGTGGAGGTGGAGCGCAGGCCCGTGGCCTCGCATATCTCGCGCACGGATGGGGGATAGCCCTTTTCGTGGGAAAATTGCTCAATGTAAGCTAAAATGCGTGCCTGACTGTCGCCGCGTGGATTGCTCATAGCAACACATCCTATCCTGATCTATCAGGACAAGGATACCATATCAACTGTTGATTTGCAAGCAATTCGGCACAAATTGCGAACAAATGTTTCTATTTGGTGTGAAAAGCGGTGTCGTCTGTAACCAAATCGGCGTCCTGATTGGCAGACTCAGCGGCATCCGAAGGCGGCGGGGGAATCGCTTCCGCTGAAGCGGCTGTCGGCGATTCGTTTTCGCGGCCCGGCAGCCTGACGTGCTTGGCGGCCTCGCGGCGGCGATCGTCCGTCATGGCGGCATAATGCTTGCGCGTGGTGTTGACGTTGGAATGGCCGAGGGCATCCGCTACAAGATAGATATCGCCGGTCTCCTGATAGAGATTGGTGGCGTAGGTGCTGCGCAGCTTATGCGGACTGATTCGCTTTTTCAGCGGGACAACGACCTTGGCATATTTTTTGACCATGAGCTGCACGGCGCGCTGCGTAATGCGACGGTTTTGCAGCGAGAGAAAAAACGCCTGCTCGTGACCCTCCAGCGGCGTGAGCTTCTCGCGCAGCTCGCCATAGCGCAGCAGCGCGTCGGCGACCTCCTGCGGGAAGTAAAGCATCACTTGATTGCCGCCCTTGCGCGTAACCAGCACGGCGTTGTTGGCAAAGTCCAGATCGTCCACATTGATTCCGACGCATTCGCTGACCCGCATTCCCGTGCCCAGAAAAAGCATCAGCATGGCGTAGTCCCGCAGCTCGGTATGGCGGAGATACTGGCTCTGACGCTTATCAAACGCGTCGCGGGATTCCACCAGCGCCAGCATTTGGCTTGCCTCGTCGCCCTCCAGACGCAGGATGGCCTTATCGTGGATTTTGGGCAGCGGCACCAACGTGGCTACGTTACCGGGGATGCGGTGCTCACGGAACAGATAGTCAAAATACGAGCGCAGAGAGGACAGCTTGCGCATAATGCCATGCTCATGGTTGACGACGGCCACAGGGGCCTCGTCAGGGCCGTTCTCAGCTTCGGATTTGTAATATAGGGTCAAATAGTCGGAATAGAGGTCAATATCACGGGATGACAATCGCGCGATCTCCTCGTCGGTGATCGTGGAAATGCGGTCGCCATGGAAATAGGGCAGCTCCTTAAACGCAAACTCGTAGAATATCCGCAGGTCAATGCTGTACGCAAAGCGCGTCAGCGTGCTGGTGGTGGTGGCAATGCTGCGGATAAAGTCCGAGCATGAGGTTGGCAGACCGCTCAGGTTTTCGCGGATCTTGATAATTCGCAGCTCATCCGTGTGCTGACGATAGGAACTCTGAATAGCGGTCGCCCCCTTTCAAAAAAGACCTATCTTTTCGTAAAAGTGTTCTTTAGCGAAAAGATATAAAAGCATAGAACTCTATTCGCGCGCCTCCATCGCCCCGTCAGCCCTTGACAGTCTGCGCCGGAGCGGGCGTGTCGTCCTCCACCGTCTCGCCGTTCATGCGTCGATAATCCTTGATAGCGGCGCGCGCCAACTCGTCGCACCGATTGTTCAGCGGATCATCGCTATGCCCCTTTACCTTGCCCCACCGCATCTCGTGCTTTTTGATTTTGATCAGCTGCAGCAGGAGCTTCCATAGGTCGGAGTTCTCCACGGGCTTTTTATCGCTTTTGATCCAGTTGTTCTTTTGCCAGCTGTCGATCCAGCCCTTTTCAAACGCGTTGACGACGTAGGTCGAATCCGAAAACACAGCGACCACGCAGGGCTCCTTGAGCGCCCCAAGCGCGCTGATGACCGCAAACAGCTCCATGCGATTGTTGGTGGTATTTGGCATCGAGCCGGACAGCTCCTTGCTCTTTCCCCCATAGCTCAGCACGACGCCCCAACCGCCGGGGCCGGGATTGCCGGAGCAGGCCCCGTCCGTGTAAACGATCACATGCTTTTTGGCAGCCGCTTGGTCACTCATTGCACATTCTCCTTTTTGTCGGCGGGCTTCCCCATCCGGCGGCTTTTCTCGGCGCAAACGCGCATCGCGTCCAGCACAGCATAACGGAATCCGTCTTTCTCAAGGGCTTCCACCGCGTCGATGGTCGTTCCGGCAGGCGAGCATACCGCGTCCTTGAGCTTGGCCGGATGCTCGCCAGTTTCCAGCACCATCCTTGCGGAGCCGAGCACCGCCTGCGCGGCGGCCTGTATCGCGGCGGCGCGCGGCATACCCTGCGCGACCGCCCCGTCCGCCATGGCCTCGATCAGCATATACACATAGGCCGGGCTGCTGCCGCTGACGGCGACTACCGCGTCAAACAATGCCTCCGGGAACGCCTCGGCCTTGCCCAGCGTGGAAAACAACGCCTTGGCCCACTCAAATTCTTCCGCGGTAAACCCCGTGCGCTGGCACAGCGCTGTATACCCCTCGCCAACCATAGCGGGCGTGTTGGGCATCACGCGCAAAACCCTTGCGCCGCTTGCCTCGTCCAGAACATCGGTGAGCATGCCATACGTCCATCCGGCCGCAATGGAGATAAAGCGCTTGCCGCCGGCGTGCGGTTTGGCCTCAAGCAGCACTTCTTTCATATAAATGGGCTTCACGCAGAGCAGAATCACGTCGCACGCGTCAACCAGCGCGCCGATGTTCCCGGCGATGGCAACTCCATATCGGTCGTGCGCCGCCTTGCATTGCTTCTCGCTTACGTCATACACGACCAGCGCCTCGGCGGGCAGAAACCCGCTGCGGATCACGCCGCCGAGTATGGCGCCGCCCATGTTCCCCACTCCGATGAAACCCGCTTTCATACGCGTCTCTCCCCTATTCCGGCTTGGCGGGCACAACGGGTACGCCCGTCTCGGTCGCCTTGATGACCACGGATTCCGCTTGGGTGCCGACCTTTGCGTTCGCGTCGCGCACGTGCTCGCGGATGGGCAGCGTGATCGCCTTCTTCGGGCACTTGGGCACGCATTGCCCGCAGCCGGTACAGGCTTCGTTGACCTCGTGCACGCTCTTGATCGTGCCGGAGATCGCCTCAAACTGGCAGGTCTTTTTGCATATGCCGCAGCCAATGCAGGTATCCCGGTCGATCAGCGCGATATGACGATTGTCAAAATCGCCCCAGATGGCCCCGGTCGGGCAAATCTCCGCGCACATCATGCAGCCGACGCATTTGCTCATATCAAACTTGGGCAGGTGATTCTCGATGGTGATCGCGCCAAACTTGCACGCGTTCTTGCACAGCTCGCAGCCGATGCAGCCCACCTTGCAGTTATCGCTGACCAGAAAGCCCTCCTCCGCAGCGCGGCACAGCAGCCGCACGGGGACGGTTTCCGGCTGGAGGCTGAGCACATGCTTGGGGCAGGCCGCCACGCAGGCGCCGCAGCTGTGGCACTTGTCAGGATCGACCGTGGCGATTTTCAGGCGCTCGTCAATGTGAATCGCATCGAACTTGCATACGCTCACGCAAGTGCCAAGGCCAAGGCACGCATACTTGCAGGCCCTGTTTCCGTCGCTGACCAAGCTGGCCGCAACGCAATCGCTGATGCCATGGTAAGTGAATTTGCTCTTGCAGCGATCGATATCGCCTTGACAGACGACCGTTGCGACATTGCGCACCTGATTGGGCGTCTTTTCAACGCCCATGATCTCGGCGATTCGGTCCGCCACCGCGGTGCCGCCTACCGGGCAGCCGCTGATGGGCGCTTTGCCCGCCACAATCGCGTCTGCCATGCCGTCGCAGCCGGGATAGCCGCATCCGCCGCAATTCGCTCCCGGCAGCGCCTCGCGGATTTGATCGCGCTTCGGGTCGGACTCCGTGTGAAAGACCTTGTTGGCCCACGTCAGCAGCAGGCCAAACGCCAAGCCCAGCACGCCCAGCACAAGCGCCGCAATCAATACACCGTTCATTGTAGCCCCTCCCCTACTGGATCATGCCGGCAAAGCCCTGAAAGGCGATGCTCATCAGGCCGGCCGTAATCAGCGCGCCAGGAAACCCGTCCATCCATTTCGGCAGGTTGTTGGTGGCCAAGCGCTCGCGGATGCACGCAAACAGCACAATCGCCAGCGTAAAGCCAAGCGCGGAGCCCGCGCCGCACACTACGGATTCGATCAGGTTGTAGTTGTTGGATACGTTCAGGATCGTTACGCCCAGCACGGCGCAGTTGGTGGTGATGAGCGGCAGATACACGCCCAGCGCCTGATACAGCGAACGGCTAATCTTTTTCAGCGCGCTTTCCACGATCTGCACCAGCACGGCGATGACTAAGATAAACGCGATGGTCTGCATGTATTCCAGCCCAAGCGGAACCAGCAGGTAGGTTTGAATCAGGTAGGTAAAAAGCGACGCGATGGCCATAACGAACGTGACGGCCATGCCCATGCCAAAGGCGGTCTCCACCTTTTTGGATACGCCCAAGAACGGGCATATGCCGAGGAACTGAGACATTACAAAGTTGTTCACCAAAATGGAGCCAACGAGGATCAACAGCAGATTGCTCATACGTTCTCCTCCTTCTCCTTGGCGAGCTTGCGCTTATTCTGCGCCGCGATAATCGCGTTTACAGCAATCAGCAGCAGCCCCAGCATGATAAAGCCTCCGGGAGGGCGGCTGATGATCGTAAGCGGCGGGATGCTTTCCGGCAGCACCTGCATGCCAAACAGCGTGCCGTTGCCGATGACCTCGCGCAGAGCGGACAAAATTGTGATGGAGCAGGTGAAGCCGAGGCCCATGCCCAGACCGTCCGCCAGCGAGAGAAGCGGCGCGTTTTTGAACGCGAACGCCTCCGCGCGGGCAAAGATGATGCAGTTGACCACGATGAGCGGGATGTACAGGCCCAGCGAGCTGCTCAGCGCGGGCAGAAACGCCTTGATCAGCAGGTCTACGATGGTCACAAACGTGGCGATGATGACCACGAAGGCCGGGATGCGCACCTTCTCCGGGATCACATGGCGCAGCAGGGATATGGCCAAGTTGGAGAACATCAGCACCACGGTCGTCGCCAGTCCCATGCCGATGCCGTTCGAGACGGCGGTCGAGATGGCCAGCGTCGGGCACATGCCCAGCAGCAGCCGAAGCGTCGGGTTTTCGGTAATAAGGCCGTTGAAAAAGACGCTTTTCATTGTGAGCTTTTTCATGCCTGCGCCTCCTTGGTCTGCCCGTCAGGCTTGTCTGCGGGCGCATCCGCCTTTGCTTCGGACTTTCCGTCCTTCCCCTCAACCGGCTTAGGCGCGGGGGTTTCCGCCTTCACAGCCTTGGGCGGCTTTACGAAGCCGAAGGGCTTGGGCGCGGTAAAGCGATCAATAAAGGGCGTCGCCACATTCATAAACAGGATGGCGAAGCTGCATCCTTCGGGGTACGAGGGGTTGTAGGCGCGAATGACAAACAGCAGCACGCCGCAGCCAACGCCCATTATCACCCTGCCCCATTTGGTCACGGGGCAGGTAACGTAGTCCGTCGCCATAAAGAACGCGCCAAGGAACAGTCCGCCGCTGCACACCTGATACAGCGCGTTGTTTGCGCCGGATTCCACGCTGTACAGCACGCCGGTCTTGATCCAAAAGGCAATCAGCACCGTGCCGATAAAGCAGACCGGCACGCGCCAGTCGATTACGCGGCGAATGATCAGGTATACGCCGCCCAGCAGCAGCGTGATCTTGCAGGTCTCGCCCAGCATGCCGGGCACGTTGCCGCTGAAGAGCTGCCACAGGGTATAGCCGCTGGCCGTGGAGGCAAGCGGCGTCGCGCTGGACACCGCGTCCACCGTCGTGCCGCCAAGCCCGGCCAGCCAATTTCCCGCGTCCGGCATGGCGTTGGAGGCCATCAGTGCGGTCCAGCTCAGCATCAAAATGGTGCGAGCGGTCAGCGCGGGGTTGAGGAAGTTTTGCCCCAGTCCGCCAAACATCTGCTTGACCAGCCAAATGGCAATCAAGCTCCCAACAAGCGCAACCCACCACGGCGCGCTCGCTGGAAGGTTGAACGCAACCAGCAGGCCGGTGACCACGGCGCTCAGATCGCCGAGGGAGGACGGTTTTTTGGAGTGCTTCTGCCAGATGAATTCCGCCAAAACCGCTCCGGCGACCGACGCCAAGCAGAGGATCAGTGACCGCAGGCCAAAGAACCAGCAGCTTGCAACCAGCGTCGGCAGCAGCGCGATGCACACGTCGCCCATGAGGGAGCGCGTGGAAACCGCCGTGTTGCGCAGGTGCGGCGAGGAGGAAATGACCAGCTTCCGTTGCATGCTTTGCATTTTACTTCGCCCCCTTCTTGACAGCCGCTTCTTTTCTGCGCTGGGTAATGATGCTCTTGCACACCCGGCAGCTCTGGGTCAGGTTTCGCTTGGCCGGGCAGCTCCACGCGCAAGCGCCGCATTCCATGCAGTTCATCGCGCCGATCTTCTCGGCTTCGTCAAACATGCGCTTGCGCATGTACTTGTCGATCAGGTACGGGGTCAACTGGATGGGACAGGCCGCGACGCAGCGCCCGCAATGGATACAGGGCTCTTCCTCGCGCAGCGCCGCCACACGCGTAAGCCCCAGTATGCCGGAGCAGCCCTTTGTGACGGGTATATCCTGCCGGGAGATGGCTTGCCCCATCATCGGGCCGCCGTAAATCAGCATTTTGGTTTCGGGCAGAAGTCCCTCGGAGGTATCCAGCAGCCACTCCACCGGCGTGCCGATGCGCGCAAGGTAGTTGGCGGGCTTGGCAACGCTCCCGCCCACCGTGACCACCCGCTCGATGACCGGTCGTCCCTCGGTGACGGCGCGTTCCAGCGCGTACACCGTGCCGACGTTGGAGACGATCACGCCGCTGTCGAGCGGCAAGCCGCCTGCGCGCACCTTGCGGCGCGTCAGCGCGTAGACAAGCTGCTTCTCGCCGCCCTGCGGGTACCGCGTCGGCAGCGGACAAACCGTGATGTCCTCGTACGCCTCGCAAGCCTTCTGCATGATTTCGATTGCGTCGGGCTTGTTCTCCTCAATGCCGATCAGCACGCGCTCGATGACAAGCGCATCCTTGATGAGCTTCGCGCCCTCCACGATGCGGTCGGGCTGCTCCAGCATCAGCCGATGATCCGCGGACAGATACGGCTCGCACTCCGCGCCGTTGAGGATGAGCGTGTCCACATGCTTGTCGGGCGGTACGGAGAGCTTGACCCCGGAGGGGAACGTCGCTCCGCCAAGGCCGACCAGCCCCGCGTCCCGCGCGATCTGCGCCAGTTCCTTTGCGGAATACACGTCCTTCTTGGGCGGAGGGTTCAGCGCGACCCACTCATCCCGAAAATCGTTATCAATAATCACGGACAGCGCCTGCTGGCCGTTGGCGACGATGCAGTTGGACACCGACACCACCGTGCCGGAAATGCTCGCGTGTACAGAGGCGCTCACAAACCCCGTAGCCTCGCCGATCGGCTGACCGACCTTCACATGGTCGCCTTTTTGCACAAGGCACTTGCATGGCGCGCCAATATGCTGCTGCAAGGGGATGGCAACGCGGGATGGCTGCGGCGGTACGGTGATGGGCAGCTTTCCCGTGACCTCCTTGCCGTTGGCGCCCTCGCGGGGGTGGATTCCTCCCGGAAAACATGGATGCAGGCTCATGCGATAAATCCCTTCCTTATCGTGATGCTCGTCCCCGACGGTCTTTCTCTCTGCTTTAACCCATTGCTCAGTATAGCACATTTTGAGCTTCTGTAACATCCAATTATGCTGCGTTTCAAAAAGAGACGCCGCCTCTTGGGGGTACCGGGACAGTCGGCTCAGCCTCCGTTCCGGAAGCGAGAGCTTAGCTGGCGCTTGGCTCAGCCTCCATTCTGGGAGCGCGAGCTCATCTGGCGCTTGTACTGCGCAGCGGACGCGATCATGTTGGCGGCGTGCGCAATGGCGCTGTCGCTGTGCTCGCCCATGCCTACCAGCCTTCCGACCTCCTGCACGCGGCCCTGCGCGTCCAGCTCTCGCAGATGCGTAACGGTGCGCTCGCCCACGACCTCTTTTTGTACAAAGTACTGCGTGTCGGCCATCGCGGCAATCTGGCTTAAATGCGTTACGCAGATGACCTGACGATACCGCGCGATATCCGCCATTTTCTCGGCCACCACGCCCGCGATGTACCCGCTGATGCCCGTGTCGATCTCGTCGAAAATCATACAGGGGATCAAATTGCGGTCGGCGGCGGCAGCCTTCATGGCCAGCATCAGGCGGCTCAGCTCGCCGCCGGAGGCCGTTTTGGACAGAGGCTTAAGCGGCTCGCCGGGGTTGGGCGAGATGAAAAACTCCACATGATCGTCGCCCTGCTCGGTCGGTACGCGCTTCTGGTCCGGCCCCGGCTCCGTAAACACCACCTCAAAGCGGGTTTTTTCCATGCCGAGATCGCGCAGCTGCTCCATCATCAGCCCTTCAAAGCGAGTGGCAAGCCGCTTGCGCAGCTCTGTCAGCGCGACCGCCTCGGCGCGATAGGCGGCGAGCTTTTGCTTGTACTCGGCCTCCGTGTCCCGCAGCAGGTCGTCCATGCTTTCCAGCTCGTCCAGCTCTCGCCTCAGCTCCTGCGCATGCGGGATTAACTCGTCCGCCGTCATGCCGTACTTGCGTTCCAGCCGTCTGATGAGATCCAGCCGATCCTGCACTTCCTCGTTACGGTCAGGGTCGAAGCTCTCCTTTTCCAGCACGTCTCTCAGCTCGATGCCGATTTCCTCCGCCTCGTAGTAGACGGATTGCAAACGCTCCACAAGCGTCTGATATGCCGGATCGAGATCGACAATTCCCTGCATCGCGTCAATCGCGGAATCGAGCTTCACCGTAACGCTGCGTTGAGAGCCCTCCCCCATGTAGACCTCGTGATAAGCAAGCTCCACCGCGCGGTTGATTCTCTCCGCGCCGGCAAACTTGGCGCGCTCCTGTGCAAGCGCGTCGGCCTCGCCGGGCTGGAGCTTGGCGTCCTCCAGCTCAATGCAGCGCGCGGAGATGTACTCCTGCCGCTGCTCGCGCTGCGCGTTTTCCTTGCGCAGGCTGCTAAAGCGGGCGCTGCACTCCTTCCACGTATGGAACGCGTCCGCCGTTTTCTTTTTCTGGGCAAGAAAGTCCGCCTCTCCGAAGGAATCCAGAAACGCCATGTGCTGGCGTACCTCCAGCAGGCTTTGGTGCTCATGCTGGCCGTGCACATCCACCAGATGAGCGGAAATCTGCTTGAGAAAGCTGATGGGCATAATGACGCCGCAAATGCGGCAAATGTTGCGATCGGTCGTATATACCTCGCGTAGAATCGACATCAGGTCGCCTTCGGCCTCAAGGCCCTCGGCCTGAAGCATCTGCCGCACCTCCGGGCTGTCGCTGATGTCCATAAGCGCCTCCACGGTCGCTTTCTCGCAGCCCGTGCGGATGAGGCCTCGGTCGGCGCGCTCGCCAAGGGCAAGGTTGATGGCGTCCACCACAATGGACTTGCCCGCGCCGGTCTCGCCGGTCAGCACGTGCAAGCCGCGATGAAACTGTACCGTCAGGCTTTCGATGAGCGCTATGTTGCGCACAGTCAGGGATACCAACATGCAACGCCACATCCTTTGCTTGGTTATCGCGCGATCTCCTCAATGCGCTTGAGGACCGCTTCCACCTCGGCCTCGTCCCGCAGGATCATCAGCAGGGTATTGTCGCCCGCCAGCGTGCCCAGCACCTCCGGCCAGCGCATGCCGTCGATGGCCTCCGCGGCCACATTGGCGCTGCCCGGCAGTGTCTTGATCACGATTTGGTTGTACGCGTGCGATAGGCTGGTTACGGAATCGGCCAGCATTCGCCGAAAGCGCTCGCTCAGCTTGGAGTCCGCCTGATCCGCAGGCGAATACTTGTACCCGCCGCTTTCGGAAGGTACCTTGACCAGCCGCAGCTCCTTGATATCGCGGGACACCGTCGCCTGCGTCACTTGGAAGCCCTGCCTGCGCAGCGCGTCGGCGAGCTGCTCCTGCGTGTCGATCTCCGCATGGCTGATCACGTCTAGGATGGCGATCTGTCGGGAAGATTTCATGTTTAACTCCTTATCTGCTCCATTCGGACAGCTTGCGGCTGATGAGCTGTATATCGTTGCGCGGCGCAAAGCGGATAAACGAGGCTGTGCGCTCGGATTTGCTGACGGTCACGCGTTCGCTGGGGGCAAGCTGGCAGATGGTTTGCCCATCGATGCTCAGCTGCACCTGCCGCGTCTCGTCGCCGGAAAGCTGCAGCGTAATCTCCCGGCCGGCCGATACCACTACCGGACGGTGCTGCAGGGAATGGGCGCAGATGGGCGTAAGCAGCATGCACTCCAGCTCCGGGCTGAGAATCGGCCCGCCCGCCGAAAGCGAATACCCCGTGCTGCCCGTCGGCGAAGCGACAATGAGCCCGTCCGCCGAATAGCGGCCAATCAAATCGCTGCCGACAAAGGCTTCCACGTTAATCAGGCGCGCATAGCCGCCCCGGCTCAGCACAACATCGTTGAGCGCGAGACGCTCCTCTCCGCGGTAACGCGCTTGCAGCGTCATGCGGCTTTCCAGCGTAAAGGCGTTTTCAACAAGCCGCTGGCAGGCGACCTCAAACTGCTCGATTTCGATCTCCGCCAAAAAGCCAAGATGCCCGATGTTCACGCCCAACAGCGGCAATTGTTGCATCGCCCCTACCTGACAGGCGCGCAGCAGCGTGCCGTCGCCGCCAACGCCGATAATCCCCTCCGCGCCGGATAGCCCGGTCGGGCAACCGTCAAACGCCGTACCGCAGAGCAGCGGCAGCAGCGGCTCTTCCACCGCGACGGAAACGCCCGTTTCATGCAGCGTCTGCAACAGCCGCACCAAGAGCGCCTGATGTCGTTCCGGCGGCATCATAACATAAACACTGCGCAAAGCGTTCGTCTCCCCTCTGTAAGCATATTGGAAATTATACCACAAAGCGCATAATCATTCAATTGCGGATTGATCCAGCGCCGCGTGCGCGTCCGCCACAACAGCGCGTATCGCCTCCGGCGCAAGGGGCGAAAACGAACCCGCATCGGCCTCCGGGCGAATCTCCGCCAGATACTCGATGTTCCCCTCCGGCCCCTTGATGGGCGAAAAGGAGAGCTGTGTGACCCGGTATCCAAACGTAGGCGCAAAATCCACAATGCCGCGCACCACGGCATCGTGCACCTTGGGCTCGCGCACCACGCCTTTTTTGCCCACATTCTCGCGGCCCGCCTCAAACTGCGGCTTGATCAGGATATAAAACACGCCCCGCCTGCGCATCAGCTCCGCCGCGACGGGCAGTATCAGCTTGACGGAGATAAAGCTGACGTCCATCACCGTGACCGTGGGCTGCAGCGGGATGCTCTCCGGCGTGAGGTAGCGCGCGTTGGTGCGCTCCATCACGGTTACGTCCGGGTGATTGCGGATCTTCCAATCCAACTGTCCATAGCCGACATCGATGGCGTATACATGCTTCGCGCCGCTTTGCAGCAGCACGTCCGTAAAGCCGCCGGTGGCCGCGCCGATATCCAGCGCAACGCACCCACGCACATCCGCGCGGAAGCAACGCAGGGCTTTTTCCAGCTTGAGAGCGCCGCGGCCCACGTAGGGATGCGGCTGCCCCCGCACCAGCAGCTCGTCCTCCGGCAATACCTGCTCGGAGGCCTTGAGCACTTTCACCTCCCGCACGTACACGGCGCCGGCCATAATCATCGCCTGCGCCTTTTCCCGGCTCTCCGCAAGCCCGCGCTCCACCAGCGCCACATCGGCACGCTTTTTCTCACTCATGCGGCGCTCCGTTCAGCACGGACAGGATACGCCCGCGCAGCGCCGTATCGGACAGGCCGACCAGCTCCAGCACGCTCTGGTGGTCGCCGTGCGGCACAAACTGCTCTCTCACGCCGATCACCTCCACCCGTGCGGGCTTGCGCCCCAGCTGGTTCATTGCCTCCAAAACCGCGCTACCAAAGCCCTCTGTCGCCATATGCTCCTCTACGGTGAAGATCGGCAGCCCGCTCGCCGCGCACTCCGCAAGGCAATCGGTATCCAGCGGCTTGACGGTGGACGCGTTCACCACCCGCAGGTCGATTCCTTCGTCTCCAAGCTGCGAAGCGACGCGCAGCATCGCGGACACCATGCTGCCCATAGCAAGCGCAACAGCGCGTCCGCCCTCGCGCACCGTGCGCCACTTGCCGCAGACAAAGCCTCCGCTGTAATTGGCGGCCTTATCGGAGATCGCATCCTTGGGGTACCGCATCGCGCATGGCGCAGACAGCGCGTGCGCCGCCGCCACCATATCGTTCAGCTCGCCGCCGCAGCTTGGCGCAAGCACCGTCATGCCGGGCAGCCCGCGCAAATAGGCGATATCAAACAGCCCCTGATGGGACTTGCCATCCTCGTTGCTCAGGCCGGAGCGGTCCAGCAGAAGCGTCACGGGCAGATGCTGCATGCAAACATCGTGCAGCAGCTGGTCATACCCGCGCTGCAAGAATGTGGAGTACACAAAAAAGAACGGACGCATGCCGCCCTTGGCAAGCCCCGCGCACATGGTGACCGCGTGCTCCTCGGCAATGCCAACATCCGTAAAGCGTTCGGGAAATGCAAATTGGAACAGCTCGGCGCTGGTGCCCAGCGGCATAGCCGCCGTGACCGTATACACGCGCGGATCCTCCTTGGCCAGCGCGATGAGCGCGTTTGCGGCAATTTCGCCGTTGGCGGCGGAGGATTTGCTGTGCACCAGACCGCTTTCCACAAAGAAGGGAGCAATGCCGTGATATTTGTCCGGCTTCTTTTCCGCCTTGCCGTAGCCAAAGCCCTTCCTTGTAACGCAATGGATCACCACAGGCTCGTCCAGCTGCTTGGCGCGCTCAAATATCTTTTCCATCGCGCCGACGTCGTGCCCGTCAATCGGCCCGATGTATCGGAAGCCCAGCGAGGAAAAAAAGCCCTCGTCCAGAAACAGGCTCTTGAAGGAGCGCTTGAGGCTGTGCACCGTCCGCTCCAACGGCTCGCCAATCACCGGGAGCTTGGACAGTCCGCTCTTTACGCGCTTCTTGGCGCGGTTATAGCCGCTGCTGGCGCGCAGCCCGGACAGATACTCCGACAGCGCGCCCACGTTTTTGGAGATGGACATCTCGTTGTCGTTCAAGATCAAAATCATTTTCAGCTTTGAGTTGCCGCAGTCGTTCAGCGCCTCGTAGCACATGCCGCCCGTCAGGGCGCCGTCGCCGACCAATGCGACGACCTGATGGCTCTGGCCCAGCGCGTCGCGCGCTCTGGCAAGCCCAACTGCGGCTGAGATAGCGGTGGAGGCATGCCCGGTTTCAAACGAGTCATAGGGGCTCTCGTTGCAGCACGGAAACCCGGACAAGCCGCCAAACTTGCGCAGCGTGTCAAAGCGATCCGCGCGCCCGGTCAGCAGCTTATGAGCATAGCATTGGTGCCCCACGTCGAACACCAGCTTGTCCGTGGGAAAATCAAACGCGCGGTGCAGCGCAATGGTAATCTCCACATCGCCCAGATTGCTGCTCAGGTGGCCGCCGTTCTGGGAAACCGTGCGGATGATCGTTGCGCGCAGCTGCGCCGCCAGACCGATGCACTCCTCCTCGGACAGCCGACGAACATCCGCCGGCCCTTGTATCTGCGTCAAATCCAACCCGATACGCTCCTTTGTGCTTATCGCTTTGCGCCGAGCTTGCCGCCCGCCTTGCCTCCCAATGTCACGCCCTTAAGAATATCGGACGAGAAGGCATAGTTGCTGTCCGTCTTTTCCTGATGCGCGCGCAGAGCGTACTTAACCAGCCTGTTGATGAGCTCCGCATAGCTCACGCCGGCGTTCTCCCACAGGTAGTAGGCCAGCGAGCCGGGGATCGTGTTGATCTCGGTGATATACAGGCCGTCGGTCTTGGCGTCGTACATGTAGTCGATGCGCACCACGCCCTTGCAATCCATGTGCCTGAAGATATCCACGGAGAGCTGTTGGATTCTGGCCTTGAGCTCCTCCTCGATGGGCGCGGGCAGAACGCGCTTGAGCGAAGCCATGCCCTTTGTGGAGCTGCCGCCTTGCAGATACTTCTCTGAAAAATCCAGCAAGTCGCCGCCAGAGATAGGCATCTCGATCGGAGAGGCCTCGGTTTCCAGCCCATAGCCCAGCACGGAGCAGTTGAGCTCCAGCGGACTTTCGAGGCCCTGCTCCACCAGCGTTTTGCGGTCGAACTCATAGGCCAGCTCCAGCGCGTCCCGCAGGCCGTCGCGGTCCTTGGCCTTGCTCACTCCGATGGAAGAGCCCAGCATCGCGGGCTTGACAAACACGGGGTACGGCAGAGCCTTCTCAATCTCGTTCAGCACGCGTTCCGCGTCGGCCTCCCACTCGTCGCGCAAAAAGCTGACGCTGGGCAGCACCGGGAACTGCCCGCCCCGAAAGAACTCCTTCATCAGCACCTTGTCCATGCCGATGGAGGACGCGCCCACGCCGGAGCTGGCGTAGGGCAGGTTGCACAGCTCCAAAAGCCCCTGCAGCGTGCCATCCTCGCCGTGCATGCCGTGCATCACGGGGATCACGCAGTCCAGCCTTGCGACGACCCGCTGCGTCTCCTTGTGAAAGAGTCCGCGCGGTGCATCCGTGCAAAGCAGCGCGCCGGAGCCGGGCGTCATATCCAGCGACACGCGGGTCAAGCCCTTGCGATTTTCGTCAAAGGGCGAATAGGTGGTCATTTCCATCAGCGGCGCGCCCGTAAACCATTGGCCGCGCATGCTGATGTAAATGGGAATCACGTCGTACAGCTCCGGGTCGGCGGCTCGCATCATCTGCACCGCGCTGATGATCGACACCTCGTGCTCGCAGGTGCGGCTGCCATATATCACGCCCAATTGCATCTTGCTCATGTTGCTCTCTCCTTACGCTTCCTGATAATTATCCGGCAGATCGTTCTCGTACAGCACCGTGTCGCTCGGCGTCACCATCTCGTTGAGCAGCTTGGTGGAATCGTCCAGACTGTCCACCCGGTGGATTTGCTCCTGCGGAAAGCCCTCGCTCAGCAGCCCGTCGATGATCGGCTGGGCGCGCTTTTTGCCCACGATGATGGCGACGTCCACGCACGAGGCCATTTGCCGGCCGAACGCGCGGTTGTACTCCGCTTCTTTTTCGCCCAGCTCCACCATGCCCGGCGTAATGATGATGCGCCGCGCAGGAAACTGCCGGAACACGTCCAGCGCTGCCTTTGCGCCGACGGGATTGCTGTTGAACGCGTCGTTGATGATGGTAAACGCGCCGGGGCGGCTCATCAGCTCAAGGCGGCTCTTCACAGGCTCCAGCTTGGATATGCCGTGGGCGATCTGCTTACCGCTCAGACCAATGTGCTTGGCGACCGCCGCGCCCAGCAAAATGTTTTGGATATTGTGTTTGCCCAGCAGCCGCGTCTGGCAGGCGATGGGCGCTTCCCCTCGGAAGCAGAGCTCAAAGCTGCTGCCCGACGCGGAAGCACAAACGTTCTCGCTCCAGCAGTCGGCTTCGTCCGTCTTTTCCACGCTGACCAACGTTTTGGGCTTTTGGGTCTTGCGGTACAGGTCGAGACATACGCCGTTGTCATTTGGGAAGAAGCTCATGGAATCGTCCGGCAGGGCCTCTATCAGCTCATACTTGGTGCCGATGATGCGATCCATCGTCCTAAACGTGTCCAAGTGCTGCGGCCCTACGGAGGTCAGCACGCCGATGGTCGGCCGTACCAGACGGCACATCTCCTTGATATCGCCAACATGGCGCGCGCCCATCTCCCCCACAAACACCTGATAGGACGGCGTTAGCTTCTCGCGGATGGCTCGGCTTACGCCCATCGGCGTGTTAAAGCTGGCAGGCGTAACAAGCGTCGGGTATTTTTCGGATAGGATGGTGCCCAAAATGTGCTTGACCGTTGTTTTTCCGTAGCTGCCGGTAATGCCGATACGACGCAGGCCCTGCACGGACAGCAGCTTTCTGCGCGCGTCGCGGAAATACAGCTCGCTGATCAGCTTTTCGATCGGCCACGCCAGCAGCCCCGCCAGCGCAAGCCAAAGCGGCAGCAGCAGCGGGGTGATCGCGGGCAGAATCGCCAGCGGCAAGCAGGCCAGCACCAAGGATACGGCAGCCAGCACAATCAGGTATACAGCAAGCAGGCGCTTGACGCGCCCGGTGTAGACGAGCTTCTTTTTGGCGTTCCTCACAGAAAACGCGCGGGAGATAATCAGCCCGCACACGGCGGATAGGGCCGCGAGCAGCGCGCCCATCGTCAGCGCGAGCGCATCGCTTTGGCAAGGCAGCACGAGCTTATCAAACGCGTAAAACAGCCCTACGCAAACAACTGCCGCGCACAAGCCCGGCAAGAGCGCGTGCGCGCGGTTGCGCCGGATCGTGCGAAAGAATCCGGGAAACTGGTAGCTCTCCAGTTGAAAGTAATGCAGCAGGCTTCTGCTGGCAAAAAAGCCGCAAAGCACCGGAATCATCCCCAGCAGCACCCGCTCGATCGTGATGACCATGCCTTATGAATCCTCCAGTACAAAGCGCTTGACAATAATCAGAAAGCGTTGCCATTGCTCCAAAAAAGCAAAGTGGCTTCCGCCCTCAAAGATCACCATCCCGGCGTCCGGGATTTCCCGCTCCATAACCTGCCCCATCCACAGCGGCGTTTCGGTATCCGCGCTGCCCCAGATGAGCAGCGTCGGGGCCTTGACAAGCGGCAGCCGGTCTACCAAGTCCAGCGAGATCACCTTGACAAACGTGCGCCGCATGCTGTCGCTGAGGCGATTGTAGTCCGGCGAGCCATACCGCATGCGAAGCGCTTGCTGCATTTTTGCCGCCGGCTTTGCAAACGGCTTCACGTCGGCCAGCTTGGAAAGCAGCGCGTTGTAGCGCTTGAAGCGTCTCTGCCGCTTTTGCTGCGCAATGGAGGCGGGCTTTTTTACGCCCGCGCCGCCCGTAATAACCAGCTTATCCACCAGCTCCGGCCATTCGGACGCGAGGTACAGCGCGACCCGCGCACCGAAGGAATGGGCAACAATCTCCACGGGGGCCAGCTTTTCCCGCTCGATCAGCGCCTTTACCATCGCGGCGTACTCCGGCACGCCCCATGGCTCCGGCGGCTCGTCGCTCTTGCCGTGGCCGGGAAAATCCAGCACGGTCACATCCGCCTGTTCCGCCAAACCGGACGAGATAAACGAGAAGATTGTACTGTCGCAGCCCCAGCCATGCAGCAGCAGCACGCGTCGGCAGGCTCCGTCGCGCGGGCTTCGCTCCACGTGGACGTGGCAACCATTCAGCTCGACCGTTGGGCACACCTCCATTATTTGAACCAAGGCTATTTTACCCCATCTTGTGTAAAAAGAAAAGCGTCAATCGGAAGGCGCGTCAAACCGGCTGCAAAACGACCTTCGGCAGCAGCGCCTCATAATCGGACACCTGTATGAGCTGCGTGCCGTCCGTCATCACGCTGGCGGCCCCGGCCGCCATGCCGTAGCGCAGCGATTCCTCCAGCGTGCGTCCATCGGACAGCCCCGCCAAAATCCCGCCGATCATCGCGTCCCCCGCGCCGACCGTGGAACGCGCCTGTACCTGCAGCGCGGGCGCATAAATAGCGGCGTCGCTCTGCACAAGCATCGCCCCATATTGGCCCATGGAAATCACAACGTTTTGCGCGCCCTTTTTTTGCAGCGCCAGTCCCGCATCGCGGATGGAGCGCAGCGTGCGCAGCGGCGTACCCAGCGCGGCTTCCATCTCTTGCAGGTTGGGCTTAACGAGGTAGGGCTTTTCGGCTGTGCCCAGCAGAAGGGACTCGTCCGCCGCGTCCAGAATACAGCGCTTGCCGTGCAAAGCGTGAATACATTGCTGATACACGTCCTTGCCGCATCCTGTCGGCAGACGGCCGGACAGCACCACATACTCGCTGTCCGCGCTTTCGGCTTGCAGGAGCTTGAGGAACTCCTCCTCGTCATTCCCCTGCATCGTCAGGCCCGGCTCGTTGAACTCCGTCGTTTGCCCGGACGTTTGATCCAGTATCTTCAGGTTCGTTCGGATTTTTCCGGGCAGCCTGAGGTAACGAAAAGCAACGCCCTCATCCTCCACCAGCGCGCGAAAGGCAGCCTCGTCGTCGGCGCCCACGCAGCCGACGCACTTCACGGCGACGTTCAGCCGCTTGAGTACGATAGCGACGTTTACGCCCTTTCCGCCCACGTCGTATCTTACGTTTTGCAGGCGGTTGACATGCCCGTCCAACAGGCTTTCCACGGACGCGGTTTTATCAAAGGAAGGATTCATGCAAACGGTTGTAATCATGCGGCTTCCCCCATCCTTTTCATGACAATGCCCTTCCCCCGTTAGCCGGGGGAAGGGCGGGCAGCAAAGCCAAGGGATTATTCTTCTTCTTCCTCGTCCTTCTTGGCGCTGTCGATGATCTTCTGCGCGACGTTGGCGGGAACCTCTTCATAGCGCTCAAACGCCATGGTGAAGGAGCCGCGCGCCTGCGTCATGGAGCGCAGATCGGTGGCGTACTTGAACATCTCGGCCATAGGAGCCTCGGCGACAAGCTGCTGAAGCCCGTTGACCTGATTCATGCCCATGATGCGGCCGCGGCGCTTGTTCATATCGCCCATGATATCGCCCATGTATTCGTCCGGCACCAGCACCTCCACGTGCATGATGGGCTCAAGCAGCACAGCGCCCGCGTCCATGCAGCCCTTCTTGAAGGCGATGCGAGCGGCGGTTTTGAAGGCCATTTCGGAGCTGTCCACCGGGTGATAGCTGCCGTCGTACAGCTTGGCGCGCAGGCCAACCATGGGATAGCCTGCCAAAACGCCCTTGCGGATGTTCTCGCGCAATCCCTTTTCAACGGACGGGATGAAGTTACGGGGCACCACGCCGCCGACGACCGCATCCACAAATTCAAACTCCTCGTTGGTATCGCCAATGGGAGAGAACTCAATCCACACGTCGCCAAACTGGCCGTGACCGCCGGTCTGCTTCTTGTGGCGTCCTTCGCACTTGACTGTCTTTTTGATGGTTTCACGGTACGGAATGCGCGGGTCCTGCAAATCGGCCTTTGCGCCGAACTTGCTGGCCAGCTTGTTTTTGATTACGTCAAGGTGCAGCTCGCCTTGGCCGGAGAGCAGGGTTTCGGTGGTCTCGGCGTTCTTTTCGACCTTGATGGACGGATCCTCCTCCATCAAACGGGCAAGACCGCCGAACACCTTGTCCTCCTCGCCCTGCTTGGCGGCAAACACCGCCTTGCTGAAGCAGGTGGCCGGGAATTCAATGCGCGGATACTGGATGGGATGGGCGGGATCGCAGAGGGTATCGCCCGTGAATGTGAACTGCAGCTTGCTCAGCGCGCCGATATCGCCGGCGATCAGGGAATCCACGGTGATCTGCTTTTTGCCGCGCAGCACATACAGGCCCGCGATTTTCTCGGTCTTTTCGGTGCTGGCGTTGTACAGCGGAGTGCCGGAGGACAGCTTGCCGCTCATCACCTTAAACAGGGACAGCTTCCCGACAAACGGGTCGGCAATTGTCTTGAACACCAGCGCGGAGAAGGGCTCTTCCGCCTTGCAGGCGCGGGTGATTTCTTCATCGTTCTTGGGGTTGATGCCCTTGAACACGTTGCGCTTGGGGGACGGCAGAAAATCAGCCATCACGTCCAGCAGCTTGGCAACGCCAACGCCGGTAAGCGCGCTGCACGGAATCACAGGCACGATGCTGCCATCGATCATACCGGCCTTGAAGCCCTCCATGATCTCCTCGTGGGTGAGCTCCTCGCCGTCAAGGTACTTCATCATCAGCTCGTCGTCGGCGGACGCGGCAGCCTCGGTCAGCTCGTCCACAGCCGTCTTGATCTGAGCGGCCATATCGGCGGGCACGGGGATCTCCTTGGGGGCCTTTCCGGTGCGCTCATAGGCTTTGTTTTCCAGCACGTTGACAACGCCCTTAAAATCAGGGCCGTTGCCGATGGGCAGCATAACGGGCACGACGCTGGTGCCGTACTTATCGTGGAGCTCGGTGTGTACCTTCATAAAATCGGCATGATCGCGGTCCATCTGGTTTACGATAAACATGCGGCCCACATGGTTTTGCACGGCATAGTCCCACGCTTTTTCGGTGCCGACCTCAATGCCGCTTACCGCGCTGACAAGGATAGCGGCGGTCTCCGCCACGCGCAGAGGGCCCATCATCTCGCCGATAAAGTCAAAGTAACCGGGCACATCAATAATATTGAGCATCTTGCCGTTCCAATCGATAGGAGCGGTCGCGGCGCTGATGGAGATGCTGCGGCGGATTTCCTCCGGATCAAAGTCGGTAACGGTGGTTCCATCCTCCACCTTGCCCTGACGGTCGATCATTCCGGCAGCGAAAAGCAGGGCTTCGGTAAGCGTCGTCTTGCCCTCGCTGCCATGCCCCATGAGGGCGATGTTGCGGATGTCCTTGGTTTGGTAATTTGCCATGATATTTCCCCCTATATATATGTTTTCGCCATCGGCGTACCAATGCGTACAGGAGGCTCTCGGCCTGCCGACACTATGGGAACGATATTTACGGATTCTATTCTACCAGATGTCATTCAAAAAGAAAAGACTTTTGTTCGTCAATCGTACAGCAAAAAGTAAGCGAGCCAAAAGCCGGGCGCAGAGATGCGTCCGGCCTGAAAGAGGATTCTCGTTTTTACCGCACCGTGGCATACAAAATGGCGCTTGCCCAAGACCAGAGAGAGGCGGGGTTGTAGCCCTGCAGGGACGGCGTTCCGACGTCCATGTAGACGTTGGAGCAGATGGGCACGAGCGGGAGCACCTGCGCGAAGTACTCCTGAAAGGCCATCCATTTGACATAGTAGCTCTCGTTATCGCCGGGGTCGGTCGCGCGGAGCGCGCTGGCCAGCTTCTCCAGCCGTTCGTCGCGCAGGCCGGTCTGGTTGCGGCTGCCCTGATACTCATCCCCGGTGTGGAAGGTCAGGTAAGGATCGAACGCCTGCAGGAAGTTCGTTCCCAGCTGGAACATGTTGTACGCAGAGCGGTCCGTCTCCCGGTAATACAGGCGAAGCATATCGTCAAACGGCATCTCTGTCACCTGAAGCTCTATCCCTGCCTGCGGAAGGTTTTGTTCAAGCATGGCCCGGATTGCATCGCTGATCACGTTGTTCTCCAGCTTAGCCCACCTAAGCGTCAGCGGGAGCAGCGTGCCGTCCTCCTGCAGCTGACAGCGCACATTGTCCGTCGCCGGATCGAACGCCGCGCCCGACGCGTTGAGCGTCCAGCTGTCCGCCTCCAGCACGGAGATAGCCGCCGATAGGTTCAGCTCGTAATGATCCAGCTTGTCCACGAGCGCCTGCGTATCCTGCTGGGTCATCCACTGGCCCAGCCCGTAGTAGCCGTACACCGGCATCGCGTAGCCCGCAAACACCGTGTCGCACAGCGCCTGCGCGTCAATGCAGTATGCCACCGCCTGCCGTACCGCCTGCGAGCTTGTTACCGGCTGCTCGCACGCAAAGCTGATGAAGTTCAGCCCGGTACGCGGGTAGGTAAATGTCTGCACAAGGCTCTGTCCGTTCAGCTGCGCCGCGCGCGTCTGCTGCTCTCCCAGCGACACCTTGTTGAGCAAATCAATGTCTCCGGCCAACAGCTCGTCCAGCATGGTTGCGTTGTCCGCCTGCCGGAAGGTGAGCCGCGCAATCGAGGGCTTTTGCCCCTCAAAGTTGCCTTTGTACCTTGGGTTCACGGCAAACTGCACCACGCCCTGCTCCGCATCGTAGCTGAGGAGCTGATACGGCCCGCTCGTCACACTCGGATGGCTCTGGTAGCCGACAAGCGGATCGAGAATCGTGCGCCGGAGCAGCGCGGACGTAAACAGGGCGTTTCCGCTCGCGTCTACACCGTACAGGTATGCGCCGTTGCCGTCGTCCCGCACCTCGCAGCCCGGCGCGAGCGTCGAGATCGGGTACGGGGTCACGTTCAGCAGGGTCAGCTCGTAGAAGAACGGCAGCTCCTGCCGCTGTATGGCCAGCTCCAGCGTGTACTCGTCCAGCACGCGCACGCCGCTGAACGGCCCGCCCGCCTGATAGGCCTCGTACCCAACCAGATGGCTCATCGCCGTCGGCTGCCCGCCCAGCTCTGTGATCTCCGGCGCGGACTGGAGCAAAATAGAAAACGCGTAGTCCAGCGCCGTGATGGGCGTTCCGTCGTTGTAGGTCAGATCGCGCGCCAGCGTAAGCGTGTACAGCGTGTTGCCGCCTTCGCGCCGCGCCGTCGCGTCCAGCACCACGTTGGGGTCAAACTGGTAGTCCCCGCTGTACGTCCACGCGACCGTCGCGTACCCGTGCAGCAGTGTGCGCACGTCCATGTCCGCGGTGTTGTTCCCCCACATATCCGTAAAGAATCCGCCGTTCATCCGCGTGACCGAGCCTACCACAAACGGCTCCTGCTCCGTTGCCAGTCCCGCCGCGCTGCCGCACAGCAGCAGGAGCGTCAGCGCCAGACATAACCATTTCTTCATCGCTCTCACCTTTTCAAAGCGCTGCCGACATAGCTTCTCTGGGTGCTATGCCGACAGCGCGATCTTTGCGGTTACTCCGCGCAGTCGCCCGCGTTCAGCGCGGCGGTGCCCGCGCCAAGCGGGATCTCCGCGTCCTCGATGACCGGTGCGATTACGCTCACATAGTACACACGCACCACATTGTTTTCCACCACGGTGCTTACCTGCAGCGGCAGGTTATCCACCCGCTGCTGACGGTAGCCTGTGCGCGGCTTGGAAGCAACGTAGGTAACCCGTGTGCCGAACGTCACGTTCGTCATCGTGTACGCCGCGCCAACATCCTGCACACCGTTGTAGTAGTATTCCACACGATAGCTCAGATCCGTCCTCAGCGAGTACTCCACGTTGATCACCACGTCCTCGCCGGGCATAACGCCTGTTACGCCGTCCGGGCGGATGGTATACTCCTTCGTCGTGAACGCCGTATCCGTGCTGCTAACCGTAACGGTGTGGGTATAGCCGTTGACATCCGGGATGTTTACGTCAAACGGATCGCCCGGATTCACGCTGGGCACGCCGGGGATGACGGGAGGCGTGCTGCCATCGGTCATGGTGACGCGCACGATGACGTCCGGCTTGAGCACGTATACGATCACGAGCAGGTTGCTTGCCGCCTGATCGCTTATCACGATATCGCCGCTGTACGAGAAGTACGGGCTGCGATGCCGCGGCTGTGCAGCCGCGTACGGATCCACACGATAGGCCGCGTCCACGGCAGCCGCCGTGCCTACAGCCGTGCCGTAAGGCGCCGTGCCGTCGTACGCGTTCAGCAGCGTGCGCACGCCCTGATCCAGCTCATAATACTCTACGCGGTACGCGTAGTTGTTAGGCGTGTACAGGATGGTCACGGTCACGTCCGTTCCGGGCATAACGCCCGTCACGTCTCCGGCGGTCACCGTCGGCGTGTCGCCCGTCACCGTTATCGAGGGCGTATAGCCCTTCACGTCCGGCGCGGTGACATGGTACGGGTCGCCCGGCGTGCGATCCGGGTAGGTCTTGGTATCATCCGGCTTGCCGCCGTCCGTGTACTTGGTAATCACCGTCAGCGTCGGCTTGGGCGCGTAGATGACGTTGAGCACATTGCTCCCCGTACCGATGGTGATGTACCCCGGCTCGGCCGTACCGGGCGTGACGCAGTGGCTCGTCGCGTTGAGCGTCATGTCCACAGGCAGCGTCACAGCGGCATTTACGCTGCGGTCACCAAGCGTGGTGCCGAAGGTCGCCTTGCCGGTCACATCGCCGCCCAACTGCTGGTCTGCCTTGCCGGGCTCGCGCAGGTAGTAGCGGATGATGTAGTCATACTGGTTCGGGGTATAGACAATCTGGATGTCCACGTCGTGATCTGGCATCTTATCCTGATGGATGCCGCCGGGCAGCGAGATGGTTCCCGGATCGTCCGTCGTGGTCGCCGTAGGCGTGTACCCCGTCATATCGGGCACAACGACCGTGTAGGGCGTGTCCACATCCACATAGCCGGGGCTTGTGACGGCGGGCGTATACGGCGCGGGCACCTCGGTATCGTCCACGCGCACGGTTACCGTCACCTTGGGCTTACGGGTATAGACGACGTGGATCACGTTGTCCGCGCGCGTCATGCCGTTCGCGCCCAGCGTGAGGCGGGTCGGATCGGCCGAGCCCGGCACGCGGTAGCTCACGCGCTGCGCGTCGCTGATAAACAGCTCGCGGTCCAGCGGCAGGTTGCTGACCTTGCTGGGATCATAGTTCTTGTCGGTCTTGTCCAGAATGACGTAGCCATATTTGGATTCGCCCTGCACGGAGCCCAGCAGGTTGCCCGCGGCAAGATCCGGCTGCGCGGTGCCCGTTACGTAGGACACGGCGTCCGTCCAGTAGTAGATGGCGTAGGGTACGGTTTCCAGCTCGAACTCGACCACATAAGTCAGGCTGCGGGCCGGCATGGTTCCCGTAATGGCCGTCTCGGTCGCGGCCAATGTGCTCACGTTCTCCGGCGCGGACGCGGCCGTATAGGGCGACGCGTACGCGGTGATCCCGCTCAGGCGATACCCGGTCGGCGCGGCGTGCACCGCTTGGTTCACGCTCTGATGGAAGTATCTCGGCGCGGCCTGCGTGTTCCACAGGCTGATATCCTCCGCGCCCGCCATGCCCGGCTTATACTGGTACACCACGTCCAGCGCGTACTCCATGGGCACGAGCGTAACGGTGTAGAGCACGTCGGTCGTAGGCATGCGTCCGTTGAACGTTTGCTTGGCCGAATCGTAGAAGGTGACGCCGTCGCTTGTGGTCACGCTCTCTACGCGATAGCCGTCCGGGATATCGGCCAGATGGTATTCCGTGATTGCCTTGCCTGTATACAGGCTGGCGGCGGAGCCCGGCGCGGGCTCGGCGTAATCGCTGGGCATGGGGTCGGGTGCGGGCGCGAGCGTGGAGCTGTACGTGTACTGCACCGTGAACGCGAGCGCCTTAGGCCCGTAGGTAACCAGATAGTACACATCCCGCGCGGGCATGCTGCCCGTGAAGGTCTGCGTCGCGTCGCGGTACATGCCCGCGAGGCTGGCGGTCAGCGCCGTCGCGTCCGTCGCGGACACGACCTCTGTGACGCGCTTGAGCTCGTAGCCCGCCGGGATTCCTGTTACAGTGTAGTCCGTGATGGGCGTTGCGCCAAGAACGCCGCCGTAGCGCAGACCGGTCTGATCGTTCCCCGCCGGGTCGGTGCGCGGCTTCGCGTCGTCCGGGCCCTCGTAGGCGTACCGAACATGGAACGAATAGCTCTCCGGGTCATACACCACATGGAATATGTTCTTGGCCGCATCGGCGGTAATCTTCCAAGCGCCTGTCGGCTCCGCCTTGCGCCCGACGGTCTGATAGCCCGTGGGCACGGCGCTCGCCTGCGCGAGAAGAATATCCGCATTCTGGAAGTCCAGCGTCTGGCCGAACACCGCGGAGTCCGTTTTGGTCTCCAGCAGGTTGGCGGCGCTCGTGTTCACCGTGCCGTCCGGCAGGTAGCTGACCGCGTCCGTCCAGTAGTGGACAGTATAGACAAACGTGTCTTTTTGGTAAACGACGTTGTAGACGTTGGCCGCGTTGTTCACGCCCAGCGTGAGCGTCGGGTCGCCCGTGCCGGGGCTCACATACCCCGTCGGGCAATAATCCGTATTGCTGACCGTATGGTGCGTGCTCGTCGGCACGGCGGATACGGATGTGCCGACGGTATCGCCGTAACGGCCGCTCTGCGCTGCCGTCTCGTACAGCAGTGTCCCGGTATCCTTCGCGTCCTGCCAGTAGCGCACAATGTAGGTCTGCGCCTTGGGCCCAAGCGTGACCACAAAGGCCACGTCGCCAGCGGGCATCGTGCCCGCAAAGCCCGTGTTCGCCGTGTACAGCAGCGCCTTCTGCGCGTCCGGCGCGCAGGTCACATCCGTTATTTCGTACCCGGTCGGCGCAACGCCCAGCGGAATGTACGCGGGCGCTCCGCTGTACGCGGACTGCACCTCCTGCCCCACATACAGCCCCTGCAGGCTGATGTTCGCGGGCAGGCCGTCGGTTGTGGTTTTATCGCTGTACCGATACGTTACCGTGAAGCTGTACTTTGTCGGCACCACCTTGACCAAGTAGCTCACGCTGTGCGCGGGCATCGCGCCCGCGAACTCGCCGTCCATGGCTGCGGTGGCTGTGTTCTCCGCATACAGACCCGCAAGGTTGGCCGTGACGGGCGTGTCGTCGGTCGGCGAAGCCACCTCGGTCACGCTTTCCACCTCGTACCCCTCCGGGATGCTCCCAAGTACGTAGCGCGCGATCTCCGAGCCCTTGTACAGCGTGGGCAGCGAGCCGGACGGCTGCCGATAGTCGCTTGGCAGCGTCGGCGTGACCGCCTGACCCTCATACTCGTACCGCACGTCAAACGTGAGCGGCGTGGCGGCGTAGGTCGCAAGGTAGTACACGTCCCGCGCGGGCATATTCCCCGTGAAGGAGCCGTCCACCGCCGCTGTGCCCGCGTTCTCCGCATAGAGGTTGGCTGGATTCGTCGTCACGGCCGCCGTGCTCGTCGCCGATTCGACCTCGGTGACGGATGCAACGTAGTAGCCCTCCTCGGCGGGCTGAATCACGCCAACCGCCGTCAGCGCGCTCTGGTAATGCAGTCCGGTCTGCGTCTGCGCGCCGGGCAGCGCAGGCTGCGCCGCAGCGCCGACGTACGCATAGCGCACATGGAAGCTGTACTCGTCCAGACTGTACACCACGTCGTAGACGTTATTGGCCGGATTCTCCGAGATGGGAATGTTTGCGCTCTGCCCCACGCCGGGCGACCGATAGCCCGTGAGGGTGCTAAAGAACTCGGTGTAGCTGACCGGGTGCGTCGCGGTCTGGTCGCCCACGGTCTCGCCATATTTGCCCTGTCCCGCCGTGCTGCCCAGATAGTAGCCCGCATCGGGCTGGCCGTTGCTGAAAGCGACCTGCTGCTTCCAGTAGCGCACGGTGTAGGCGTAGCTGTTGATATAGTAGGTGATGTGATACACGTTGTTGCCGCTCATGCTCAGCGTCAGCGGTTGGTCGCCCGCGCCGTCCCCATACCCGACGGGCTGGTGCTCGTTCTGCGCCCAGACCTTTTGCGTGCCGCTTATATCGGCAACGGCTCCGGCCGTGACGGTATCGCCGTACAGGCCCGTCTGGTTTGCGTACGTTGCCAGCGGCTCGCCCGCGTTCCGCTGATCCTTCCAGTACTGGACGGTATAGGTCACCGTCGCGCGCTTGAAGTACACATCGTACCGCACGTTCTCGGCGGGCATGTTCCCGCTGAACTTAGCGCCGTCGTACAGCGTATCCACGCCGGTCGCCACGCCGTTGTACGTGATGGAATCCACCACATACCCGACTACCGAGCCGCGCTGCGCCTCCGTGATAGGATCGCCCACATGGTAGGGGGTCGGCCCGATGGGATCGGGCAGCGTGGCTCCGGGCAGCGCCTCGCCATCGGAGAAGTGGTAGGCAACCTCGAATGTAAGCGGCAGAGGCGTGATGTTGAGCGTGTAGGTTACGTCTGTCGCGGGCATGGTTCCGTCCACGGCATAGACGCCGCCCGCTTCGCTCGCCGCGAAGGAAAGATTGTCCGTCCCGGCGGTGACTTGGCTGCCGGACAGGTCGATCCCGTAGCCCGCGGCGTTCAGCGCCGTGACAATCTGCGCGGGCACATCGTAATGCGCCGCATTGGTCACATACAGCGGACTCACGACGCCGCTCTCCGCGCTCATGCCGGAGATGGCGGCAGGCATGGGGTTCTGCTTGCTGCCGTTGTACATGTAGTCCACGGTCAGCGCGAGCGCCTTGGCCTTGTAGGTAATGGTAATGGTCACGTCGTTCTCCGGCATCGTACCAACCACGGAGCCCGTCGCGGGAGCGTTGGGCAGCGTTTCGGTCGGCGTATCGCCCACGGTGCTGATCTCGACCTCATAGCCGGGCACATCCGGGATGCCGGTCACGCTGTATGTCGTGCCGGGCTCTACGTCCGTAAAGCCGGGCGTTCCGTCCGGGGCCGTGCTCAAGCCGGGGATGGTCGGCGGGGTCGCGCCGTTATCGATGACGACCACCACGTACACATCCGGGCGCTGCAAGTAGACCACGTGGAACACGTTGCCCGTCAGCGCGAGCGTCCTGCTGGCCGGAGCCTGCGGCGCGCCTTCGTTGCGGTACGCGGAGCCGGGGTGGAACGCGGTAACGGGGTAGTTGTAGTCATAGCCGCTCTTCGGGCCAGCCGTCTTGCCATACAGGGCGCTGACGGTCGTTTCGCCGAGGTAGTTCCCCTCACCGACGCTCGTGCTGCTGTCGATGTTGTCCTTCCAGTAGTATACGGTGTAGGTCACGGCCTTCGGAACCAGCGTGACCGTCCATTGCACGCTTGCGGCAGGCATTGCGCCGCCGAAGCCCACGCCGCTGGTATACGTGGTGGTGTTTGCCGTCGCAGCGGGAGTCAGCGCGGCCAGCACGTTATCATACGCCGTGCCGGATGTGCCCGCAAGCCGCTCGATTTCGTACCCCTCCGGCAGCTCCTGCAGCGCCACGCTGATGGCATCGCCCACATGCTGCGTCGTCGCGGGCGTGTTGAGCGTGCTCAGGTCCGGGCCGGTCTCGCCGCTCTTGTACTGATAGGTCACGCCGAAGGTATAGTCAATCACCCGCAGGGCGACCTCGTAGACCACGTCCTGCGCGCCCATGCTGCCTGTGAAACGTTCGGGATCGGCCGCGTCCCACAGCGTCGCGTCGCCGGACTTGCGCGTGACGCTCTGTACATAGTACCCGGCCGGAACCTGCACGGCGTAGGTCGTGATGGTCTTGCCGATGTACAGCTGCTCCTCCGTATAGCCGTCCGCGTCATACGGGTCGTCCGTGGGATGGTTGGCGTCGTTCGGATCGAAGGAATAGATCACTTGGAACGTCAGCGGCGCGGGCTCCAGCGTGATGCGGTATTCCACGTCATGCGCGGGCATGCTGCCGCTGATGGTATTTCCGTTGACGGTAAACGCCGCCTCGTCCTGCGCGAACCCGGTGACAGGCGCGACGCTCTTGATGCGATAGCCTGCGGGCGCGTAGGTGTTGGTGAAGCTGACGCTCGCACCGTATCGCGCCTCGTCCGCCGCGAGCTGCGTCCCCGGCAGGTCGGCGGGCGCGTCCGCCGCGCCTTCATACGCGTAGGAAACGGTAAAGTCGTAATGGTCGGCCACATAGAGCACGTTATACACGTCGTGCGCGGCGCTGGCGGTCAGCGTCAGTTCCGCATCGCCTGTGCCGGGGCTAACATACCCTACCGGGCAGTTGGCCGTATCGCTCGCCTGATGGTGCGTCGTGCCCGCCGCGCCGCCGATTGTCGCATCGGCAACGCTGACGGTATCCCCCACCTTGCCCGCGGGCGTGAGCCGTGCAAGCTCCGTGCCGTTCCCGCCGATTTCATCCTGCCAGTAGATCACGGTGTACGTGATGGTATCCTTGGCATAAATAACGTTGTAGACGTTATGGTCCGCGTCCGCGTTGAGCGTGAGCGTGCCGGACGGGCTGGTATAGCTGCCCTCAGTCGTATATCCGGCGGGCATATCGGCCGCGACGAGGTGCTGCACCGAATGCGTCGGCTGCGCGGCGGCCTGCGGGTCGATCAGCGCCACGGTATCCCCGTACAGCGCATCAAGGCCCTTATCCTCTTTCACCGGGCGTCCCGTCATAGCGTCCTTCCAGTACCGGACGGTATAGGTGACGGGCTGCTTGGTATACACCACGTAGAAGGTCGCATCCCGGTTTGGCATGCTTCCGCTGAGCCCAGCCGCGTCGGAGGTCAGCGTCTGGCCGTCCGCCGTGTAGCTCTGCGTGGGATTCGGCGTGCCGTAGCCCTGCTGCTTCACCACGTACCCGGTCGGCGCGGCGGTGAGCGCCTCGCTCACGGTCTGCGCGTAGCAGTAGGTCGCGGCCTGATCCGGGTAGGCTTGCGTGCCATCCTCATACTGATAGCGCACGGTCAGCGTGTGCGGCCACGGCTGGATGATCACCTCGTAGGCGATATCCCCCGCCGCCAGCCCGCTGCCGCTGAACAGCTTGGTCTGCGCGTCATACACGCTCTGGCCTTCGAGCCGATTGACTTGTGTCACGTGGAAGCCGACGGGGAACGTGCCGACGTTCTCGTCCACCAGCGTATAGTCCGTAAGGTTGCCGCCGATGATGAACGTCTGCTGTTCCTCAGCGGGCAGCTCCGGCTGCGCGATCTGCGTGCCGTTTGCGTCGTACACATAGGTCACGGTAAAGGTATACGGAATCGGCGTGTAGGTGATGGTCACCGTCACGTCCCGGTCTGGCATGGTCGCGCTCGTAGTGGAGCCGGTCGCCGTCGGGGTGGTCGTGGGCGCGTAGGGCGCGGCGCTCTCCGTGGAGGCGACGCTCGTCGTGTAGCCCTCAGCCGTCGGATAGGCGACGGAATAGTCCGTCTCCGGCGTGCGGTAGGTTGTGCCTGCGATGTCCAGCGGCGTGCCCGGATACCCGTTCACCACCACGGTCAGCGTCGGGTTTTTGGCAAACACCACGTCAAACACGTTCTCGCCTGCCGTCAGCCTTTGACTGGTCGGCGTGGCCGTGCCCACCGTGCGGTACATGTTGTCAGCCGTGCCGCGCGGCGCGAACGTATCCGCGCTCTGCACGGAGAAGGTATACTGGGCGCTCTCCGTGCCCGTCTGGCCAACCAGATCGTTCACTCGCGCGCTCGGATCGCCTTTGATCGTGCCCAGATAGTACGGGTCAGTATCGCTTTCCGTGGCTCCGATCTGATCCTGCCAATACCGCACGCGATACGCGGCCGGGCCGTAGGTATAGGTCACTGTGACCGTTACGTCCTTGGCGGGCATAGTGCCCGTTACGGTTCCGGCGGTCGCGGTGTTCAGCAGATTGGTGGGATAGCTCGTCGCGCCCTGCGTGTCCGGCTCGACGCTCTGCACCACATAGCCTGTCGGCGTCTGGCTGAGCGTCTTGCTGATGGGCTGTCCGACCTGCAGTGTGCTTGCTTCGGGCTGCGGCAAAGCGGGGCCTGTTACGCCCTGCGCGTACTGATATCGCAGCGTAAGAGTATACGGCTTTGCCTTCAGCGTAACAAGGTAGCTTACGCTGTGCGCGGGCATCTCGCCCTCAAACGTGCTGCTCGTATCCTTGTACAGGCCGGAGTCCTTCGGGGCGCTGGTCTCCGCAACGCTTGTAATCTCATAGCCGTCGGGGATGACATGATCGCCGGTGTTGAGCTGATAGCTCTCGATGGCTTGCTTTACCTTGAGCGTGGCCGCGGTCGTGCTGCCCTGCGCATGGCGGTGCTCCGTCATCCATTGCGTCGGCGCGATTCCGCCGCCGGCGGCGTCAAACGCGTACTCCACCGTGAACGTCAGCGGGATGGCCGTGTAGGTAACCGTTACATGTACATCCTGCTCCGGCATGGGCCCGGACACGGAACCGTCCGTCGTGCCGCTGGGCGGCGTGATGGTCGGATCGTCATCCGGGACGGTGATCTCCACCGTATAGCCGGGCACATCGGGGATTTTATCAACCGTGTAATCCGTGCCGGGCTCCACATCGGGAATATCCGGGATAACCGGCTTGAGCGTGGGATCGTCGATAACGACCGTCACGTACACGTCCGGGCGCGGCAGATAGATCACGTTGAACACGTTGTCCGTCAGCGCGAGCTGCTTGTGATCCGGGCTCTCGTTGACTATGCCGAGCGCGCGGTATGTTTCGTCCGGGCGATAGGCCGTGAGGGAATAGCTGTAATCGTAGCCGCTGACCGGGCCCAGCGTCTTGCCGTACAGGCCCTGCGCGGTCGTCTCGCCAAGGTAGTTGTTCCCTGCGCCGACGCTCGTGCTGTTATCGATGCTGTCCTTCCAGTAGCGGATGGTGTAGTCCACGCTCTTGCGCGTGAACGTGACCGTGACCGTCAGGTCGCTTGCGGGCATGGTAACATCCAGCTTGCCTGTGGCGGTGTTCTGCGCCGTGCAGCCGGGCACGGTTTCCGCAATGCCGTTCGTCGCGCGAAGCTCATAGCCCTCCGGCGGCGTGAGCGACTCGTGGTACTGGCTGCCGACGTGCTGATTCTCCAGCGTCTTGCCGCCGCCGATCTCCGCATCCGGGTCGTCCGTGCGGTAGATCAGCCGATATGTGTACCCGATCGCGCGGATGGGCACGGTGTACGTCACATTCGTGGTCCCCATGGTTCCGGCGAATGTCGTGTCCGTCAGGAAATCTGCCTTGTTCGCACCGACGACCGATACGCCCGCCAGATCAAACGCGTACCCATCGGGCAGCGTATGTTCCGCGTCGCCCAGCGCAAAGCCAGCGATGCTCTCGCCAATGTACAGCGGGGTTTGCGTATCGCTCGCGTTATGCGACGTGATCCAATCGGCAAGCGATGCGAGCGGCGTATCCGTGCCCGCGTATACGTACTGCACATTGAACGTCCTCGAAATCGGCGTGACCGTGACCCGATACGTCACGTCTGCCGCGGGCATGGTGTTCTGGCTGAAATCCCCAAGCGTTGCGTTATACAGGCCCGGATCGCTTTCCGCCGCGACCGGGACGTAGTCCACGGTGAACTCATACCCGGCGGGGATAGCGCCCAGCGCATAGTTTACCGCATCGGTATAGTGCAGGCCGGTCTGCGTTTCATTATCCGGCAGGGTCGGCACGGTGGCCGTATGCCCGGTCGGCGCTTGGTACTCGTAGGTCACATTGAACGTGTAATCCGTGGGCAGGTACCACACGTTATACACGTTGGGGTTATTGGCCGGGTCGGTATAGGGCTTGATGGTGAGGGTGGCATCGTAGGTATGGGTCGTGAGCGCCGAGTCGAACCCGGTCGGCGGATATGGCGCGGGGTTCGGCTCCACCGTTACGCCCTCGCCTGCCGTTACCTCCACGCCCACCTTCGACTTGAGCTCAGCGGAGCCCGTGACGGTATCCAGCAGCGTGCTGCCGGTGCTGTTAGGCGCGTACGTCCAGTATTTGACGATGTACCCGTAGGTATTCTTCTTGTAGACGACGTTGTAAATATTGTCCTGCGCCGTCAGCCCGGCCGCGCCAAGCGTCAGCGTCGCGTCCGCCGTGCCCTCGTCGTAGCCTTCGGGCCTGTGCGCGGTGCGATCCACCACAACGTTGCCGTTCTCGTTGGCTACGCCAACGCCCAGCAGGCTGCCATACCGCGCGCTGCCCGTGAGGTCGGCCAACCGGTACGCCGTGTCGGGCGTTACGCCGTCCGCAAGGTACTTGATCTCGTCCTGCCAGTAGCGGATGATGTACGGCACGCTCTTGTGCGTGAACGTGACCACCAGCGTCACATCGCGGTCAGGCATAGTGCCCTCAAACCGCTCCGTTGCAGCCTTGTACAGGTTGATATCCTCGGCCTCGCCCGTCTCCACCGCAACGGGGTTCGTAGTGCTCAGCTCATACCCGTCCGGCGCGGTCGCCAGCGAATAGCTGATTTCATCGCCGCTGGTCTTGGAAACGCTGACGCGCTGAGAAGTCAGCTCCGCGCCGTCGGCCATGTATTTGATCACGAACGTGTGCGGGATCTTTGTCAGCGTGACCACGTAGGTCACGTTGCGCCCCGGAATGCTCCCCTCGAAGTACGCGCCGACGTAGGTGTTCGGCGTTTGATACTTCAGGAAGCCCGCCGCTGTCGGCGCGGTGGCAAACTCACTCGTATCCTCCGCCACATTCTGCACCTGATAGCCCGTCGGCACGACAACGTCATACCGCGCGATACTCGCTCCGTTTTTCAGCGCCGTCTGCGTATGCGTCGCCACCACGCTCTCCGGGATGCGGTTTCCGTTCTCGTCCTCATACCGCACGGTAAAGACGTACTGGTTCGGCGTATGCCGGTTGGTAATTGTTACCGCGCCTGCATCCCCGCTGATAGCAAAGCTGCCGTCCGTCTGGCTGTACTCCGCCGTGTAGCCCGTCGGAGTGTCCAGCTCCACCACGCTGTACGCGATGGCAGCGCCGCCCGCATTCTTGGGCAGAGCGTTCCAGCCGCTCGACCAGTTGTTTGCGGCGTTCAGCGTCACAATTCCGCCGTCCGCTTCGCTGACCGGGGCGCTGTTGCGAACCAGCTGCACGCGGATTGACGTCGGCCGCTGCTGGTCAACATCGTTATCGTCGTCCCAGCTCTTGCTCACCGTCAGGTTAACTGTGCTTTGCGCGTGCTTATTGGTAAGGGTCGCCGTGTGCAGCGCGCCGCTATCGTATACATTGGAGGAAAGCGTATAGCCGCTGATGGAGCTTTCCCTGACACTCAGCCCGTTTACGTTAACGCTAGCGGGTATGTTTTCGATTGTCCATGTCCAGACATCGCCGGTCTGACTGCCCTGAGCCAGCGTGTAGGTGCCATACTTGTCGTTGCCATTATACACGTCCACGGTGATGGAGGTCGGGCGAACGCCGTCGTCATTGCCGTTATCGTCCCACTCCTTTTTGATGGTCAGCGTGAACGTCTTGTTGTTTACATAGAAGCAGTTGTGAATGCAGAGCGTCCCATCGCTCCCAGATACCGGGGTTTGCCCAAGCCAATTGCCAAATCCGCCGGGATCATAAAATTGCGCCCAGCTGGTCGTACCCGGAGTCGGCACTTCATATACGTAGTAGCGGATCAAGCGACCCTGCGCATCGTACTTGGGCAGGTTCTCAAACGTGTAGCTCCACCATAGGAATTGCTGATCCCCGTGACCAGACGGCGTGCTTGTGATTTTGTTGGCAGCCGTAAGCGTCTGTACGCGGATCGGCGTAAGCTGCGCCGCCTTATTGGTATTCAGCGCGCCGTTCTCCGAATAGGCGTACAGCTGCATCGTGACGCTGTCGGGAATCTGCGAAGTAGCATATTCTACCGAAACACCGTCGTTTAAATCAAAGCCTTTGTTCACGGTTACGGAGATCGTTTGCATTTTGATATTTGTGAACGTATCATCATCGGCCGGCGTAAAGGCGGTTGTGGCCGTGACGCGCGGCGAACCAAGATTGCCCTCGGTCACGTCGTTCATAACCACATCCACGTGCAAGCTCTTTGTCGTCGTATCATATAAAATTTGGCTGTCTGTGCCCGTAACCTCGCGCACAGTATAGTCAAAGCCCCACGTCGGCTTGCCGTCCTTCACGGAGTAATCGCCGGTTTTGAGGGTCTTCATATCATAGGGGATGCTGAAGGTTACGCTTCCGTCCGCGCTGTTGGTGGCCGTCGCGATCAGCGCGCCATCCCGCAGCAGCTCAAACGTAAACTGACCGTCCGTCAGCGAGCCGTCTGTGAACGTTTTTTTCAGCTTGATCTCATGGGTGATGAACGTGGGGTCGAATTCCGGGATATTAAAACCGCCCGGATAGTAGTTTTCAGCTACGATACTCGCGTCCTGTGACGGCATGGTGAAGTTGAAGGTTCTGGTGTCCGAGCCACTGGACATGTTGGTATTCCATATTTCGCAATCGTTCTGCTGATAATATGGCGCGTTCACGGACGACATGTACACGACCGCGTGCCCGTAGGAGCTCGTCTCGGTCAAATTTGCGTTATGCACATAGCCAAACAGCTTCACAAGATCAATGCTCACTGTCTCCTCGTAGTAGTACAGCTTGCTATAATGATATGTATTGCAAAACCAAGTGTTCGCGTTGGCAATCGTATCGCTGTCCAGCACCTGCAAAAGCCAACTGAAGGAATTGCCCTCGGCAAGCGTGTTCCAATAAGCATAGTATTCCTTCTGGTTTGAGCTGTCTCGGTTCAGAGAGCACTGGAACGTAACGCTGCACAGATATTGCTTGCGCTCAAACTGCATCTGGATGGCAGTGCCGCTTCCTGTAACATACTGATCCTCGGAGGCGTTTAGGTAAGCCAGCGTGCTATTGCCGATGCTGGGGTACTTGAAGCCGTTGTCTCCGGTATAGCCCTTACGGATTAATCCGGGGCCCGCGACGCTGCCATTCGGGAAGGTGTAGCGCTTAGACGCGTCATTCAAAATCTTTTCGTAGTAGCTGTTATCGATCTGGGGAAGCTTTTCGCCCACATATGCGGAGCAGGTCTCCACGTAAACGTACTTGCGCGTGCCGGAGTCTGTCACGCCGGTCACGGTATTGTCGTCATAGGTGGGGTACGCGCCGTCCGTGCCCATGATCAGCGCGACGACCTTGTAGCTGGTAAGCGTGGTTTCAAGCTCAATCTGAAAGGAGCCATTCACCGTATCATCGCCCGCGTTCGTGTTGCCGTGCGTGTCGATGATTGCCTCGCCGACGGAGTAGGTTCCGTCCGCATCCTTTGTCACAGTCAGGCTGCTGTGGGTAATGTTGCGAATCAGGATGCCGTCCGGCAATTTAATTGACGACAAATCCAGCACAAAGCGCTGGTTTGCAGAATCCTGCCGGATGGTGACGGACCGAAGGCCGTCCATCAGCGCCTTGACCTCGCCGCCCTGTGGCGAGAAAGCCTCGTTTGTATCTTGCTTAACCATCGTACAGTTGTTAACCTGAACGGTGTACGTCTGTCCATAGGCGCCAATCGTCGTCTCGGCTACCGCCCCGGAGGGCAGCAGCGAGCCGAGCATAAGGACAGCCATCAGCATTGCGGTCAGCTTTCTCATCATTTTACAGTTCCATCCTTTCAGACTGATATGGAACGCCCGCCGGGCGGACTTCATCATAGACTAAACCGTTTTCGACCATATCTATTAGAAACATTACCATTGTAACCTCAATTGGTTACAATGTCCAGTCCGTTATACGGTTTTTTCTGTCAAAAAGCTCAAAATGGCATTACTGCAAATTACTTGGAGGCTTTAAATTATAAAGCTTTCCCGGTTTATTCCCTGTAAGATATTTCTAAAAGTTAATAATTCAACAGGTGTATATTTACAAACGGCCAAATCTGGTCGTTCTCGTTTTCGAATTCATTATTTTGTTATAAATCTATATTTTTATTTTTTGAACATTTATTATGATATATCGCTTATTGGGCACAACATCGAGCGGTACTTCTTCAATAACTTCTGTAACCATCCTTGCGCTTTGGTTACATGAAGCTTCATATTTAAGCGCAATGTAATTCTCCGCTCCGCACACAAACCCGGTATGATGATCGTATTGCGATTGTATCGTGATGAGCGATTCTTAATTAGTGCGAGAATCATTATGTCTTTGTCTAAAACGTTTTCATTCTGTCGTTTCTATCCATGTTGCCTTGTCTGAACAAAGGGTTTTGCATCGATTGAAACGATTATGCAACTCGCGTGTAACCGTTTCAATCGACGCCATGCCTTATGCCTTGGCCAGCAGCGCATAGGCGCTCTTCAGGTCGGCATACGGCTTGCGAGAGCGGCTGTTGGTTGGGCGCGCCTGTCATGCCTCGGCGGGCCGCTCCTCCCGCGTGACCTTGCGCACCCAATGGTAGCTGTTCACCTGCCAAACGGCCACAAAGCACTTGAGCACCTGATCGGCCTTGAGGCAAGCAAACACCCAAACCGGATTCCACTTAAACACAAACGCGGCCAGCAGCGACATGGGCAGCACAATGCCCCACATAAAAATCAAATCGTTATAAAAAACAAATTTGGTATTGCCGCCGCCGCGCACGATGCCTGTAAGGCATGGGCATTGGTACGCGGTGCCCATCAGCGTGACCGAGAGCACCATAATAAAGCCCTCCGCCATCTGCTTGGCCTCCGGCGTAACGGAAAACGCCCGCACGATGAGCCCGCGGAACAGGAACATCAGCAGCCCGGAGAGCAATCCGATGCCCAAGTACAGCACCTGCAGCGTGTTGACGTATTCCTTCAGCCGATCGCGGTCATCGCGCCCCACCGCCTTGCCGATGATAATGCCGGACGCGCTGGCCATGCCGTACGCCACCACGGAAATCACTTGGAACAAAGAGTTGGCAATGGCGTTGGCCGCAACGGCGTTGCTCCCCAAGTGCCCCAGAATAGCGGCCTGCACCGTCATGGCGACCGCCCAGCTTGCACTGGCAAGGAACACCGGCGTTCCCACGCGCAAATAGTCCTTAAAAAGAGGCCCGTCCAAATGACAAATGTGCCGCCAGCGGATCGCCAGCCGTTTGTCGATGCCGTAGGTGAACCACACCACGATGGCGGCCTCCACCAACCGCGCGATCAGCGTAGCGATGGCCGCGCCGCGCGCGCCAAGCTCCGGCATGCCTAGGTTGCCGTAGATCAGGCCATAGTTGAGCACGATGTTGACCACCAGCCCGCTGAGCACCGCGTAGGTGCCCACCTTCACCTTTTCCACACAGCGCTGGGCGCACACCAGCACGTTGCCGATGCAGAACGGCACATAGCTAAAGCACACAATCCGCAGGTACGCTGTGCCCTCGCCGATGATCTCGCCGTCCGTGGTCAGCAGACGCAGCAGCCCCTCCGGCGCGATGAGCACGCCCGCAAAAAGCAGCACGCCCATGGCGGCGGCAAGCGTCAGCGCGATGGCCAATATCTTTTTGATGGGCTCGATGCGCCGCGTGCCCCAATACTGCGCCACCAGCACGCCCATTCCCTCGGCGACGCCGCCCACCAGCATTTGCAAAAAGAACTGCATCTGGTTGGCCAGCGTCACGCCGGACAAAGCGGCCTGCGAATAGCCGCCGATCATAATGTTATCCGCCAGCCCGACCAAGCAGGTAATCACGTTTTGCAGCGCGATAAAACCCGTCAGCCGGAACACCTGCCGATAAAAGCCCCTGTCTCTGCTCAAAACCATAGCTGCCTCCGAGGGCTACGCCCCACAGCATGATATCACGGAACGACCTATGTTGCAATCAAAAAAAGCCGAACGATAGCGCGCTTGTCGTGCAAATCGTTCGGAATTCATAAGGGCTTCACTCAAGCGGAAGCTCGTCCCAAAGCGTATCGCCGACGCCCAGCCTGCGGATGGTGCGGAAGCCGTGCTCCCGTATCATTGCAAGCGTTTGATCAAAAGCAAAGTCAAGGTTTTGCGCCAAGTGGCAATCAGACGTCAGGGTAACGCGCCCGCCCATCTCCCGCCACGCGTCCAGCAGAAACGGCGCGGGATAAGGCGTTGACATGTACCCGCGCGCCATCGCGCCGGTATTGACCTCCAGCGTGCCGCCGCTGGCAAAGGCTTGCTCCAGCGCTGCCAGCGCCATGCGCTGATAGGCGGGGTCGTTTTCCTCAAACAGGCCCAGCCGCTCGCGGTTTTTGCTCACCAAGTCAAAGTGCCCGATGATTTGCGGCTTGGCGCGCATCAAAAACTCGCCGTGCGACTGGTAGTATTCTCTGGCCAGCGCCAGCCCGTCGCCGGAAAAATCGTGCTCAAGCGCATAGCGCAGATTGTCCGGGCTTCCGTCCACCGAGACGCGGCGCAGGCCTTTGCGGGAGTGCAGATAGTGCGTGGAGCCAATTACGTAATCCACCGGGCTGTCCTCCGGCTCCGCCAGCCGATCCTTCTCAAGCCCGACCCAGAGCCTGAGACCCAAGTCCGGCCGGCCTTGCAGCGCACGCAGCTCCTTAATGTACGCATTTTGCCGCCTGCGGCTCATGCGGTACCGAAAGTCGAATTTCTGGTAGGCATGCCCGGTGAAGCCCAAGCTCACAAAGCCCAGCTCGCGCGCCCTTGCGAGCGTCTCGTCGATGGTGGACCGCCCGTCGCAGTAGGTCGTGTGCGTATGGGCGTTGCTGAGGAATTTCATTGCATCCGCTCCTGCTTGACCTTTTTGTCGATGACGTGGCGCTTTGCCAGCTCTCGCACCAGCTCCTCCAGCGAGATCTCCATGTCCGTCATCAACACCATGGCATGATACACCAAATCGCCCAGCTCGTAAACCGTCTCGGCGCGATCGTTCTTCGCCCCGGCGATCAGCACCTCCGTGCACTCCTCGCCCACCTTCTTGAGGATTTTGTCGCGGCCTTTTTCAAACAAATAGGTGGTGTAGCTGCCCTCCTTGGGCTGCTCCTTTCGCCCGCGGATCACGCCCAGCAGATCGCATAGCGAGAACGGCGCAAGCTCTGCATCGCGGTACAGCTCCTCGCCAAAGCAGCTCTCCGCGCCGGTATGGCAGGCGGGGCCTGCTTTTTTGACCTCGGCCACCAAGGCGTCGCCGTCGCAGTCCAGCCGCAGGGCCACCACGCGCTGGGTGTTGCCGCTGCTTTCGCCCTTGCGCCACAGGCAATTGCGGCTCCGGCTCCAAAAGCAGGTAAAGCCCTCGGTCAGCGTAATGCGCAGGCTTTCCGCGTTCATATAGGCCAAGGTGAGCGCCTCATGCGTTACATAATCCTGCACGAGCACGGGCACGAGCCCGTCCTGACCGAACTTGACCTTTTGAATTGCTTCGCCGATTTGCTGCTCCGTCATGCCGATACCTCCCGCATGTTGACTCCGTTTTGGATGAGATAACGCTTGAGCTGCGCAATGCGCACCTCCTGCGAATGGAAGATGCTCGCCGCCAGCCCGGCGTCCACTCGCTCAAGCTGGAACAGCGCCAGAAAATCCTCCATCGTGCCCGCGCCGCCGCTGGCGATGACGGGGATATCCACCGCGTCGCCCACGGCTTGCAGCATTTCTAAATCGAAGCCGCGCCGCACGCCGTCGGTATCGATGGAGTTGACCACCACCTCGCCCGCGCCATGCTCCGCGCCGTAGCGCACCCATTCGATCGCGTCCCGCCCGGTCGGCTCCCGGCCGCCCTTGGCGAACACCTCAAAGCGCCCGTTCGCGCGCTTTGCGTCCACGGAGAGCACCACGCATTGGTTCCCGTAGCGCCGGGCCGCCGCGTCAATCAGACAGGGGTCGCGCAACGCGCCGGAGTTGACGCTCACCTTATCCGCGCCGCATTTGAGCACGCGGTCGAAATCGTCCAGCGTGTTGATGCTGCCGCCCACCGTGAGGGGAATGAACACCTCCGCCGCCACGCGCGTCAACGCCTCCGCAAAAAGCGGGCGGCCCTCAAGGCTGGCCGTGATATCATAGAAAACGAGCTCGTCCGCGCCGGAATCGTTGTAAAAGCGAGCCAGCGCGACGGGGTCGTCCACATCGCGCAGGCCCTCAAAGTTGACGCCCTTCACCACGCGGCCATTCCGCACGTCCAAGCAGGGTATGATGCGCTTGGTCAGCATGCGCCCGCCTCCCCGCGCGCGGCGGCAAGCGCGTCCGTCAGCCTGAGCTTGCCCGCGTACAGCGCCTTGCCGATGATCGCGCCGTACAAGTCCAGCTCGCGCAGGGCTTGGAGCTCCGCCACGGTGCTCACGCCGCCGCTGGCAATCACCCGCAGGCCGTCAATCCGCCGCAGTCGCTCGTAAGCGCGCAGGTTTGCGCCTCCCAGCAGACCGTCCTTGGCGATATCGGTGTAGATCACAGTGGAAATGCCCACGTCCACCAGCCTGCGGCAGAAATCCGTGCCGTCGAGATCGGTCAGCTGCCGCCAACCGTGCGTAGCCACCTTTCCCCCTTTTACATCCACGCCAACAACGAGCTGCTCGCCAAAGCGCTTGCCCATGCGGGTGGTAAAGCCGAAATCCGTCACCGCCGCCGTGCCCAGAACCACGCGGTTCACGCCCAGCGCGAGGGTATCCGTTACCGCCGATTCGTTGCGAATGCCGCCGCCGACCTCCACAAACAAGCCCAGCCCGCACAGCGCGCCGATCAGCTCGCGGTTCTGCGGCCAGCCCTCCTTTGCGCCGTCCAGATCGACGACGTGCAGGCAGGCAGCCCCGGCCGCTTGGAAGCCCTGCGCGGTCAGCACCGGGTCGTCGGAATAGACGGTCATGCGGTCGTAATCACCCTGCGACAGCCGCACCACGCGGCCCCCGCGCAGATCGATGGCCGGAAAAATCAACATGGCGTTTCCTCCTCCGCAAAGGCTTTGAGCATGCGCAGGCCCACCGGCCCGCTCTTTTCGGGATGAAACTGCGCGCCGCACACATTGCCCGCACGAACCAATCCGGGGATGGCCACGCCGTAGTCGGACTCGGCCACCGTTGCGGCGGCGCAGTCCGTGGCATAGAAGGAATGCACATAGTACACAGCATCGCCGTTGTGCGCGCCAACCAGCAGCGGATCGTCCGGCTTTCGCAGGCGCAGGCTGTTCCAGCCCATGTGCGGCACCTTGAGGCGGCCGACATCCGGCGCAAGCGGGCGAATCGCGCCGCCGATCAGGCCGAGGCCCTTGTGCTCGCCATACTCAAGGCTTCTGTCAAACAGGATCTGCATGCCAAGGCACACGCCCAGCAGCGGCTTCCCCGCGCGAGCCTGATCGACCAAAAGCGCGTCGAGGCGCAGGGCGCGCAGCTGGTCCGTCGCGTCCCCAAACGCGCCCACGCCGGGCAATATGATTTGATCCGCGCGCGCGATGGCCTCCGGGTCGCGGGTGACGACGCTTTTCGCGCCGATGTGACGAAGCGAGCATTGCAGCGAGTACAGATTGCCCACGCCGTAATCGATGACCGCAATCAAAGCGAGTCACCCAACGTGCCTTTTGTGGAGGGGATCTCGTCGGCACAGTCGATATCGATGGCGACGGCCTGCTTCATGGCGCGGCCAAAGCCCTTAAACAAGCTCTCAATCACGTGGTGTGTATTCTCGCCGCAAAAGCCGCGCAGGTGCAGCGTCGCCCCGGCCTCGCGCGCAAAGGCGACAAAGAACTCCTTTACCAGCTCGGTGTCAAACTCGCCCACCCGCGGGGAGGGAATGCTCACGTTCATCGTCAGCATGCCGCGCCCGCTCAGATCCACCGCGACCAGCGAGAGGGCCTCGTCCATCGGCAGCAAAAAGCTGCCGTAGCGCGTGATCCCGCGCTTATCGCCCAGCGCCTTGGCAAACGCCTGTCCCAGCGCAATGCCCACATCCTCCACGGTGTGGTGGCAGTCCACCCGCGTGTCTCCGTTGCAGTGCACGCTCAAGTCAAAACGTCCATGCCGCGCAAACAGCTCCAGCATGTGGTCCAAAAAGCCGCAGCCCGTATCCACCTGATACCGCCCCTTGCCCTCTAGGCAAAGCTCCAAGCGGATATCCGTTTCGTTTGTTCTGCGCTCAATCTGCGCTGCCCTCACGGTCATTCCTCCAATCGCTTTTGCAGGATACGGCACACAACGTCCATATCGCTTGGAACGCCAATGGTAATGCGCGCGTATTCGGCCAGCTTGTCCCCGCCGAAGTAGCGCACCAGCACGCCGTTGTCGCGCAGCGTCCGGTAGATTTGCGCGCCCGTCAGGCGCGGGTGCCGCACAAACAGAAAGTTCGTGCTGGAATCAGGCATTACAAAGCCCAGAGATCGCAGACGCTCGGCCGTCGCGCGCCGTGTATCGGCAATCTGGCTGACGGTCTTGGCGAAGTACGCCTTGTCGCGCATCGCGGCCTCTCCGGCCGCGGCGGTGAGGCGATCCACGCTGTATGGATGGAAGGAGTTCTTGACGCGGTTCAGGTCGTCAACCAAGGCGGCGTTCGCAAGCGCGTAGCCCAAGCGCCCGCCGGCCAGCGAGCGGGACTTGGAGAAGGTGCGCACGATCAGCAGGTTGGGATATCGATCAAGCAGCGGCAGGCAGCTTTCGCCGCCAAAATCGATATACGCCTCGTCGATCAGCACGACATGCGCGGGGTTGCTGGCGATGATCCGCTCCAGCGCGTTCCGGGGCGCGGCAATGCTGGTGGGCGCGTTGGGGTTGGCAATGGCCACCATGCCGCCCGCGCCGCAGAAGGGCTCGACAGGCAGCGTCCAATCCGGGTTGAGCGCCACGGGCCGCGCGGGCAGGCCGTACAGATCAGCATACACGGGGTAGAAGCCATAGCTGATCTCCGGAAAGACGACCTCCTGATCGGGCCGCCCAAAGGCCATGAACGCAAAGCCCAGCACCTCGTCCGAGCCGTTGCCTACAAATACGTTCTCGCTTTGCAGGCCGTATTCCTGCGCGATGGACGCAATCAGCCGTCCACAGAGCGGATCGGGGTACAGGTTGAGCGCGCCGGCCTCGCGCTCAATGGCGCGCAGCACCTCCGGCGATGGCGGCAGCGGGCTCTCGTTGGTATTGAGCTTGATGTAGCGCTTGTCCTGCGGCTGCTCGCCGGGCACGTAGGGCTTGAGCGTTTGCAGCGCGGGGCGCAGAAACTCGCTCATTGGATCGCCTCCGTGCGCACAGCGGCGGCACGGGCGTGCGCGGTAAGGCCCTCGGCGTTTGCGAAGCGCTGCACATCGGCGCTTACGCGGCCCAGCGCCGCCTGCGTGTAGTAGATGTAGGACGTGCGCCTGCAAAAATCGTCCACGCCCAGCGGGGAGGAAAAGCGCGCCGTGCCGCTGGTAGGCAGCGTGTGGTTCGGCCCCGCGAGGTAATCTCCGAGCGGCTCCGGCGTATAGCGGCCCAAGAACACCGAGCCCGCGTTGAAAATCTGCGGCAGCATGCCGAAGGAATCCTCCACGCAAAGCTCCAAATGCTCCGGCGCAATTTGGTTGGCCACCTGCGCGGCGGTTTGCAGATCCGGCACAAGGATGATCGCGCTGAAGCCGTCGATGGCCGCGCGGGCAATATCTCGCCGACTCAAGGATGCAAGCTGCTCCTCCACCTGCGCGGCGACGGCCTGCGCCAGCGCCTCGCTGTCCGTAACCAGCCACGCGGCGGAAAGCACGTCGTGCTCAGCCTGCGAGAGCAAATCTGCCGCCACGTAGGCGGGATTGCTCGCCGCGTCGGCAATGACCATGATCTCGCTGGGACCCGCCGTCATATCGATATCCACCAGCCCGCGCACCTGCTGCTTGGCCGTGGCGACGTAGATGTTGCCGGGGCCGACGATCTTATCCACCTTAGGCACGCTCTCGGTGCCGTAGGCCAGCGCGCCGATGGCCTGCGCGCCGCCCAGCTTGACCACCGTGGTCACGCCCGCGACGGCCGCAGCCGCGAGAATCACGGCGGGGACATTGCCCTGCTTGTCCGGCGGCGTGGTCATTACAATGTTTGGCACGCCCGCGATCTTGGCCGGAATGGCCGCCATAAGCACGCTGCTGGGATACCGGGCCGTGCCTCCCGGCACGTACAGCCCCACGCTGGTAAGCGGCAGCACGCGCTGCCCGACCACCACGCCGTCCTCCTTGGCGTCTATAAAGCCGGAGCGTTTCTGCTGCCGATGAAAGCGCTCGATGTTGCCGGCGGCCAGCCGCATGGTTTGCAGCAGCGCCCGGTCAACGGAGGCAAGCGCCGCGTCGATCTCCGCCTGCGTGACCAAGAGCGTTTGGGGGCGCGAGCCGTCAAACCGCTCGCAGTAGTCCAGCACCGCCGCGTCGCCGCGCTCCTTGACTTGCGAGAGAATCGCCGCGACGGTGGCGTTTACATCCTTCTTTGCCTCCTGCGAGCGGGTGAGCAGCTCGTCGACGGGCTGTCCGCAATACTTTGCAATGCGAATCATGCTTTCTCCTCCTTGGCAAGCGCATCGGCCAGCCGCTGCTTGATGGGTTCGATCTCCTGCCGCTTAAACTGATAGGCCGACTTGTTGCAAATCAGCCGTGCGCTGATGGGCAGGATCGTCTCAAAAACCGCCAGATTATTGGACTTGAGCGTGGAGCCTGTTTCCACGATGTCCACGATCACATCCGACAGGCCCAGCAGCGGCGCGAGCTCGATGGAGCCGTTGAGCTTGATGATCTCAATTTCGCGGCTGACGCCATCGTAGTACCGCTTGGCAATGGCCGGATACTTGGTGGCCACGCGCAGGGGGCGATCGGTATCCTCGCGGTAGCCCACGGGAGCGGCCACGCACATGCGGCACGCGCCAAAGCCAAGATCAAGCAGCTCATACACGTCGCTGCCCTGCTCCAGCAGCACGTCCTTGCCCACCACGCCCACGTCCGCCGCGCCGTGCTCCACATAGATGGCCACATCCGACGGCTTGACCAGCAGATACTGCATCTGGCCGCGCTCGTCGCGGATTACCAGCCGACGGTCGTCCTGCTCCATGGCCGCGCAGTCGTACCCGATCGTACGGAACAGACGATAGACCTTATCGCCCAAGCGCCCCTTGGGCAGCGCAACGTTAAGCATTCCGGGTCACCTCCGTCAGCGCGCCGTCTTGGTAGCGCAGGATACGGGCCGCCCGCTTGTCCGCGGGCGCCTCGCGGGCGGCCAGTACGCGAAGCCCTGCTTGGGACAGCGACCAGACCTGCCGGTTCAAATCGGCAAGCTGCTCCGGTGCAAGGCCCTGCGGATAGAGCACAAGCGCGTCCACATCATACGCGCGGGGACGGGACAGCAGCATCGACAGCTCGTTGAGGTAGAGCGCGAAGCCCACGCCGTCGCCCTGCTTGCCAAACTTACGCATCAGCCGATCATACCGTCCGCCGGACAGCGCCACGCGCGGCGCGCCCTCCACGTAGCCCTGAAAGACCACGCCGTTGTAGTAATCGAGATCGCCCGCGATCGAAAAATCCAGCCGAAGCTCATTATGATAGCCCAACAGCGCGAGGGCTTGGTACAGGCTGTCCAGCTCGTCCAGCGCGGCGTTTAGTTCAGGCGTATCCGCCAGCATACGGGCCTTGCAAAGCGTGTCGGGGAACGCGCCAAATAAATCGGCCAGCGCGGCGACATTGCGCGCCTCAGGCGAATCGCCCAGCAGGCGGCGCAGCTCGTGCCCGTTTTTTTGCCCCAGCAGGACGAAGGCTTGCTCCCGCATGGCGGCGGTCAGCCCCGCCTGCGCCATAAGCGCACCCACAAAGCCCATATGGCTTACGTTGAGCACATACCCCGCGCCCGTCGCGCGCAGGCTCTCCAGCGCGAGCCGCACGACCTCGCACACGGCATACGCGTCCACATCGCCCAAGTATTCGACGCCCGCCTGCCCGATTTCCCGAAACTCGTGGGCGGTCTCCTCCACGCGATAGACGCTTTCGGTATAGTAGAGCTTTTCCACGCCGCCGGGCTCGCGCTTGGCGCGCTTGACGATGGAGAGCGTCACGTCCGGCTTGAGGGCCATCAGCTTACCGTCCGGGTTATGGAACGCGAGCACCTGCTCGCTTTTGAGGAACGCCTTATTCTCGGCATAGAGCGCGTATTCCTCAAACCGCCGCATGGGATACTGCGTGTAGCCAAGGCTCTCGTATAGCGACCGCAGGTCGCCGACAAGCCGGTTTTGCGCGTCCATGCCGATATCCTTCCGTTCCATTGCGTCACCTCCATTGATCTCGGCAGTATCTTATCACAGGATAACGCTTTAGTCAAGTAACGCGTTAGCATATCAGTTAGCCGTAGGATCAGGCCGCCAACACGCTTTCCGGCCCATGTTACCATGGCGACGTTTGGAAAAGCAACGTCCAAACAGAAAAAGCACAGGCGGCCGCTCCCAAAGGAACGGCCGCCTGCGGCGTTGGCTATTGATCTATTTGCCCAAGAACAGATCCGAGAAATACTGCACCGTCTTGCGGGCCTTATCGGGGATTGTGTAGGAGAAGCCATCCTCCGTCTCAAAGCCGGTAAGTATAAAATCCAAACGCTGCAAATCGCCGTACTTGGCCGGATGATTGAACGTGAACTCGCTGTGCTCCGTGCGCTGGCCCTGCATCAGCGGCAGATCATAGCTGCCGCTCAGGAGCGCGACATTGGGCTTGGTGGACATCGCGATAGGCGCGCCCGTATGATCAAAGCCTTCCATGTAAAAGCGGATGCGCGTGATGGTCAAGTTGCTTACGTTCTCAAGCGAAATATACGGCCTTCCGCTCTTTATGGACAGGGATACCACCTTGATGGCGTGGTTGAAGCTGCCGCCGTGAACAAGGATGGAGGCCGTATAGCCGCCGTCCACCGTCGTGCCCGTCACGACGCAATCGCCCCAGCTGTGCGCGCGAATCTTTACCACGTTGGTATCGCCCGATACCGTCGCCACAGACTCATCGCTGCTCTCCCACGTCATGGCGAGGTCGGTCGCGTCGTCCGGCTGCAGCAGGGCCTTGACGTGGGTATAGTAGTCCACGCCGACGCGGACCTCCTGCTTTTCCATCGCCACCCCGGTTACAGGCTGCACCACGGTGACCAGAATATGGTCGCTGCGCTTGGTGCCATCGGCCGTATACACGTAAAGCGTCGTCTTGCCCGCCTTTACGCCTGTGACTCTGCCGCTCTCATCCACGTCGGCAAACTTAGGATGCTTAAGCTCAAACGTAACGCTGGGATCGGATACGTCCTCCGGCGATACGACGTAGCCCGCCTTCACCGTTTCGCCCACCCTGACGGTAATCTCGGTGTCGGTAAAGGCCACGCCCGTCGCAAGCTGTTCGTCCTCTATGGTCACGCTGGTACTGACAGACGGGTCGTCCTCGCACGCGGCGGTGATGATCACCTCGCCCGGCGCATGGCTGGTCACACGACCCTTCTCGTCCACGGAAGCGATCTCCTCGTCCGAGGACGACCAGATGACCTTCTTGTTGCTTGCGTCCGAGGGCTCCACCGTGGCCTTGAGGTCGGTGTGGCCGCCCACGGGGAGGATTGTCTCCCGCGCCGTAATGCTAATGGACGCAACGGGCTGAAGCACCGTGATCCGTTGCTTTGCCTTGGCGTGCCCGTCCGCGCTGGTGATCACGATATCCGCCGTGCCGCGCTTTACGCCGGTCACAACGCCGTCCTTGCTGACCGTGGCGATGTTCTCGTGCGAGGACGCGTAGGTCACCTGCTGGAGCGTGGCGTCGGCAGGCTCATAGGCGACGCTGAGCTGAAGCGTTCCGCCCACATAGACCTGCGCGTCGCCCGCGTCCGGGACGAGCTTTTGGACCAGCGTAATCACCTGCACGTTCACCGTGGCGGAGACGGACGCATCGTAAACGCTGGTGACGACGATCTCGCAGGAGCCGAGCGCAACGCCCCTTACGCGGCCCTTTTCATCCACGGTCACAATGCCCTCGTCGCTGCTGAGATAGGTCACGCCCGCCCTGTGAGCGGCATGCGGCGCGACGGTTGCGTTTAATGCAGCGGTTCCGCCGACGGTAAGAAGCAGCTGATCCGATTTGAGCGTGATGGTGGTCGGCTCGTCCGCCGCCGCCATCGCGGTCACGCACAGCGCCAGAATAACCAGAATTGCCAGAACCCGACGTTTCATAAGAAACCCTCCTTTGTATTTCTTGCGCGGCTCCGAGCCGCCTATGATTTGCCTTGAAGCAGTCTGTCCAACTGCTTGGCGAGCACGCGATAATCAAAGCTGTTCACATAATCCTCGTTCACGTCCGTCAGAAGCGGCTCTCCCGCCAGCGCGCGGTGGTACAGCGCAAGCACGTAATCGCGCAGGCCCGCAAGCGAGGCCTCGCCCGCGGCTTTCTCGCAGCAGCAGCCTACGCGGCCCTGCCGGATATGGCGTGCAATCTCGCTGTCGGGGACATCCCCGGTAACGCAGGCAATGATCGGTCGGCCCAACATCAGATACTCCAAATACTTGCCTTTGATCACCCCATAGCGGCTTTTGTCGTTGCGGGCCGCCAACAGGAGCACGTCCGCGCGTCTTTCCATCGTCAACGCCGTGCGTCGATCCACAAAGCCCAAGGATTGGCACCAATCTGCCATTCCAGATGTGCGAGCCTGCTCCCAAAAGAGATTTTCCGTCATCCCCATGTACTGGACGCAAACACGCTCCTGTGAAATCAGCCCTTCCTCCTCTAACTCGTGCAGGCAGCGCAGAACTGGCGAGAGGTCTGTCGTTCCGGGGAAGAGCGTCCCGCAGTACAGCAGCGTGAAGGACGCGTCCGGCCCAGCCGCAGGCAGATCCGCCAAATCTTCCCTATCAAAGCCGTTGTAAAGCACGGCCCCAACATCATCCACGCTGGTCATCTTTAAATAACTGGGCGCAGCGGCAGTAATCGCGTCCGCTTCCTTGCGCACGAAGCGAGTATACCGCTTTTCCGCGCCCTTCTGCCAGCGGAAGGGATAGCGAGCTTCATCCCGGAAGTCCGCCACCCAGCGCTTGGCAACGCCATGCCGTTTGCAGTACCGCGCAATGCGCTGGCTGCTGATCGGCCCGTAGCTGGCAAACACCGCATCGTAGGTCTGCCCGTCGCGCTTTAGGAACCGAATGGCGCGTTTGGCAAAGCTCCTGTCCGCGCGGTACGCCAAATAGCGATAAAGCGCATCCGCCAGCTTCGCCTTGCGGCTCTTGGGCGCGGCAGCCGCAGGAGCGGCGCTCGCCTTCGCGGGGCCCGCCGCTTGGCCTCCGTGCCCCTTGAGAATATGAATCCAGTTGCGTTCCTCAATTTCATGAACGGCATGCAGCTCTTTGCGGTCGCGCTCCAGCAAAGGGTCGGTCACGCCGCCCGCCGGCCTGCCGCAGACCACCGTGACCTCGTAGCCCATGCGCGTCAAATACTTGGCGAGCTTGGTGGGCCGTACCGCGCCGATGCGGTTCATCGGCGCAAAGAAATAGCTGACGATCAGCAGCTTTTTTTCGCTCATGCTTTCTCCTCCCGCAGGGCGGCGCAGGAGCCGGGCAATACGCCCTCCAGCACCTTGCGCATTTGCTCGTCCCAGCTCATATGCGCGCGGGCATAGGCGCGGATTTGGGACGGAAGCTCCGCCCTGCCCTTGGTGCGCATTCCCAGCTCATACAGGGCTTGCAGATCAATCGGGGTTGCGTCGTTTGGCAGCTTCAGCAAAAAATCCGCCTCCGCCGTCAGCATGTCGTCGCGTCCCGCATAGGCCGTCGGAATGCCACGGCCCAGATACTCCCGCACCTTGAGCACGGAGGAGCACTCGCACCCCTTGCGGTACAGCCCCAGGCAGCCCACCCCTACGTCGCAGCGGTTGAACAGCGCGTCCAGCGCCTCGCCGTACTGCGGGCCGTGATATGTCCAGCGGTCTCCCGCGCCGATTTGCTCCGCCTCGGCCATCAGGGCCTTGGCCGTGCCGTCGTAGTCGTTGCCAACCAGATGCACAAACAGCGGCAGACGCAGTGTTTGCTCGGTATACCCGGCCAGCAGGCGGTCGTAGCCCTGCGCGTTATACATTGTGGCCAGCAGCAGCAGATGCACGCCGTCCGCCGGGTCCTCCGGCACGCGCTGCGGCAGGCGCTCCACGTCCACGCCGTTGCCGATGTTCACGGTCGAGCAGCCGTACACCGGGCCGTCCGGCTTCTCGCCGATGAGCGCGATCAAATCCACATAGCGCGTGAAGCGATGCAGAAAGCTGTTGTTCAGCTTGAGCGCAATGCGGTAGAGCAGCTTTTCGGGGACGTCGTTCGTTTGCGGGTAGGTGGGAATCTCCATGACCAGCTTGCCGCCGGCCCTGCGCTGCGCCCTGCCCAGCCCCGCCGCGTTGGGCGGGAAGGGGATGTAGCGCACGTACACCACATCGTACTTTTTTTGCTTGAGGGCGCGCTTGGCGGCGCGAATCATATGCAGGAACAGCAGCGTGTGGGCGTACCAGCCCTTGCCCGCAAGGGGCGAGCGCACCAGCCTTTGGCTGCCCTCGTCCTGCACAAGCTGCACGCCGCTCTCGTCCCAGCCCAGAAAATCAACCTCGAAGCCCAAGCGCCGCGCCGCCTGCATCTGCCCGTCGAACTTCGTCCGCAGGTTATCCATGCGGCGGAGCGGGTATTTTTCCACAAAGAGAACGGATGGCACGCTCATTCCTCCTTCAGGGCGGCAGCGTACAGCGCGGTCGTCGCTTGCAGGGCGTTCTCCAGCGAGTATGCCCGCACGACCTGCTGATTGTGCTCGCCCATATGCCGGCACAGGTCGGGATCATCCAGCAGGGCATCCAGATTGCGGGCCAGCGCCTCGGCATCCGTCGGCGCGCAGAGCAGACCGCCCTCATCCTGCGCGATCAGATCGGCGTTGCCGCGCACCCGCGATACCGCGCATGGCAGACCGCTCGCCATGGCCTCCATCAGCGAGACCGGCAGGCCCTCGTGCAGCGAGGGGAAAACGAACACGTCCGCCGCGTGAAGTACGCCGGGCACGTCCTTGCAAAAGCCCAGAAAGTGCACCCGATTTGCGATGTCCAGCGACCGCGCGAGCCGCTCCAGCTCCTGCCACATCTCGCCCACGCCGCAAAGCGCCAGATGGGCCTCGGCATGGCGCATCCGCGCCATCGCGCGCAGTGTGACCGCGTCGTTCTTGCGCGGCGTCAGCTCGCCCACGGTCAGGAGCAGCGGCACGTTTTCCGGGATGCCCAGCCCGGCGCGGTCTGCGGGGGCCGCGTCCGCAAAGCGGGCGAGATCAACCCCCACGCCGGGCACGAGCGCCGCCTGCTTGGCGTGAAACCGCTGCGCGCGGGCGTAATCCTCTTGGTTGATGGTGATGAGCGTATCCGTCCAGCGGGACGCTATGCGCTCCGCCGGGTAAAACAGCAGCCAGTTGCGCAGCGGCGCGCCGGTAAAAAAGTGGAAGCCGTGCGCGGTGTAGAACACCCGCGTGCCGCGCTTGCGCGCCTTACGCGCCGCCAGCCGCGTGAGCAGCCCGCCCACTGGCGTATGGCAATGGATGAGCGCGAAGTCCTCCCTGTTGATGATCGCCTTGAGCTGCTTGTAGACATTGATGTTCTTGGCGGAAAAGGGCGACCTCTCGAAGGGCAGCTCGTGGTACACATCGCAGTACGGAATGTCCGGGCTTGGCTCGTGCGTATCGTTTCGGGCGCACACGTGCACCTCGTAGCCTTGCTCCTGAAACCAGCGCATGTAGGGCAGATGAAACACCAGCAAATGGCCCCGCAGCACCGTGCAGGAGAACAGCACCTTTTTCTTCATGCCTGCGTCGCCTCCGTTGCGCGAATGTTGCTCTCAAAAGCGGTCAGGCCGTCCACGGTATCGGGCAGCGAGGAAACAAACGGCTCGCTCATGCCGCGGTCGTAGGTCAGAGAGCCAAACAGCTTGCCCAGCGCCGATACGCGGGGCTCCAGCAGGCGGATCAGCCAGCCGAAGCCGGGGAGCTGACAAACCCTCTTGCCCTGATACTTGGCGATGCAGCGCACCAGCTCGCAGGTATCCACGTATTCCTTGTCCTGCGGGAAGTACAGGCCGCCCGCGCCGCTATCCAGCAGGCCGAGCATAAAGCCGCACAGCGTGCCGATGTAGAGCATGCTGCGCTCGTTGCGTATCTTGGGAAAGACGGGCAGCTTGCGTACCAGCCCGCTCAGGCGCGGATAGTTGCCCTTGCAGCCGGGGCCGTAGATCATCGGCGGGCGCAAAACGGCCACATGGAACGCATCGTCCGCCAGCGCGCGGAGACCGTCCTCGGCGGCGAGCTTGCTTTTGCCGTACGCGTTGACGGGCGCGCAGGGCGTGTCCGCGTCGATACGTCCCATGGACAGGCCGTAGACGCTCATGGTGCTAAAGAAAACAAGCTGGCGCACGCCCGCCGCCTTGGCTCGCTCCGCCACGCGCAGAGCCAGCGCCCGGTTGACCTGATCGTACGGCGCATCATCGGTCTGCGGGCGGTGCACGATGCCCGCCACGTGAACAACCGCGTCCACGCCGGAAAAATCAGCCCGCTCCCACGCGTCGCCGCGCACGTCCAGCTCTGTCACGTCATCCCCGCGCGCGCGAAGCCGCGCCGCCAGATGCTCGCCGATGTAGCTATTGATCCCTGTAATCCAAACGCGCATGCTCACTCCTTTGGGGGCTGCTCGCCCTCCACCACACCGTCATGCAGCGCCACGCGTACCACCGTGAGCAGCAGGCACTTACAATCCATGCCGAGCGAGATCCGCTTGACGTACTCGCCGTCGAGGCGCGCCTTGGTATCCAAATCCAGCTCGTCGCGTCCGTTCACCTGCGCCCAGCCGGAGAGGCCCGGCGCAACGTCGTTCGCGCCGTATTGATCCCGCAGGGCGATTAAGTCGTCCTGATTCCACAGCGCGGGCCTCGGCCCGATAAAGCTCATCTGCCCAGCCAAGATATTAAAGAGCTGCGGCAGCTCGTCCAGACTGGTTTTGCGCAGGAAGCGCCCCATGCGCGTGATGTAAGCATCCGGGTTTTCCAGCAGATGCGTGGGCACATCGTGCGGGGTATCGATGCGCATGGTGCGGTACTTGAGAATAGAGAAAAATGTCTTGCTTTTCCCGTAGCGCTTCTGGCGAAACAGCACCGGCCCCCGGCTGTCCAGCTTGATGGCAAGCGCGAGGATCAGCCACAGCGGAATCAGGAGCAGTGTCGCCAGCAGCGAAAGCAGAAAGTCCAACAGCCGTTTGAAAAAATGCTGGTACATACGCGGCCCCTATGCGTCGCCGCGCGCCGCCAGCAGGCGGTTGACAGCGTTGAGATAGGCCAGACAGCTGGCCTCGATGATATCGGTGGAAACGCCCTTGCCCAGCATGGCGATCTCCGCGTTGCGCACGCGCACCGTCACCTCTCCCAGCGCGTCCTCGCCCTCCGTGACGGCGCGGAGCTGATAGCTCTCCAGCTGGCAGGGCATGCCCGTGATTTGGTCGACCGCGTGGAAGCAAGCCTCCACGGGGCCGTCCCCGCAATCGGCGCGTGTAACGACCTCTGTGCCCTTTTTGAGCGAAAGCGTGGCCGTGGCCGTCATGCGGTTGCCGCTGAACACCTGAAAGCCGTTCATCTCGTAGGCGTTCCGCGTGCCGTGCATCTGCTCGCGCAGAAGGGCCATCACATCCCGATCCGTCACCTCGCGCTTGCGGTCGGCCAGCTCCTTAAACTTTTCAAACGCCTGCTCAAGCTCCTGCGCGCTGAGGCTGTACCCCAGCTGCTGGGCGCGATCCGCCAGCGCATGGCTGCCGCTGAGCTTGCTGAGCACCATGCCGCCTTCCGGCATTCCCACGTCCGAGGCCTTCATGACCTCGTAGGTGGCGCGATCCTGCAGCACGCCGTGCTGGTGGATGCCGCTTTGGTGCGTGAAGGCGTTTTGGCCAATGACGGGCTTGTTGGGCGGGGTTTCGATGCCCGAAAGGTTGACCAGCAGACGGCTGGCCCGGTAGAGCCCGTGCGCCTGAATGTGATCGTCCAGCCCGTACGCGTCCCTGCGCGTCCGCAGACCCATTACCACTTCCTCCAGCGCGGCGTTGCCCGCGCGCTCGCCCAGCCCGCCGATGGTACACTCCACCTGCCGCGCGCCGGCCGCGACCCCGGCCAGCGTGGTTGCCGTGGCAAGCCCCAAGTCGTTATGCGTGTGTACGGAGAGGATCGCGCCGCTGTCCGCGATGATCTCGCGGCGGATATCGCCGATGAGCTCCCCATACTCGCTCACGGTCGAATACCCGACGGTATCCGGCACGTTGAGCGTGGTCGCGCCCGCGCGCAATGCCGCGCGGTAGACCTCAAACAGATAATCCCGCTCGGTGCGGGTAGCGTCCTCGCAGCTAAACTCCACATCATCGCAGAACGTCTTGGCCAGCGAGATACAGCGCACAGCGCGGTCGAGCACCTCGTCCTTGCTCATGCGGAGCTTGTGCTCGCGGTGCAGCGGGCTGGTGGCGATGAACACATGGATCCGGGCCAGCTTCGCCTCGCGGAGCGCCTCGCCCGCCGCGCGCACATCGGCCTCCACACAGCGCGCCAGCGAGCAGACGCGCATGCTCTGCGCAACCCTGCATACCGCGCGAACGGCCTCGAAGTCGCCCTCGCTGGAGCCGGCAAAGCCAGCCTCGATGACGTCCACGCCGAGGCTCTCCAGCGCCTTGGCGATCTCCACCTTTTCGTTCAGGTGAAAGCTCACGCCGGGCGTCTGCTCCCCATCGCGCAGGGTCGTATCGAAAAACAACACCGTATCGCCCATACATCCTCCTATGGTTGCATATCCAGTTGATCGCGGAAGCCCGCCAGCTTGGCCGGGCCGATGCCCCGCACGCACAGCAGATCCTCCGGCAGATAGAACGCGCCGTTCGCCTCGCGCTCGGCAATGATTGCGTCGGCGAGGGTTCCCCCAATGCCGCGGAGAGCGCACAGCTCGTCCCTATCGGCATGGTTTACGGCCACGGAGCCGCCGGGGAGCTCCGGCGCGGCAAACGCTTCGGCCCCGTCCCCTTTGGCAGGCGGCAGCGTGAGCGCCGCCGGGCCGTCGGCACGCAGGAAGCACAGACAGAGCGCGACACAGCCTGCCAGCAGCAGCGCCGTGAGCGTCCAGAGCGGCGCGCGGCGGCTCATACGGCCTTGCGCACCTTTTGCCCCGCCGCGGTATCCTCCAAAATGTAACCCATGGACTGTATCCGGTCGCGAAGCTCGTCGCTGCGCTTCCAGTTTTTATCCTTGCGGGCCTGCGCGCGCTCATCCGCAAGCGCCTGCACGTCCTGCGGCAGACCGTCGGAGGCGCGCATGAGCAAGCCCAGCACGCCGGTGGTCTCGCCAAGCGCCTGCTTGACCTTGGCGACGGCCTCCTTGCTGGCGTTTCCGGCCGGGAGCTTGTACAGCTCCCGAATGAGCTCAAAGATGGCCGCCAACGCGTCGGCGGTGTTCAGATCGTCGTCCATGGCCGCGTCAAAACGCGTCACACTTTCGTCCGCCGCCCGCATGAGGGCCTGCTCGGCCTCGCTGGCCGGGCGATCCTCCGCCGTTTGCGCCATAAAATCCAGCTGGTCGCGAGCGGTGTAAAGGCGCTGCAGGCTGCTCTGCGCCTGCGCGATCATATCGCGGCTGAAGTTGATGGGGCTGCGGTAGTGCGCGCCCAGCATGAACATGCGCACGGCCTCCAGATCAAACTCCTTGGCGATATCCCGCACGGTGAAGAAGTTACCCTTCGACTTGCTCATTTTTTCGTTGTCGATATTCAAAAAGCCATTGTGCATCCAGTAGTTGACATACGGCTCGCCCGTCGCGCCGCAGGTTTGGGCGATCTCGTTTTCGTGATGCGGGAACAGCAAATCCTTGCCGCCGCAATGGATATCGAACGTGTTGCCCAAGTAGGTGGTGCTCATGGCGCTGCATTCAATGTGCCAGCCGGGCCGTCCCATGCCCCACGGGCTCTCCCACGCCGGCTCGCCGGGCTTTTGCGCTTTCCAAAGGGCAAAGTCCAGCGGGTCGCGCTTGAGCTCGTCCACGCTGACGCGCGCGCCGGACTCCAAATCGTCGAGATTCTGCCCGCACAGGCGGCCGTAGGCGGAAAAATCCTTAACGCTGTAATATACGTCTCCGTGGCTCTCGTAGGCGAGGCCGTTATCCATGAGCTTCTGTATCATGGCGATAATCTGCGGCATATGCTCCGTGGCGCGCGGGTGCACCGTGGCCGGTTTGACGCCGAGGGCCTTCGCGTCCACAAAATACTCGGCGATAAAGCGATCGGCCAGCTCCTTGACGGTGATGCCCTCCTCGTTGGCGCGGCGGATCATTTTATCGTCGATATCGGTAAAGTTCTGCACAAATGTGACCTCGTAGCCGCGATGCTCCAAATAGCGGCGCAGCACGTCAAATGTGATAAACGGGCGCGCGTTGCCAATGTGAAAAAAGTTATACACCGTAGGCCCGCAGGCGTATATGCCCACCTTGCCCGGATGAATGGGCTTGAATTCTTCCTTCTGTCGGGTCATGCTGTTGTAAATCTGCATATTCATTCTCCTTCCGGCGTTTGCGGCTTGGCTTTGCAGGGCGCGTCCGCGCCTAGGGTACACTCGGTGCAGCCCAAGCGCTGGGCGTGCTCGCACAGGCAGCTTTCCAGCCGCGTGAGGCGCTGCACCAGCGCTTCCATGCGCTCCAGCATCGGGTCGGGCAGGTTGACCTGATCGAGGTCCACGCCCTCCACGGGCTGCTTTTTCTGCACGATACGGCCGGGGTTTCCCACCACGGTGCAGTTAGCGGGCACATCCTTGAGCACGATGGCTCCCGCGCCGACCTTGCAGTGATCCCCGATGGTGATGGGCCCAAGCACCTTGGCCCCCGCGCCAATGGTTACGCCGTTTCCGATGGTCGGATGGCGCTTGCCGACGTCCTTGCCGGTGCCGCCGAGGGTCACGCCCTGATAGATGGTCACATCGTCGCCGATGATGGTCGTTTCGCCGATCACGACTCCGTCGCCATGATCGATAAACACGCGGCGGCCGATCTCCGCGCCGGGGTGAATCTCTATGCCGGTGCGGTGCCGCGCGCGCTGGCTGAGCCACCGCGCCAGCAGCGCGTGCCCCTTCAGGTACAGCGTGTGCGCCCGACGATGGGCCCTCAGCGCCGTAAGGCCCGGATAACAGATGCGCACCTCCCACCGGCTTTTGGCGGCGGGGTCGCGGGCCAGCACGGCCTCCATATCCTCGCGGGACAGTTCCTTCCAATGGTTTGCGCTCATGCGTTATTCACCCTTCCCAACAATGTGAAGCTCCGCGAGGCGCTCGCCATCCAATACGCCCTCCAGATGCGCGAGCAGCTCCTCCTGCGCGTTGATATGCGCCGCCGCCCCCACGCCTACGCGCAGGTAAGCGCCGTCCGGCTGCAAGGCCCACGCCTTGTCTGTATCCGCAAGCTGAAGGAGCAGCACGCGCTCCACCTCGTCCGCCAGCTCGGCCTGCTTAACGGGGAACATCAGCTCCACGCGGCGCAGCAGGTTGCGCGGCATCCAATCCGCCGAGGACAGATAGACCTGCTTCTGCCCGCCGTTTTCAAAGCGGAAGGCCCTGACGTGCTCCAAATGCCGGCCCACGATGGAGCGAACGGTGATATGATCGCTCATTCCCGGCACGCCGGGCTTCAGGCAGCACACGCCCCGCACGATCAGCCTGATGCGAACGCCCGCGCGGGAAGCGTCGTACAGCGCGTTGATGACCGTTTCATCCACCAGCGAGTTCATTTTGGCGATGATCCCGCTGGGCTTGCCCTCAAGGGCGTGCTCCTTTTCCCGGTCGATGAGCTGGCACAGCGTGCTTTGCAGCGCCTCCGGGGCCATGACCATCTCCCGCATGGGGCGGGTCTCGCCGTAGCCCTCCAGCGCGCCGAAGAAGCTGACCGCGTCCTCGCAAAGCGTCGCGTCGGCGGTGAGGACCGCCATGTCGGTATAGAGTCTGGCGGTGCTGTCGTGATAATTCCCGGTGCCAAGGTGCAAAAAGCGCGTGACCACGCCGTCCTTGCGGCGGGTGATCAGCGTGATCTTGCTGTGCGTCTTGAGCCCCTTGACCCCGAAGATCACGCGGCAGCCCGCGCGCTGCAGGCGCTCGCCCAAAAAGAGGTTGTTCTCCTCGTCAAAGCGAGCGTGCGCCTCAAACAGCACGGTCACCTGCTTGCCCCGCTCCGCCGCCTGCGCGAGAGCCTCCACAATCGGGCTGTCCTCGCTGACGCGGTAGAGCGTTTGCTTGATGCTGCGCACATCCGGGTCGGCGGCCGCGGCCTGCATCAGGTGTACCACAGGATCGAAGCTATGGTACGGATGGAACAAAAGCCAGTCCTTCTCGGCAATGCGCTCCAGTACGTCGTCGCCCATCAGCTCCGGCACGGGGCGCGGCGGAGCGGCCGCGTACTTGAGCTCCGGCCGGTCCACCAGCCCATAGAGCTTCATCATCAGCTTATTCAGATCCAGCGGGCCTGTGACGCGATAAAGCTGCTCGCCGCGCACATGCAGGCAGTCCATCAGGTGCAGCAGCATATCGGCAGGCATGCGCTCCTCAACCTCAAGGCGCGTCACCTCGCCGGTGCGGCGCTCGGCCAGCATATCCCGAACCGCGGCCGGAATATCCTCCGCCTGATCGTCCACGGGGAAATCCTGATTGCGCAAAACGCGGAAGGCGTGCGCGCACTCCAAATGATAGCCCGGAAAAAGCTGCCATAGGCCCTGCTTGACCACGCTTTCCAGCCGCATCAGGTAGGTCACGCCATCGTCGGACGGGAGCTGATAGAGCCTTGGCAGCGTGGTGGGCAAACGCAGCAGGGCATAGCGCGTCTCGTGCCCGGTTACGCCCGTCAGCTTGACAAACAGGTGCAGCTTTTTTTGCGGCAGCTCGTCGTAGCCCTCCTCGTAGGAGACGTTTGGCACAAGCTGCACCGCGAGCTTATCGGTAAACAGGTCGGCGACGAATTGCTTCATCTCGGCCGTCGGCGTGAAGGTGGGGTTCAGGCGAATCCCTTGCAAATACAGCTCGCTGCGGATGCCCTCAAACAGCAGATATTGCAGGTTCTGCTGGTGCAGTATGTCCTTGTTGAGCGCACGGTACAGGCCCTTGGCCGTCATGCCGCCCGAAACCCGCGCGGTCGGCTTTTCCGCGGCGGCGGCCATGGCGCGATGATAGCGCACCTGCATGTACTCATCCAAGTTGCTGGTTACGATGGAGAGAAACTTCGCCCGCTCTAAAAGCGGATTCTGCGGGTTATCCGCCTCCGTCTGCACGCGGTGGTTGAAATGCAGCCAGCTCAGCTCCCGGTTAAAAAACCTGCTTTGCTCCTCCTTGGTCGGGTTGGTCATGCCATGCGCGCCCCCAAGCTGCTTTGGTGTCCGGCGCGTCGCGCCGGTAGATACAAATAGCAGTTTATTATAGCATAGACAAGGCGATGGATACAAGCGCAGAGGCAGCGGAAGGGTAAATTGAATACGCCGCCCGTGCAGAGCGGCGGTAGACGCATGCGATCAGCGTCAGTCCTCGTTATCGCGCTTGAGGTTGCGGATGAAGCGCTCGTGGTCGATGGCAAAGTTACCGCTTACGCTGCCGCCGTCCGGCACAGGCTTTGTGACCACAGCGCCCATGTTGACGCGCGCGCCGCGGCCAACGGATATGCCGTTGACGACCGTTGCGGACAGCCCAAGCCACGCGTCGTCTCCGATGATTGTACGCCCGCCAACGGTGCTGTGCCCGGCAATCAGCACCCGTTTACCAACTTTTACACCATGCGCGATGTAGACCAGATCGTCAATTCGGGAGCCGCTGCCGACCATGGTATCATCCCACGGATAAAGGGCGCGGTCAATGCAGGTGTTGTATTGGATTTCGACATTCTCGCCAATGCGCACGCCGCCCAAATGCGCCACGGGAAGCGTGCCGTCCGATACCCGCTTGAACTCAAACCCATGCCCGCCGAGCTTCGCGCCCGCGCGGATCACGGAATGATCGCCGATCACCGTATGCTCGCGCACCACGACAAATTCCTCGATGACGACATGATCGCCGATTACGACGTTTTTTTCGGCAATGGAGGCAAGGGGACTGATGCGGCAGTCCCTGCCGACGCAGGCGGGCGTGTCCGGGCGGGCGTACTCCGCGCTTGCCGCAAGCGCGTTATGCAGCCGAAAGTATACCTCGCGGGGCGAATCCACAACACATAGGCCATAGCCCTTGCCCTGCAATGCGCGCTCCATGCCCGGCCGAACCAGCGCCATGACGACCTGCGGCCCGATGTGGGACGCATATTTCTCATTGTCCAAAAAGGTGCACGTCGGCTCGTCCAGCGCGGAATCGGTCAGCGCAAGCCAGCGGAAGGAGCGCTCGTTCGTGAGCGAAAAGCATACATCCGGCAGCAGCTCCGGCAGAACACGGCTCAGCAGCAAGGCGTTATCCTCCTCAGCGGTCAAATCGGCCCGCAAAATCCATTGTCGAGCAGCTTTGCAGCGGCAGCTTGACCGGCCTGCCCTCCGCCGCCGACCGATAGATCGCCAGCACCAGCTCCAGCGCGCGCTTGCCCGCCTCGGCGGTCACATAGGGCTCGCGCCCTGTGCGGATGGCGTCGATCACATCCGCGTACAGCGGGGTATGTCCGTATCCGTACACGTTGGGCGGATTCTCGTGGAATGTCGCCTTGATCTCCTCCGGGTCGTCCAGCGCATCGGAGAAGCGCCACTCCTCGATGACGTTGACAGATTGCCCGCCCGCCTTGACCGTGCCCTTCTCGCCAAAGAGATAAAGGGTCTCCTCAAGGTTTTGCGGGTAGATATCCGTCGTGCCCTCAATCACCCCGTATGACCCGTTTGAAAAGCGAATCAGCGCGATGCCCATGTCCTCGGCCTGAATGTAATCATGGTTGAGTCGATCCGTATAGGCAAAGACCTCGGAAACCTCGTCGCCCATCATCCAGCGCAGCAGGTCGATGTTGTGGACGCACTGGTTCATCAGCGCGCCGCCGTCCTGTTCCCATGTGCCGCGCCATTTTGCACGCGCGTAATACTCCCAGCCGCGGTTCCAGCGGATGTGCGCCGTGCCATAGAGCATGCGGCCGAAGCGGTGCTTCTCATGCGCCTCGCGGATCTTCATGATGGATTTGTTAAAGCGGTTCTGATGGTTGACGCAGACCTTCACACCCTTGCGCTTGGCGGCGCTGATGATCGCGTCCGCATCGGCGATGGAAAGCGCGATGGGCTTTTCGATGATAAGATGGCAGCCGGCCTCGATGCAATCCAGCGCGATGGACGCGTGCTTGCCGCTCTCGGTAGCGATCGCCACCAGCTCCGGCCGCTCCTTGGCGAGCATTTCGCGGTAATCGGTATAGCGGTGCACGGTATCCGGCAGCTCAAACTTGAGCGCCTTGTCCTCCATACATTCGGGATCAATATCGCAAAGCGCCACAAAATCCAGATTGTTGGCTTTTGCGGCCACAATGTGGTTGGGGGATATCCTTCCGCATCCGATCAGCGCGTATTTCATAAATACCCTTTCTATGTCCGCAAAAGCGTACAATCCGTAGTTGACTGGCGCAAGACCATCTGATATATTGTATTCAACTTATTGATTGTACTGCGAAAACCGCTCCAAATCAACCCCCACGTTCATCGGCCCAACGAAAGGAGTCCGCACGCGCCCTGGTGGACCTACAACGAGGAGGCCAACCGGACCGAGAGCATCGGCGTAACGCTGGAAATCGCCGCGTTTGTACTCCGCTCCGCCGATCCCGCCAGCGAGCTGTACCAAACCGCCGTTCGTCTGGCCCGGCAGATGACAGCCAAGCTGTCGCTGGACACGCTGGGTGAAATGGGCATAGGCGGCTACATTGCGCTTTGGCAGGCGCTCGCGGAAAAGGGGCTGACCGACGTTGTGGATGTGGACGCGCTGGCAAAGGCCGTCCGTATCCGCGCGGACGCCGCCATCGTGCGCGACCCCGCAAAATGGCCGTTCTACGGCGTGCGCCCGTCCAACTTCATCCGCACGCCGGACAGTCCTCTCTACGCCGGCAACGAGGCGATCACCGAGACAGAGCTAGATTACCTGCTTGAGACCCGCGACGCAGACGGCGTATGGCCCATTACATGGAGCTGGTTTGATTTGAACGACACTTTCCCCAAGCAGTTCGCCATTAGCGAGAATTGGTGGCGCGCCATCAAGGCGCGGGAAAACCTGCTGTTCCTGCGGGCGTTTGGGCGCGTGGAGGAATAAACGTCGGGTATTGCCGCAAACGAGCACCGCGGTCATCGCGGCGCTCGTTTGCTGTGTTTCTAGGATTGTCAGGCCAGCGCCTTCGTCAGCAGCTCTATGCCGCGCAACACGTTGGCGCGCTGCGTGGCGATGTTGAAGCGCAAAAAGCCGTCCCACTTCTCACCAAAGAAGGAGCCTTCGCTAAGCGCCACGCCGACCGCATGCGTGCGGCGCGCCAGCTCCTTGCCATCGTACCCGTAGGCGCGAAGATCGAGCCAGCCCAAGTAGGTGGCCTCCATCGGGGCGAGGATCGCCTTGGGCAGCAGTGCGCGCACGCCGTCCGTCAGCGCCTGTCGGTTGCCGCGCAGGTAGTCCAGCAGAGCGTCCAGCCACGCGTCGCCCTCCCGATAGGCGGCCTCGGTGCCAACCAGCGCGAAAATGTTCCCCTGCTCCACGCCGCCTTGCGTCATCGCATCGCAAAGGTGCTGCTTGAGCTCCGGCGTATGCGTGTAGAAAACGGCTTGCTGCAGTCCGGCCAGATTGAATGTCTTGCTCGCGCTGGTCATGGTGACAACGCTCGCTTCCGCGGCCTGCGGGAGCGCCTCCACAGGAGCGTACCGATGGTCGTAGGCAAAATCGCCATGAATCTCATCGGAGATCAGCGTCACCCGATAGCGGTTGAGCACCTCCAGCAGCGCGCCCAGCTCCTCCGCCGTCCACAGACGGCCGACGGGGTTGTGCGGGTTGCACAGCAGCATCAGCCGCGCGCCCTCACGGCAGCGGGCCTCGACCGCGTCGATATCCATGCGCCAGCGTCCCTGCGCGTCGCAGAGCAGCGGAGCCTCGGCCAGCTCGCGCCCGGCCTCGCGCACAGAGCTATAAAAAGGGCCGTACACAGGCGGCTGAATGAGCACGCGGTCGCCCGGCTTGGTAAACGCCGCGACCGCCGCGCGCAGGCCCGTGACCACGCAGGGCATCAGCGCGGTCTGATCGGCCGCGATTTGCACGCCGTGGCGGCGCGCCATGTAATCGACCATCGCCTGCTTGGCGGCATCCGTCTGGTAGGTGTAGCCGTAAATGCCGTGCTCGGCGCGGCGGACCAGCGCGCTGCGGATTTGCGGCGCGCAGGCAAAATCCATATCCGCGACCCACAGGGGCAGCAGCTCCTTGCCGACCTCGCGGCTGAGCGCATCCCACTTTACTGAGGCGGTATGATGACGGTCAACGACGGTATCAAAAAAGATGTTCCACTCTGCGGCGCTTTCGGGGATGGTACAGCTGCTTGCTTCCTTGTGCATTGCGGGGGTTCCTCCTGACGTATTGGCGCTATGAAAATCGTACCACGGCGGCAGGCGAAAGTAAAGGCTCAAAAGCGAGAAAGCAAGAAAGTGCGAATCGTCAAGTCTTTTCGGCTTACAGCTGTCTGCCGTGAGCGCCGCCCGCGCGCTGCGCCATCAGCATATTCCACGGCAAGGCCCCGCGGTGACGACACAGCCTTGCGGCTCGCATCATTCTCTTTGGCACGGCAGGGGTTTGCGGCTTGCGCGGCGAATAGGTGCTCATCAATCCACACAAAGGAGTGCGCAGCCATGAGCCTGATTACCCTCCACAACGAAAAGCTGACGGTCGTTCTATCCACATTGGGCGCGGAAATTCAATCCATCAAGGACGCGGCGGGCATAGAGCGCATCTGGCAGGGCGACCCAGCCTTTTGGACCGGGCGCGCGCCGGTGCTGTTCCCTATCGCGGGCGGCTTGAAGGACAACCGCTACACGCTGGACGGCATCACCTACGAGATGCCAAAGCACGGCTTTGTTCGGCAGCTGGAATGGCTGCCGGAGTGCCAATCCGACGACAGCGTTACCTTTTTAATGACGGAGAAGCACGAGGGCTTTCCCTTTGACTACGAGCTGAGATCCCAATATCGGCTGGACGGCTGCAGGCTTGTTATTACCTACCGCGTGGGCAATCTGGACGACCGCGCCTTTGTGTTCAGCATTGGCTCGCACGAGGCCTACGCCACGCCGGAAGGCATCGAGGCCTACGAGATCGCGTTTGACGAGCCCGAACGGCTGGCCTGCAACCCGGTGCTTGGCACGCTGATCGGCACGGAGCCTGAGCCTTTGTTTGAAAGCGCCAGCCTTTTGCCGCTCAAGAGCGAGTACTTTCAGGTGGACGCGATGGTGCTGCTCGGCCTGAAGAGCCGCGGCGTTACGCTGCGCAGCCGCGAGCATGGGCGCACGGTGCGCGTGGACTATCCGGGCTTTGACGTGCTGCTGCTGTGGACTCGTCCCGGCGCGGGCTACCTGTGCATCGAGCCATGGTGCAACGCCCCGGATTTTGTGGACGCGGACGGGGACATTATGCACAAGCCGGGCTGCATCCGGCTGGAGCCCGGCCAAGCCTGCGAAAAGACGCACACGCTGACATTCCTCGGCTAAGCCGACCCGTTGCAAAGCGCCGTTTCCGCATGCCGCGTGGCATGGAGAAACGGCGCTTTGCTGTTGCGTTGTTGGGATGGACGTGTGAGCGGGAATCTGCGCGCGATCTCAGCGTTCGCTCTCGCCGCGCAGATAGGCAAGGTTGCGGCGGATCAGCCCGACGCGCTGCCGCACGCAATCGACGGAGCGGAGCGCGTCCGGCGGCGTGCCAAACACGTAGTCGGTCAGCCGCGCCAAATCGGTGCGGGCCACATGCAGGCGCGTATCGCTGGCGGCATAATAGATATACACCTCGCCCGCGTCGTTGACGACAGCGCCGTTGGTAAACGCCACGTTGCTCACGTCGCCGGCGCGCTCGTGTCCCAAGGGGCCAAGCAGCAGGCCGCCCGGCTCGGCAATCACGCGCGCGGGATCGTCCAGCGCGGTAGCGAAGGCATACAGCACATAGCGCAGTCCCGCCGCCGTGTTGCGCACGCCGTGCGCGATGTGAATCCATCCCCGGTCTGTTTTGATGGGCACCGCGCCCGCGCCGTTTTTCGCCTCGGTGATGGTATGATAGCGGCGCAGGCTGGTCATGCGCTCCTCGTCGATGACGGCGTGCGTGATATCCTCGCACAGGCCAAAGCCGATGCCGCCGCCGCTGCCGGTCTCGATAAAATCGTCCATCGGACGGGTATAGAACGCGTACTTGCCCTGAACGAACTCAGGGTGCAGCACCACATTGCGCTGCTGGGGCGAGCGTTTGGTAACAAGGTTGGGCAGGCGCTCCCATTCCTTGAGATCCCGCGTGCGCACGATGCCAGCCGCCGCCGTGGCCGCCGAGAGATCGCGCGAGGCCGCATCCTTGCTTTCGGAGCAGAACACGCCGTAGATCCAGCCGTCCTCGTGAGCGGTGAGGCGCATGTCGTACACGTTGGTCTCGTTCGGCTCGGTATCGGGCAGCGCGACGGGCTCATCCCAAAAGCGGAAGCCCTCCGTGGGACGGCTGCTCTCCGCAACGGCAAAGAAGCTCTTGCGGTCGGCGCCCTCCACGCGCGCCACCAGGTAGTACCTGCCGTCCCTGTACAGCGCGCCGCTGTTAAACGCAGCGTTTACACCCAGCCGCTGCATCATAAACGGGTTGGTCTGCGGGTCGGCATCGTACATCCAGAACGGCGGAATATGCTCGCGGGTCAGCACGGGGCGCTGATAACGCGCGTACACGCCGTTGTAGAAGCGCGCGTCCTCCTCGTTGGGGCGCACGACGAGCGCTTCATACGCGGCCATCAGCTCGGCAAATGATTTTTGTCGCACGGGCGTCCCTCCCTTCAGCGCAGGCCCAGCTCGGTATCGGCCGCGCTGACCTCGGAGTTTTGCTTGATGTAATCAATCACCTCGTCCACTTGCGTGAACGCGAGGCCGACGTTGGTATCCGCCGCGCCGTAATAGATGGCGATGCGGCCGGTATCGGCGTCCTGAAGGGTGGCGCAGGGGAACACCACGTTGGGCACAAAGCCGATCTCCTCATAGGGCTCCTCCGGCGTAAGCAGATAGTTCTTGCAGCGGTAGAGCACGCGGCTGGGCTCGTCGATATCCAGAATGGCTCCGCCGAACGAATACACAAAGCCGTTACAGGTGCTGCTCACGCCGTGGTAGAACAGCAGCCAGCCCTCGCTGGTCTCAATGGGGGCCGCGCCGCCGCCGATTTTGACGCTTTCCCACCAGTTGGAGCCGCGCCCCATCACATGGCGATGGCAGCCCCAGTAGGTCATATCCGGGCTCTCGGACAAAAAGATATCGCCGAAGGGCGTGTGGCCGCTGTCGCTGAAGCGGCTGAGCAGCTTGAACTTGCCGTCGATCCTGCGCGGAAAAAGCACCGCGTTGCGGTTGAACGGAATAAAGGGATTCTCCAGCCTCGTAAAGGTTTTGAAATCCTTTGTCTTGGCCATGCCGATCGACGCGCCAAAAAAATCGGTGCACCACATAATATAGTAGGTGTCCTCGACCAGCACGAGGCGCGGATCGTAGGCATACAGCGGCATGAAGGGCTCGCCCTTCTCGTTGACAAAGTGGATCTTTTCGCTGTCGACGCGCCAGTGAACGCAATCGTCGCTGTGCCCCAGATAGATATGCGGCATGCCGTTGACCTGCTCCCCGCGCAGCACGGCCACGTAGCCACCCTTCCACGGGGCAACGGCGCTGTTGAAGATGCGGGCCACGCCCTTTACCGGGTTGCGACCGATTACGGGATTGCCGGAGTAGCGCCATACGGGCGCGTCGTGCGGGTCGTTTTGGGGCCGTTCCTGCCATGGAATATTGGGCAAGCTACCGCCGGTCAGAATTTGAACCTTGGACATTGTTTTTTTCTCCGTATTTTTAATGGGGTTGAACTTGCACTTTCACTTGTTAGGCAACAATTAGCTAACGCATTGGCGCCTGCTCGGAATTCCGATATACGGGCGCGCCGCCGATCACCGTGCGACCGTTTTGCTTCGGCGCGCCACGCAGCCGCGCGACGATCATCTCCACGGCGGCCTTGGCCATGCTGTCCTGATCGACGCGGAATGTGGATAGCGCGGGCGTGCTGCTTTTGGCGATGACATAATCGTCAAAGCCAACCACGGATACATCCTCCGGCACGCGCAAGCCCATGCCCTGCAGCGTGCGCATCAGGCGCAGGGCGCACTCGTCGCAGTTGCACACAAAGGCGGTGGGCAGGCGCTCCGGCAGCGACAGCGGGATATCCCTGCCATGCGGGTCGCGGTCCTGCACGACGCATTCGGGCCGGATGGGCAACTCGTGCGAGAGCATGGCCTTGTAGTACCCAAGATAACGATCCATAATGCTGCTGGTGGCGCGCCACTCCCCCACAAAGCCAATATCCGTATGCCCCAGCCGAATCAGGCGGCTGGTCAGGCGATACGCGCCGTAGAGGTTATCGGTCACCACCGCGTCCTGCTCGCTTTGCTCGTCATAAAAATCCAAGAACAGCACCGGAAGCGTTACCTCGTTTACGGCGCGGAGGTAATCGCGGCTCATTTGTCCCAGCAGGATAAGCGCGTCCACGCGGCCGTTGCGCACCATCGCGGGCAGGCGGCCGTCCGCCTCGTCCGCCTCGGACAGGATTTCGAGGATGCCATAGCAGCCCGCCGCCGCGAGCCGTTTGACCAGCAGCTTGTAGAGCTGAGCATAAAAGCTGTTCTCGCTTAGAAAACGGTCCGGGATCAGCACGCCCACGTCGTGGGTCGGCTGGCTGGCCTTCTGTTTGGCGGGAAGCTGATAGCCCAACGCGGCGGCCTTGGCAACAATGCGGGCGCGCAGCGCCTCGCCCACGCCCTCCTTGCCGGCGAGGGCCTTGGATACCGTTACGGCGCTCACGCCCAGCTCGCGGCCAACATCCCGCATGGTGACGCTTTGCTTGCTTTTCAAGGAAGAACCTCCGTCCGGTTTTCAGGGGCGAATACGGGCCGAAACCTGTGCGGTCATATCGTCCAGCAGGCGATTGGCCGCTAAACGGTCGGCGGCGTTGGCGCACAGGTAAACCTTCACCTTGGGCTCTGTGCCGGACGGCCGCACAATCGCCTTGACATTGTCTCCGAGGTAGGCCAGCACGTCGCTCTTGGGCAAGCCGTCCACACCCGCCAGATAATCGCGCGTCTCGGTTACGGGGCGGTCGGCCAGCAGCGTAATCGGCGTGGCGCGCAGCCCCGACATCACCGTCTGCATCACGGCCATGGGATCGGCCCCGTCCAAATCGAAGTTGAGCAGGCGGTTTTGCATGCAGCCATAGGTCGCGTACAGCTCCCTCAGCGCGTCCAGCAGGGTTTCGCCCCGCTCCGCCAGCGACTGCGCCAGCGCGCAAACCAGCGTGGCAGCCATCACGCCGTCCTTATCGCGGACGTGCGTGCCCGCCAGATACCCGCAGCTTTCCTCGAAGCCGAACACATAGCGCTCCTCCTCGCCCGCCGCCTCCAGCCGACCGATCTCCTCGCCAATGTACTTAAAGCCCGTAAGCACCTCGCGCACCTCCGCGCCGTAGCGCTTTGCAATGGCGAAGGCCAAATCGCTGGTGACGATGGTTTTTACCACAAGGGCGCGCGCGGGCATCGTGCCGTCGGCTTGCCTGCGCCGCAGGATATGCTCCAGCAGCAGCAGCCCGACCTCGTTGCCCGTGAGAACCGTGAACTCGCTGTTTGAATCGTGCACCGCCACGCCCAGCCGATCGCAATCCGGGTCGGTAGCAACCACAAGCGCGGCGTTCTCCCTCGTGGCGGTCTCGATGGCCAGCGCGAGGGTCTCGCGGATCTCCGGGTTTGGCTTGGGGCAGGTGGGAAAATGGCCGTCGGGCAGCATTTGCGCCTCCACGGGAACGACCGTCAGCCCCGGCATACGAGAAAAAGCGTCCAGCACAGGCTCCCGCCCCGTGCCGTTGAGCGGCGTGTAGCACACGCGCAGGGGCGCGTGGGACGCAAAGCAGCGGCAAGCCATGGTTCTATCCATAAAATCGTCGTATACCGACGCAGGGATATCGCGCAGGAGGCCCTTCGCGCGCGCGGTCGGCTCGTCCAGCCAGCGCAGGGAGGGATAGTCGGCCGCGTCGATCTGGGCGGTGATCGCCGCCGCGGCCTCCTCGGTGATCTGGCAGCCGTCCGCGCCATATACCTTGTAGCCGTTGTATTGCGCGGGGTTGTGACTGGCGGTAATCATCACGCCCGCGTCGCAATGCAGCGCGCGCACCGCAAAGCTGAGCATCGGCGTTGGCATGAGGCGGTCGTACAGGCAGCACGCGAGGCCGTGCAGTGTCAGCACCCCGGCGGCGACGCCGGCAAACCGCCGCGAGCACAGGCGCGAATCGTAGCTGAGGGCCACCCGCGTGCCGTGGTTCTCCAGCAGATACCGTGCAAGGCCCTCGCTGGCCCGTGCGACGGTATAATCGTTCATTCGGTCGGTGCCCACGCCCAACACGCCGCGCAGACCGCCCGTGCCAAAGGCGAGCTCGCGCCCAAAGCAGCGGGTCAGCCGCTCCTCGTCGGTCATAACAGCGCGGGCCTCGGCGCGGGTTTCGGGGTCAAAGCGGGGATCCTCGGCCCATTGACGGGCTCTTTCCATTGCGTTCATGTGATCGCCTCCGTTATGTTAGCTTACAATCCGCGGCGCATAAGCTCCATGCACATGCGGCCGTTGTGATACGGGCATTTCCACGGCTCCACGATAGGCTTCGGGGTTACGCTGCCGTCGCTCTCGCGCGACCAGAACCACTCGGAGCCGGGGCGCGGATCCACCATTGCGCGCTGGATATACTGCCATACGCCTTGGGCGGCGTCCAAGAACGCCGGCTCGCCGGACTTTTGATACGCGTTGGCAAAGCCGACCACGGCCTCGGCCTGCACCCACCAAACACGCGTGCGATCAATCCGGCCGTCCACGCTCTCGTTAAGCAAGCCGTCCGGCGTATAGGCGCGTTCTAGCACGGCGCGGGCCAGCGCGAGGGTTTTATCCGCCCAGACGGCTTGCTCCTCCGGCGTGCAAACCTGCTTGGCGGCTTCGTCGATCAGCCAAGAGGCCTCGATATCGTGGCCGAAGGACTGCATGTCCAGCAGCGGGTTCCACTCCCGGTCAAAGAACACCTCCAAGCGGCGCTTCTCCGCGGAATAAAGGCGCGCGTCCACCATGTCCAGCGCGCCGCGCAGGCTCTGCCCCACACGCTCGTCCTGCGTAACGGCGTACAGACCCGTGTATGCCTCCAGCACATGCAGCAGCGTGTTCATGGTTTTGAGCGCCATTACGTCGTTCTCCGACAGCTTCTCGTTGCTCACGGGACGGAAGCTGCTGTCAAAGGCCTCCAAATAGCCCAGCTCGTCGCGCATGCGGCTTTCGATCAGTCCATAGATCGACATTGCCAGCGACAGGGCGCTCTCGTCCTTGGTCAGGCGATAGTAGGCGGACAGCGCGTAAATCCCAAACGCTTGATTGTAGGTATGCTTGGTGAGATCCATCGGCTTGCCGCGATAGTTATCCGCCCAAAAGAGGCCGCCGTTCTGCGCGTCGATAAAGCTTGAAAGAAAGTCAAACGCATGCTTGGCATAGGGAACCAGCGAATCCTCCCCCAGCGCCAAGGCGGCGCTGGAAAAGAACCAAAGGATGCGGCTGTTGAGGATGCAGCCCTTCGGAGCCATCCTGTGCGTGCGCAGGCGCTGGTCCACCAGCCCGTAATAACCACCGTGCTTTGTATCGCGCAGGCCTTGCCAGAAGGGCAGGATCCCCTGCGTCAGGTGAGCGCGCATGGCCTCGTTCATCATCCTTGCATCCTCCGTCATCCATCTGTTAGCTAACGTTAGTTTACAGCAATATCATAAACGCAAATCAGCCGCATGTCAAGCAAAGAATACTTGGCTGCGGCCGAATGCGCATCGTTGCCACTATGCGGTTTTGATTGACTTGAAGCGCCTGCCGACGCAGGCCGTTCATGCAGGGCCCGCCCGATGCGGCGCGATACGCTCGCTACTGGTCGTCCATCTTCAGCACGGCAAGGAAGGCCTCGCTGGGCACCTCCACGGTGCCAAACTGCCGCATGCGCTTTTTGCCCTCTTTTTGCTTTTCAAGCAGCTTTTTCTTGCGGGTGATATCGCCGCCGTAGCACTTAGCCAGCACGTCCTTTCGCATGGCCTTGACGGTCTCCCGCGCGATGACCTTGCCGCCGATGGCCGCCTGAACGGGAATCTCAAAGAGCTGGCGCGGAATGACATCCCGCAGCTTTTCTGCGATGCTGCGTCCGCGCCCGTATGCCTTTTCCCGATGGACGATGATGGAGAACGCGTCGCAGATCTCGCCGTTGAGCAGGATGTCCAGCTTGACCAAGTCGCTTTCCTGATAGCCCTTGATCTCATAATCGAAGCTGGCATAGCCGCGGCTGCGGCTCTTGACCTGATCGAAAAACTCAAAGATGATCTCGTTCAGCGGAATCTCATAGGTCAGCTTGACGCGGGAGCCCTCGTACTGCATATCCAGAAACACGCCCCGCTTGTCCTTGCACACCTCCATCAGCGTGCCCACGTACTCCTGCGGGGTGTAAATACTGGCGGTGACGTAGGGCTCCTCCATTTTTGCGATCTCCGCGACGGGCGGCAGGTTGGTGGGATTGTCGATGCTGACCTCCGTGCCGTCCGTTTTGGTTACATGGTAGATGACGCTGGGCGCTGTGGTGACCAAGTCGAGGTCAAACTCGCGCTCAAGGCGCTGCTGGATGATCTCCATATGCAGCAGGCCAAGGAAGCCGCAGCGGAAGCCGTAGCCCAGCGCGGCGGAGGTTTCCGGCTCGAAGGACAGGGACGCGTCGTTCATGCGCAGCTTTTCCAGCGCGTCCCGCAGGCTGGGGTAGTCCGCGCCGTCCGCCGGATAGATGCCGCAAAACACCATCGGCGTGGCCTTGCGGTAGCCGGGCAGAGGCTCGGCGGCGGGGTTGGCGGCATCGGTAACGGTATCGCCGACGCGGGTATCAGCCACATCCTTGATGGACGCGACGATGTACCCCACGTCGCCGGGCAGCAGCTCTTCGCAGGGCTGGTAGCCGGGATGGAAGGTACCGACCTCCACGATATCAAACTCACTGCCGCTCTGCATCAGGCGCATGCGCATCCCGGCCTTCACGCGGCCCTGCATCACGCGCACAAAGCAAATCGCCCCGCGGTAGTTATCGTAGAAGGCGTCAAAAATCAGCGCTTGCAGGGGCGCGTTTTCATCGCCCTTGGGCGCGGGAACGTACTTGATCACCGCCTCCAGCACCTGATCGCAGTTGAGGCCCGTTTTGGCGGAGATGCACGGCGCGTTGCTCGCGTCCAGCCCGATGATATCCTCGATTTCGGCGCGAACCTCCTCCGGGCGGGCGCTGGGAAGATCGATCTTATTGATAACCGGGATGGTCTCCAGGTTGTGATCGAGCGCCATATAGACGTTCGCCAGCGTTTGGGCCTCCACGCCCTGCGTGGCGTCCACCACCAGCAGCGCGCCCTCGCAGGCGGCCAGCGCGCGGCTGACCTCGTAGCTAAAGTCCACATGGCCCGGCGTATCGATGAGGTTCAGCGTGTAGACCTGACCGTCCCGCGCGGTATATTTCATCCGCACAGCCTTGCTCTTGATGGTAATGCCACGCTCGCGCTCCAGCTCCATCGAGTCCAGAATTTGCTCAACCATCTCGCGCTGCTCAAACACGCCGGTCATCTCCAGCAGGCGGTCCGCCAGCGAGGATTTGCCATGATCGATATGCGCGATGATGCAAAAGTTGCGGATATGCTCTAAGCGGCTGTCAGCCAAGCCGATCCCTCCAAAATACAGATTCACAGCAAGTGTATCATATCGGATTTTGAATCAAAAAGCAACAGCCGCAGACTGAATTGTGACTGGCATAAGCGGCGCGGCGCTCACATACCTTGAAAAAAGCATCCGGGAGGGAGGGACGGCCGTGCGTGTGTTGGGCGTTTTGGCAACGGCGACCCTCTGGCTGGCGCTGGCCGTGCTTTGCGCGCTGACGGGCCTTGAGCCGCCGGGCAGCGCCATATCCGCCGCGTCCGCAAACCCTTCCGGCGCGCCCGATGGCAAGTGGGTGCTGGTCAGCATCCACCAAAAGCGGCTGACGCTCTATCAGGGCAAGAAGGCGATTGCCAGCTATCCCGTTGCCACCGGCACGGCGGAGCATCCCACGCCGACCGGCGTCTATCGCGTAAGCAGTCGGTTTGCAAGCGAGCTGAGCGGCTTTGGCACGCGCTTCCTTGGGCTCAACGTGCCATGGGGGCAGTATGGCGTCCACGGCACCAACAAGCCGGGTTCCATCGGTCACAACGCGTCCCACGGGTGCATCCGGATGAGCGTGCCCGACGCGGAGGCGCTGTACGCCGCCGTGCCCAACGGCGCGCGGGTGGTGCTGGAGGGCGGCCCGTACGGCTTGCTGGATAACGCTCTGCGCCCGCCGAACGCGGGAGATCGCGGCGGGCAGGTCGCCGCGATGCAGGAGCGCCTGCGCGCGCTGGGCTACTACAGCGGCGCGGCGGACGGCATCTTCGGCATAGGCACACAGCGCGCGGTGCAAAGCGCGCGCAAGGCGCTGGGCCTGCCCGCCGGGGAAAACGCCGATCTGGCGCTGTACCGAGCCATCGGTTTGATCTTGTTTGAATAGGAGCTGGCTCTATGACATGGCCCGAAACCGTTCAGTTCTTTACCGCGTGCCTGCCCTCGCCCATCGGCAAGGCATTGCGCGCCTTTGAGCCCAACGAGGTGTACGAGCTGCGCATCCGCGCGGGTCATCCCGTTGTGTTTCTGACGGCGCGGGGCGACGTGGCCTGCGCGTTTGCGCCCGGTGCGGAGCAGGTCGCGCAGATCGCCGAGGCCCTCAGCGAGCACGCGCTGTACGCCCGCGCCGAGGAGAGCCGGCAGGGATTCGTCACCCTGCGCGGAGGGCACCGCATGGGTCTGTGCGGCCGCGTGATCTGCGCGGGCGTCAGCGTGCGGGCGCTGCGCGAAATCGGCTCCCTTTGCGTGCGCATTGCCGGCCAGTGGCCCGGCGCGGCGGATCCCCTCGCGCCGCTGGTCATCGGCCCGGACCGCCGTATCCGCAGCACGCTGATCATCGGTCGGCCCGGCAGCGGCAAAACCACGATGCTGCGCGATCTGTGCCGACAGCTCAGCGACGGAGGCTATCGCGTAGGCATGGCGGACGAGCGGAGCGAGCTGGCCGCGTCGTCGCAGGGCGTGCCGCAGCTGGATGTGGGCGCGAACACCGACGTGCTGGACGGCTGCTGCAAGGAGATCGGCCTGCGCTGGCTGCTGCGCTCCATGAACCCTGAATGCCTCGTAACGGACGAGCTGATGGGCGCGGCCGACGCGCAGGCCGTGCAGCAGTCGATTCAGCAAGGCGTGCCCGTGCTGGCCACGCTGCACGCTGCCACCGTGGAGGAGGCCGTCGCGCAAAGCGCCGTTTACTCGCTGGCGCAGCGTCAAAGCTTTGCGCTGTATGCGGTGCTGGCGGAGAGCGGGCGCGGACGGCTTGCGGCGGTATACGACGCAACCCTGCGGCAGCTCTGGCCGGAGCCCGTATGAAGGGCGGGCCGATGTCTCTGCTGCTGCTTGCGCTGGGGACGGCTATCGGCGTGCTGTGCCAGCGGGCCAGCTACGCGCGCGTCACGCGGCTGACGGGCTGGCTGAGCGCGTTCCAGAGCGTCCGTTTGCTGCTGAGCGAGGCTCGAAGCGGCGTAGGCGACGTGCTGGCGCGCGCGGCGCGCATGCTGCCGGAGGGGCAAACCACGGCGCGAAGCCGTCTGCTTGCCAGCGCAGACGCGCTCGCTGCCGACCCGTCTCTGTCCGTCGGCGAGGCATACGCGCTGGCGTGCAGAGCGCACCCGGCAGGCGGGGAGACGTCCGCAGAGCGCGAGGCGCTGCAAACGGCCTTTGAGCTGCTGGGTCAGGGAACGGCGGCCATGCGCGAGCAAGCGGCCGTCACGTGCGCACAGCAGCTCAAGGCGCTGCTTGCGGCCGCGGAGGAATCCGCGCAAAAGCGCGGGCGGCTGTACGGCCGTCTTGGTGCGCTGGGCGGCGCGGCGCTCGCCATCCTGTTCTGGTAGGAGGAAGTACGCCATGCAAATGGACGTCTTGTTCAAGCTGGCCGGTCTGGGGCTGGTGGTGGCGGTCATCAGCCAAATCCTGACGCGCACGGGACGCGAGGAGCTGAGCATGCTGGTCACGGTAGCCGGGCTTGTGATCGCGCTGCTGATGGTCGTTACCATGGTCTCGGAGCTGTTGACGGCCGTGAAAAGCATCTTTCAGCTGTACTAGCGTTGGAAGCGCTGCAAATTGCCGGATTTGCGCTCACGGCAGCCATGCTGTGCCTGCTGGTGCGCGCCAGTCAGCCGGAGCTTGCCTCGCTGGTGGCGCTGCTTGCGGGCGCAATGGCGCTGCTGTATGCGGCCGGCGTGCTGGAGCCCGTGCTGGGCGGGTTGCAGCGCATCGCCGCGCTGGGCGGCGTGGAAGCCCAGTATCTGGGCGCGCTGCTCAAGGTGCTGGGCGTGGCTTGCTTGAGCGAGCTTGCGGCGCAGAGCTGCAAGGACTTGGGCGAGGAAGGGTTGGCCGTCAAGGTCGGCTTTTGCGGACGGGCGCTGCTGCTATCGCTTGCGGTCCCCATGCTTACGCAGCTGCTGGAAATGATACTCACCCTCGCGCCGTAAGGAGGAAGCACGCATGCCTCGCTGGGACAGGCTGTGCCTGACGACCGCGCTGGTCGCATGGCTGGCGCTCACCCCGTCGGTCGCGCTCTGCGAAGGGCTCCGGGAAAGCCTTGCGGACACGCTGAGCTCGCTGGATCTGCGCGCGCTGGAGCAGGCCGCGCAGGAATCGGGAGTGCTGAGCGGGAGCGTGAGCGACGCGCTGCTGGCCCTGTGCCAAGGAAAAACCCTGCTTCACGCCGAGGAGCTTGTGCCCGCGCTGCTTGACCGGCTGCTGGGCGTGCTGCGCTCCAGCGTGTGGCGTTTGACGCGGCTGATGATACCCGCGCTGCTGACCGGGGTGATGGAGCGGCTGCGCGGCGCTTTTGCCAAGCCCTTTGTGGCTTCGGCCTGCCGATACGCGGGCCTGCTGTTTGCGGGCGTGTTCCTAATAACGGATATGCGGGAGCACGTCCTGCTGACCAACGAATCCGTGCAGGGCATGGCGGACGCAATGCAGGCGCTCTACCCGCTGCTGCTCACGCTGCTGACCGCCGTGGGAGGATCGGCCAGCGCGGCGTTCTTTCAGCCCGCCGTGGTCGCGGCCAGCGGCACCATGACGACGCTGGTGCAATCCGTCACGATGCCCTTCACGGCCGGCCTTGCCACCCTCACGCTCGTGGACGGCCTGTGCGTGGAGCTGCGCGTCACGCGGCTGCGCAAGCTGTTTGGGCAGGTGGCGCGGTGGACGCTTGGGCTGGCGTTTACGGTGTTTATGGGCGCGACGCTGGTACAGGGGCTGGGCACGGCGGCTGTGGACGGCGTAAGCATCCGCACGGCCAAGTACGCCATTGACAACTTTGTGCCCATCGTAGGCGGGATGTTCGCCGATACGGTGGATACGCTCGTCGGCTGCTCGCTGCTGATCAAAAACGCCGTCGGCGCGTTGGCCTTGCTGATTCTCCTTGCCAAGATGGCGACGCCCATGCTGCGAACGCTGGGAACTGTGCTGCTCTATCGCGCCGCCGCCGCGCTGCTGGAGCCCGTGGCGGACGCGCCCCTGTGCGAGACCATCGGTGACTTTGCGGAGGTGTACATGCTGCTGTTTATTGTGCAGCTCAGCGTGGGCGCAATGTTCCTCCTGCTGGTGGCGCAGATGCTGGTGGTGGGAAATCTGACGGTAATGCTGAGGTGACAGGTATGAACGAGTTCTTGCGCAAGCTGTCGGCGCTGGCAATCTGCGTCACGCTGGCGGAGCTGCTGCTGCCGCAGGGAGGCGTGCGTCAGGCCGCGCGGCTGTCCCTGACGCTGCTGGTCACGCTGCTGATGGCGGGCGCGCTGATGGAGCTGCTGGCCGCCGTCCGCCTGACGGAGGCCGCGTCCTCCCCCGCCGCGATGATTGAGACCGCGCTGGCGGAAAGCGACGCGCAGACCGAGGAACGCTATCGGCGGACGGCGCTGACAGCATGGGCAAATCAGCTGGCGGAGCGCTGCGAGCGTCTGTGCCGGAGCGTTGGGTACGAGGCGCAGGCGACGGCTTGCCTGCAAACGGACGGCAGCGTGCACCATGTGGCGCTGCGGCTGCTTTCGCGGGACGATGCGCCGCTGTATTCGCCCGCGGAGCTGCCCGCCCGCTTATGCGAGGCGCTCGGCCTGACGGAGGGACAGGTGTATTGGCAGGATGCGCCGTCATGAAGAAGCGCTTGGATTGGCTGCTTGCGGACCGCAAGCGATGGCTGGCGCTGCTGGGGCTGGTTGTCGGCTTGTGCCTGCTGTGCGCGGGGCTAGCCCCGCGGGCCGCAGAAACCTCCGCCACCGACGAGGAGCGGCGGCTCGCAGCCGTCCTCTCCGCCATCGAGGGAGCCGGCCGCGTGGAAGTGATTGTGCAGCGAAGCACGGCGGCGTCCGCCGGATGGGGCGACGACGGCGGTTCGAGCGTGCCGACGGGGGCCATCGTCGTGGCCGAGGGCGGCGCGGACGTGGGCGTGCGCATGGCGCTCATCCGCGCGCTTCGCACGCTGCTGGGGTTGCCGGAATCCGCCGTGGATGTATTTATAATGGAGGAACTGCCATGACGACGCAATGGAAGCCAAACCAAAAGCCAAGCCCCAACAAAGATCCGCGCAAAAAATCGTCCCGCTGGTTCTGGCCGCTGCTCGCGCTGCTGGTCACCGGCGCGGTGCTGCTGGCGCTCTCCCCCATCCTGCGCCTTGCATCCAAAACAAAGGCGACGCTGGCGGCTCAGGCGGAACCCGCGGCAGCGTCCACGTCAGCGCCGCGCGCAAGCGCCGTCGCGCAGAGGGAAGCGGAGTATCAAAAGAGCGCCGCCTCCTTGACGGAACTGGCGCGCGATGAAAGCGCCGACGCACAGGCGCGCAGGGACGCGGGCGCGGCGCTGGCCGCGCTGACGGAACGCCGCGCGCTGGAGGCCGATCTGGTCGCGGCGCTGCAGGCCATGGGCTTTGCGCCCTGCATGGCCCTGTACCAGAACGACTCCCTCACACTCCTGCTTGCCGCCGAAGCGTTGGACGCAGAGCAAAGCGCAGCGATCCTTTCGCTGTGCCTCACGCATGTGCCCGTCCGTGCGGAGAATGTGCGCATCGTAACCGGGGCGGAGCTGGAATAGGCGCGCTCAGGCTTCCGGCTCCGGCGACCCGCCCGCCTGCGCGAGCTCCGCGTCCTCCCTTGCGCGGCGGCGCTGCTCCTCCTGCCGCTTTTCCTCCACGCCAATCTCCCAATGCAGCAGCAGGGTAAGCAAGCTGCGCAGCAAGATGATCGCCGCCAGCGTGCCCAGCTCCGTCCATCCGCTCACGATCACCGAGCGGAGCACCTCGCTGCCGATTTTGAACTCCAGCCCCAGCATGATGCCCTTGGCCAGCTGAATGCGGGTTCCCTCGTCCCGACGGACAAATCCGATGAATCCGCGCACCATGCTGAGCACGATGACCAATATGCCCGCCAGCTCGATAAACAGTATACACGCCCGCACCACCGTATCAAAGATCGTCTCCGCCTGCGCCATTGCCACGCTCCTTCCCACTCCGCTTGTCCGTCCGGCGCGCCCGTGGTACAATATCGCGGGGTGATTGATTTGCTACAATTATATCTCCATTTTCCTTTTTGTAAAAGCAAATGTCAATATTGCGATTTTTGCTCCTTCCCTGCCGGGGAAGGCGTGATGGCGGAGTACGTCGCCGCCTTGGAGCGCGAGATTGCCTTGCGCGCGCCCGCCTTTGCAAATGAAAGCGTCGATACGGTCTTTCTGGGCGGCGGCACGCCGTCCATCCTTCCGCCCGCGCTGATGGGCGAGGTGCTTGCCGCGCTGCGGCGCAGTTATCACATTCTGCCGGAAGCGGAGTTCACCTGCGAGGCCAATCCGGGCGCGCTGTCCGAGGACATGCTGGCCGTGCTGACCGCGAGCGGCGTCAACCGGCTGTCGCTGGGCGTTCAGGCGGCGCAGCCGGATTTGCTGCGCACGCTAGGGCGCATTCACAGCTTTGAGCAGGCGCGCGAGGCGATCGCGTCGGCCCGACGGCATGGGCTTGGCAACATCAATGTTGATCTGATGAGCGGGCTGCCGGGGCAGACGGTCGCGGATTACTTGGAAAGCATCGCGCGCGTTGCGGAGCTGTGCGTAGAGCACATCTCGGCGTACAGCCTGATCGTGGAGGATGGCACGCCGCTTGCCGAGCACGTCGCGGACGGCACGCTGACGCTGCCCGATCCTGATTTGGACGCGGATCTGTGCGCCGCCGGGCGCGAACGACTGGAGGCGCTTGGGTATCGCCGATATGAGATATCCAACTATGCCAAGCCCGGCTTTGCCTGCCTGCACAATATGGGCTACTGGCAGGGCAAATACTATCTGGGGCTTGGCCTTGCCGCGCATAGCATGCTGCCCGCGCCGGATGGCTCCGGGGCAAGCTGGCTGCGCCGCGCCAACCCGACCGATCTGAACGCTTACCTCACCGCACTGGGCGAGGATCGCCTGCCAGACGGGGCTGATATGCCCATTTTTCCGCCCGAAGCGATGTTTGAGACGCTGATGCTGGGCCTGCGGACGCTTGCGGGCGTGGATAAGGCGCGGTATCGGCAGCGCTTTGGGCAACCCGTTGAGCGGCGGTACGGCGCGCAAATCCGGCGGCTCGTCACGGAGGGGCTCGCGTTTGATACCCCCGCCGCGCTCGCCCTGACTCCGCGCGGCTTGGACATGCAAAACCAAGCGCTCTTACAGCTCATGGACGTGCCGTACGACGCTTGAGACGCGCGCTTGTACCTTTTGACGATTTTCTCGCCGAAGCAGCCATGCCGCCAACGCATTGAATTTGCTTGCGTTGGGGGCGTTTTCTTTGCAAACAAATTGTGAATTTGGCGCGTCGGACTATTGACAAAGACGTCATATGGGAATATAGTATCCGTGTTAGCACTCGACGGACTAGAGTGCTAACAGCCCGGAGCAATCAACTGAAGGAGGCGTGTGACGATGAGCATGGATGCTCGCAAGTTCCGTATTTTGCAGGCGATCATCGACGACTATATCCTCACCGCCATCCCCGTGGGCTCGCGCACCATATCCAAAAAATATGAGACGGGCCTCTCCTCCGCCACCATCCGCAACGAGATGAGCGACTTGGAGGAGCTTGGCTACCTAGACCAGCCCCACGTATCCGCAGGCCGCGTACCCAGCCCCAAGGCCTACCGCCTGTATGTAGACCAGCTGCTGGCCTCCGGACAGATTGCCTCCCCGGACGTGGAGGGTATCCGCGCTCATTTTGCCAACCGCACCCGCCAAATGGAGGACGTCATCGGCCGCGCGGCTCAGGTGCTCAGCTCGCTGACGCACTATACCTCGCTGGTGATGACCCCGCAGAACCCTGAGATGAAGATTCGCAATTTGCAGCTCGTCCCCGTATCCAGCACAAGCGCGCTGGTGGTTATTGTAACCGACGTGGGCGTGATGCGGGACGCGGTGATTCGCACGGGCGAGGGCCTCGACGCGGACGCGCTGTACAACCTGTCCTGCATGCTCACCGAGAAGCTGTCCGGGGCCACGCTTTCGCAGGCCCAGCAGATGCTCGCCCAGTACGAGCAGGACATCGCCCAGCGGGAGCAGGTGCTCAGCGGCGTCGCGGGCCTGCTCAGCGACGTGGCCGATCAGGCCACGCAGGGCACTCTCGCACTCGGCGGCACCAGCAACATCCTGAATTACCCGGAATACTCCGACATAGAGAAAGCCAAAAATTTTCTTTCTCTGCTGGAGGCAAAGGACACGCTGCGCACCCTGCTGGCGCAGCACCAGCAAATGGCCTTTACCGTGCGCATCGGCCCGGAAACCGGCGTGCCGGAGCTGCAGGACTGCTCGCTGGTCACCGCCACATACTACATGGGCCATCACAAGCACGGCACCATCGGGGTGATCGGCCCCACGCGGATGCAGTACGGCCATGTGCTCAGCGTGCTGAGCGCCATGGGACAACAGCTGAGCGACCTGCTCACCCAAGATAAGGAGTGAGAACCATGAAGAAAAAACAAGCCAAAAAGGCAGGAGGGAGCCAGACCGATATGCAGCAGCCCATCGATCCCAACGTCGAGGCGCAAGCCGCCGAGGAAGCCCTGAACGCCGACGAAACGCAGGCTCCCGCGCAGGAAGCAGCCGAACCTCCCCACAAGGAGGAAGCGGACAAGCCGACCGCCCCCACGGAGCCGACCGCCGAGGAGAAGCTGCAGACCGCGCTGGATGCGGCCGTCGCCCAGCGCGAAGAGTACCTCTCCCTCGCCCAGCGCGTGCAGGCAGACTTTGATAACTTTCGCCGCCGCAACCAAAGCGTGCGCGCCGAAGCGTTTGACGATGGAGCCCGCGCGTTTGCCGCCACGCTGCTGCCGGTGCTGGACAACCTAGAGCGCGCCATCGCCGCCGCCCAAGACAGCCCGGACGCTTCCCTCAAGGAGGGCGTGGAGATGGTCAATCGCCAGCTTTGCGACGCGTTTGCCAAGCGCGGCATCACCCCCATCAGCCGCAAGGGCGAGAAGTTCGACCCCAATTTGGAGAACGCCGTGATGCAAGCCCCCGCCGAGGACGGCGAGCCCGGCACCGTATGCGAGGTGCTGCAAAAGGGCTACCAGATGGGCTCCAGCGTGCTCCGACACGCGATGGTGAAGGTCGTCGCGGAATAACAGACCGCAGCGGGCATTGCCCGTTCGGACATAGATCAAGCAAGCATTAACGGACAAATCCGTATCAGTATGAGGAGGAAACATTCATGAGCAAGATTATCGGTATTGACCTTGGTACCACCAACAGCTGCGTCGCCGTGATGGAAGGCGGCGAGCCCGTCGTCATCCCCAACGCGGAAGGCGCGCGCACCACTCCCTCCGTCGTCGCTTTCACCAAGGACGGCGAGCGTCTGGTCGGCCAGATCGCCAAGCGTCAGGCCGTCGCCAACCCCGACCGCACAATTATTTCTATCAAGCGCGAGATGGGCACCGCCCACAAGGTCACCATCGACGGCAAAGCCTATACCCCGCAGGAAATCAGCGCGATGATCCTGCAAAAGCTCAAGGCCGACGCGGAAGCCTATCTTGGCGAGACCGTCACGCAGGCCGTCATTACAGTGCCCGCCTACTTCAGCGACAGTCAGCGTCAGGCCACGAAGGACGCGGGCCGCATCGCCGGCTTGGACGTGCAGCGTATCATCAACGAGCCGACCGCCGCGTCGCTGG
>CAYOYK010000001.1:0-156605 GCA_964408185.1 uncultured Oscillospiraceae bacterium | reverse complement strand
GATACCGTGGGCATTGACTGCGTGGCCATGTGCGTCAACGATGTGGTTTGCTGCGGCGCGAAGCCGCTGTTCTTCTTGGATTACATCGCCTGCGGCAAAAACCTGCCGGAGCGCGTCGCGGCCATCGTGTCCGGCGTTGCGGAGGGCTGCGTGCAGTCCGGCGCGGCGCTGGTCGGCGGCGAGACCGCCGAGATGCCGGGCTTCTACCCTGAGAACGAGTACGACCTCGCGGGCTTTACCGTGGGCGTGGTGGACAAGGCCAAAATCCTTGACAAATCGGCCATGGAGCCCGGCGACGCGCTGATCGCCCTGCCGTCCAGCGGCGTGCACAGCAACGGCTTTTCGCTGATCCGCAAGGTGTTCCGGCTGGAGGATGGCCGCGCCGACCGCTACGAGGAGGCCCTCGGCGCGCCCTTGGGCGAAGCGCTGCTCACGCCGACCCGCATTTACGTAAAGCCTGTGCTGGCCCTGTGCGACGCGGTGCGCGTGCGCGCGGTCAGCCACATTACCGGCGGCGGCTTTTACGAGAACATCCCGCGCAGCCTCAAGCCCGGCCTCTGCGCCAGCGTTGAGAAGAAAGCCCTGCGCACCCCGCCCGTGTTCGATCTGATCGCCAAGGTCGGCGGCATTCCGGAGCGGGATATGTACAACACCTACAATATGGGCGTGGGCATGTGCGTCACCGTCGCCAAGGCGGATGCGGACAAGGCCCTTGCCGTGCTTGCGCAAAACGGCGCGCCCGACGCGTACCTCATGGGCGAGGTCATCGAGGGCACGGAGGGCGTTCGCCTATGGTAAGGGCGGCCGTGCTGGTATCGGGCGGAGGCACCAACCTGCAGGCCATTCTGGACGCGAAGGCCGCCGGGCTGATTCCCTCGGCGGAGCTGGCGCTGGTGGTCAGCAACAAGCCGGACGCGTTCGCGCTGGAGCGCGCGCGTCGGGCGGGCGTGGCGACCGCCGTGCTGCCGTATGCCATGGGCGACGACCGTCACGTCTACACACGCGCGCTCACCGAGCTGCTAAAGCAGAACGCCGTTGAACTGGTGGTGCTTGCGGGCTTTTTGCTCATCCTCACCGAGGAGATTGTACAGGCGTACCCGCAGCGCATACTCAACGTGCATCCCAGCCTGATCCCCTCCTTTTGCGGCAAGGGCTTTTACGGCCTTCGGGTGCACCGGGCGGCGCTGGACTACGGGGTCAAGGTGACCGGGGCGACCGTTCACTACGTCAACGAGGTGGCCGACGGGGGCCGCATCATCGCCCAAAAGGCGGTTGACGTTTTGCCGGACGATACCCCCGAAACGCTGCAAAAGCGCGTGATGGAGCAATGCGAGTGGGTCATTCTGCCGCGCGCGGTCGAGCTGGCCGCGCAGGCGATTGCAAAGGAGCGTACCGTATGAAAAACCTCAACCATCTGCTGCAAGCCAACGCGTACCCCGGCCGGGGCATTGTGCTGGGCCGCAGCGCGGACGGCGCCAGCGCCGTGATCGCCTACTTCATCATGGGCCGCAGCGAGAACAGCCGCAACCGCGTGTTTGTGGAGAAGGACGGCGGCATTGTGACGCGCGCGTTTGACGAGAGCAAGCTGACCGACCCCAGCCTGATTATCTATGCGCCCGTGCGCGTGCTGGGTGACGCGACCATCGTGACCAACGGCGACCAGACCGATACCGTCTACGATCATCTGGCGGGCGGCTCGACCTTCGAGGCCGCTCTGCGCACGCGCACCTTCGAGCCGGACGCGCCCAACTACACGCCGCGCGTATCGGGCGTGGTGACGGTGGAGAACGGCGCGATGCGCTATCAGCTTGCCATCCTCAAAAGCGACGCGGGCGACCCGGATTCGCCTCTGCGCTGCTTTTTTGATTATCCCGCGCCGAAGCCGGGCACGGGGCGCTTCCTGCACACGTACGAGCGCGACGGTAGCCCCATCCCCTCGTTTGAGGGCGAGCCTGCGGCGGTGGAGCTGATCGGCGATATCGACGCGTTTGCCTCCGGCCTATGGCAAAGCCTCAACGAGGACAACAAGGTCAGCCTGTTTGTCCGGTATATCAATCTGGCGACCGGCAGGGCCGAGACCCGCGTGATCAATAAAAACCAGCGATAAGGGGAGAGAAGCATGGCAACGGAAATTCAGCTCAAGTACGGCTGCAACCCCAACCAAAAGCCCGCGCGCGTTTTTGCGCAATCCGGCGAGCTGCCCATGGAGGTGCTGAACGGCAAACCGGGCTATATCAATTTTTTGGATGCGCTCAACGGCTGGCAGCTTGTCAGCGAGCTGAAGCGCGCTACCGGCCTGCCCGCCGCCGCGAGCTTCAAGCACGTCAGCCCCGCCGGGGCCGCGCTTGGCCTGCCGCTTACGGATGTGCTGCGCCGGATCTACTTTGTCGGCGACCAGACGCTTTCGCCGCTGGCCTGCGCCTACGCCCGCGCGCGCGGCGCGGATCGCATGAGCAGCTTTGGCGATTGGGTGGCGCTCTCCGACGAGTGCGACCTATCAACCGCCCGCCTGCTCAAGCCGGAGGTCAGCGACGGCGTCATTGCCCCCGGCTTCGCCCCGGAGGCCCTTGAATTGCTCAAAACCAAGCGGCAGGGCAACTACAACATCGTTCGCATGGATCCCGCCTATCAGCCGCCCAAGCTGGAGCGCAAGGACGTGTTTGGCGTGACATTTGAGCAGGAGCGGAACGAGCTGAACATCGGCCCGGATTTTTTTGATCAGATCGTCACCCAAAACAAGACGCTGCCTAGCTTTGCCAAGCGCGACCTCGCCGTGGCCATGATCACGCTCAAGTACACGCAGAGCAATTCGGTCTGCTACGTGGCGGACGGGCAGGCCATCGGCATCGGCGCGGGGCAGCAGAGCCGCATCCATTGCACGCGGCTGGCGGGCGACAAGGCCGACAACTGGCGGCTGCGTCAGCACCCCAAGGCGCTGGCCCTGCCCTTTATCGATACGCTCAAGAACCCGGATCGGGATAACGCCATCGACCGTTACATCAGCGCGGAGAGCGACGACGTGCTGGCCGACGGCAGGTGGCAGGCGCTCTTTACCCGCAAGCCGGACGAGCTGACCGCCGCCGAAAAAAAGGCTTGGCTTGCCGAGCTCACCGACGTTTCGCTGGGCAGCGACGCGTTTTTCCCTTTCAGCGATAACATCGACCGGGCCTGCCGCAGCGGCGTGAAATACATTGCCGAGCCGGGCGGCAGCAAGCGCGACCAAGAGGTCATCGACGCGTGCGATCGGTACGGCGCGGTGATGAGCTTTACCGGCATCCGGCTGTTCCATCATTGATCTGCTTTCGCCAAGGCTCTCGCCTTGGCTGACCCGATTTGAGGAGGGAAATTCCATGCGCGTTCTGGTGGTGGGCGGCGGCGGCCGGGAGCATGCCATCGTGGCTCGGCTGGCCCAAAGCCCTGATATTTCCGCGCTGTACTGCGCGCCGGGCAACGCGGGCATCGCGGAGCTGGCGACCTGCGTGCCCTTGGCGGCGACTGATCTGGATGGCGTTTGCGGCTGGGTGCGGCAGAACGCCATCGATTACGTGGTGGTCGCGCCGGATGATCCCCTGTGCCTTGGCATGGTGGATCGGCTTGCCGCCATCGGCGTGCCCGCGTTCGGGCCCAACAGGGCGGCCGCGCGGATCGAGGGCAGCAAGGCCTTTGCCAAGGAGCTCATGCGCAAGCATCACATTCCCACGGCGCGCTACCAAACCTTTGACGCGCTGGACGCGGCGCTGCAATACGTGCGCTCGCAGCCCGCGCCGCTGGTGGTCAAGGCCGATGGGCTGGCGCTGGGCAAGGGCGTGCTGATTTGCCAAAGTACGGCGGAGGCCGAGGCGGCTGTGACGGATATGCTCGCGGGCGGCAAATTCGGCGCGAGCGGTCGGCGTGTGGTGATTGAGGAGCTGCTTACCGGGCCGGAGGTTTCCGTGCTCTGCTTCACGGACGGCGAGACCCTCCGTCCCATGCCTTCGGGCATGGATCACAAGCGCGCGCTGGATGGCGACTTGGGCCTGAACACGGGCGGCATGGGCGTTATCGCGCCCAACCCGTACTATACGCCGCAGATTGCCGATCAGTGCCTGCACACCATCTTTCAGCCCACGCTGGCGGCCTTGCGCGCGGAGGGCTGCCCGTTCCGCGGCTGCCTGTACTTCGGCCTGATGCTGACCGCCGACGGCCCCAAGGTGATTGAGTACAACTGCCGCTTTGGCGACCCGGAGGCGCAGGCGATGCTGCCGCTGCTGCAAAGCGACCTGTTTGCCATTCTGCGCGCCACCACGGAGGGCGCGCTGGCCGAGACTCCGGTCAAGTTTGCCGATGGGGCCTGCGCCTGCATTATCCTTGCCAGCGGCGGCTACCCGGAAAAATACGCGACCGGCAAGCCCATCACGGGGATTGAACAGGCCGAGGAAACCGCCGCCGTTTATCACGCGGGGACCAAGCGCGGCGACGACGGCGCGCTGCTGACCGCCGGGGGCCGCGTGCTGGGCGTTTCCGCCACGGCGGACACGCTGTCCGGCGCGCTGCAAGCCGCCTACGGCGCGGCGGAAAAAATCCGCTTTGAGGGCGCGCACATGCGCCGGGATATTGGCAAGCGGGCGCTTGAAGCCCTGCGATAGGAGGACGACATGGCTGTATATCGCATTTATGTGGAGAAAAAAGCGCCCTATGCCGTGGAGGCAGCCGGGCTGCTCCGGGAGATTCGGCACATCCTGCTCATCAAGAGCGTGACCGGGGTGCGCCTGCTGAACCGCTACGACGTGGAGGGCCTTGACGAGGCGGCGTTTGAGGCCTGCAAGCCCATCGTGTTCTACGAGCCGCAGCTCGACGACGCGTACGACGACCTGCCCGCGATCGACGAGGCGCATCGGCTGATCGCCAGCGAGTACCTGCCCGGCCAGTTTGACGCGCGCGCGGCCTCCTGCGAGGAGTGCGTGCAGCTTGTCACCACAGGCGAGCGGCCCACGGTGCGCACGGCGCGCATTTACGCGCTGCTGGGCGAGCCTGCCGTCGATGAGGTCGCGCGCATCCGCCAATACCTGATCAACCCCGTGGAGAGCCGCGAGGCCGATTTGGCCCGCAAGGCCACGCTCATGCAGCGGTACGAGCAGCCGCCCATGGTGCCCGTGCTGGACGGCTTCCTTCGCATGGACGCGGCCGCGGAGGCCGATTTTGTCAAGCGCTACGGCCTCGCCATGGATACCGCCGATCTGGAGTTCTGCCGCCTGTATTTTGCGGGCGAGCGCCGCGACCCCACGCTGACCGAGATCCGCATGCTGGACACCTACTGGAGCGACCATTGCCGCCACACCACGTTTTTGACCACGCTGGACGATGTGACCATTGCCAAGCCCGCCGTGGAGAGGGCCTTTCAGCGCTATCTGTCCATGCGCGCCGAGCTGTACGGGGATCGGCGCAGGCCCATCAACCTGATGGACGTCGCCACCATCGGCGGCAAGTATCTGCGCAAAAAGGGCCTGCTGAAGAACATCGACGTCAGCGACGAGATCAACGCCTGCTCTATCCGAATCGACGTGGATGTGGACGGCGTGAGCGAGCCGTGGCTGCTGATGTTCAAAAACGAGACGCACAACCATCCCACCGAGATCGAGCCCTTCGGCGGCGCGGCCACGTGCATCGGCGGAGCCATCCGCGATCCGCTTTCGGGCCGCACGTACGTGTATCAGGCCATGCGCGTGACGGGCGCGGCCGACCCGCTCGCGCCCGTAAAGGACACGCTGCCCGGCAAGCTGCCCCAGCGCAAGCTGGTCACGACCGCCGCCGCCGGGTACAGCGCCTATGGCAACCAAATCGGCCTTGCCACCGGGCTGGTGGACGAGCTGTACCATCCCGGCTACATGGCCAAGCGGATGGAGATCGGTGCGGTGGTCGGCGCGGCTCCCGTAAGCAACATCCGGCGCGAGGAGCCCATCCCCGGCGATACGGTCATTCTGCTGGGCGGGCGCACGGGGCGCGACGGCTGCGGCGGCGCGACGGGCAGCAGCAAGAGCCACAACCTCGCCAGCATTGAAACCTGCGGCGCGGAGGTGCAAAAGGGCAACCCTGTGGTGGAGCGCAAGCTCCAGCGCCTGTTCCGTAACCCGGAGGCGACGCGCCTTATCAAGCGCTGCAACGATTTTGGCGCGGGCGGCGTGAGCGTGGCCATCGGCGAGCTGGCCGACGGGCTGCAAATCGACCTTGACAAGGTGCCCAAAAAGTATGAGGGCCTCGACGGAACCGAGCTTGCCATCAGCGAAAGTCAAGAGCGCATGGCCGTGGTCGTCGCCAAGGAGGACGCGGCCGCGTTTATCGCGCTGGCGCACGGTGAGAACTTGGAGGCGACGGCGGTTGCCGACGTAACCGCCGAGCCTCGCCTGCGCATGACGTGGCGCGGCAAAACCATCGTGGACGTCAGCCGCGAATTTTTGAACAGCAACGGCGCGGAGAAGCACGCCAACGCCGCTGTGGCGGACGACGGCGTAAAGCAGGTCGCGTTTGCGGGCGATACCTTTGCGGAGAAGATGCGCGCCATGGTGAGCGACCTGAACATTTGCAGCAAAAAAGGCCTCTCCGAAAGGTTTGACAGCACCATCGGCGCGGGCACGGTGCTCATGCCCTTTGGCGGCAAAACCCAGCTTACGCCCGCTCAGGCGATGGTCGCCAAGCTGCCCGTGCCGGGCGAGACAGCTACCGTCAGCGGCATGGCCTACGGCTTCCATCCGCAAATCATGGAGCAGAGCCCCTTTGAGGGCGCGTACCTATCCGTGGTGGAGAGCGTGCTGCGCTTGGCTGCCGCCGGGTTTGACCGCCGCGAGATGTACTTGACATTCCAGGAGTATTTTGAGGGCATGACGGGCGCGCCTGAGCGCTGGGGCCAGCCGCTCGCCGCGCTGCTGGGCGCGCTGTGGGCGCAGACGGAGCTGGACGTCGCCGCCATCGGCGGCAAGGACAGCATGAGCGGCAGCTTTGAGAAGCTCGACGTGCCGCCCACGCTGGTCAGCTTTGCGGTCGCGCCGGGCAGGAGCGAGCATATCATCTCGCCTGAGTTCAAGCGCGCGGGCGCGCAGGTCTGCCTGCTCCGCTGCGACCCGTTTGATTCCGCCGCGTTCAAGGCCGAGCTGGATACGCTCTACCGCCTGATCCGCGAGGGGCGGGTTGTCTCCGCGTGGGCGCTGAGCATGGGCGGCGTGGCCGAGGGCCTGTTCAAGATGGGCTTGGGAAATCGGCTGGGCTTCCGCGTGGACGCGGCCTTTGCGCGCGATATCCTCGCGCAGGATTTTGGCGGCGTGCTGGTGGAGCTGGCCGAGGGCGCGCCGCTCATCGGCGAGAAGGTGGGGGAGACCTGCGCCGAATACCGTCTTGTCTATCAGGGCGACGCCTTGCCGATGGACGAGCTGCAGGCCCTGTACGAGGGCAAGCTGGACAAGGTGTTCCCGTATCGGGGCGAGGACGCCTCGCCCGTGCCCGCCGTGACCGTCGCGGCCCAAAGCTGGCCCAAGTCCGCTCTCCGCACGGCGAAGCCGATCGCGGTGATTCCGACATTCCCCGGCACCAACTGCGAGCTGGATACCGCCCGCGCTCTGCGCCGGGCCGGGGCCGAGCCGCGCGTCCTGCTGGTGCGCAATCTGTCCTCCGGCGATATCGCCGAGAGCCTGCGCGAGGCCGAGAAGCTCATCCGGCAGGCACAGATGATGGTGTTCCCCGGCGGCTTTTCCGGCGGCGACGAGCCCGACGGATCGGGCAAGTTTATCACCGCGTTCTTCCGCAACCCGCGCATGAAGGACGCGCTGGCCGACCTGATGGAGCGCCGCGACGGCCTGATGCTGGGCATCTGCAACGGCTTTCAGGCGCTGGTCAAGCTGGGCCTGCTGCCGAAGGGCCATATCCTCGATACCGACGCGGCCTGTCCGACGCTGACCTACAACACCATTGGCCGACACCAGAGCATGCTGGTCACCACGCGCGTCGCCAGCAACCGCAGCCCGTGGCTTCAGCTTTGCAAGCCCGGCGAGCTGCACCGCGTCGCCGTATCGCACGGCGAGGGCCGCTTTGTCGCCAGCGAGGCCGTACTGGAGCAGCTCAAGCTGGGCGGGCAGATTGCCGCGCAGTATGTCGATCTGTCCGGCGAGCCGACCCTAGACCTGCGCTTCAACCCCAACGGTTCCGCGCTGGCCATCGAGGCCATCACGTCCCCGGACGGGCGCATTCTGGGCAAAATGGGCCACAGCGAGCGCAGCGGCAGGGATTTGTATAAGAATGTCGAAGGAAATACGTTCCAGCCCCTTTTTGAGGGCGGCGTGAAGTATTTTAGGTAAGGAGCGAGCCGCGTGCACGATAGCTACATCAGCCCCTTCTCCACCCGGTATGCCAGCAAGGAGATGCAGTTCATCTTTTCGGAGGACAACAAGTTCCGCACATGGCGCAGGCTTTGGATCGCGCTGGCCCGCGCCGAGCAGAAGCAAGGCCTGCCCATCACGGACGAGCAGATTGCCGAGCTGGAAAGTCACCGCGACGATATCAACTACGACGACGCGCAGCGCCGCGAAAGCGAATGCCGCCACGACGTGATGAGCCATGTCTACGCCTACGGGCTGCAATGCCCCAAGGCGGCGGGCATCATCCATCTGGGGGCGACCAGCTGCTACGTGGGCGATAACACCGACGTGCTGATCATGCGCGAGGGCTTGCGGGTGGTGCGGCGCAAGCTGCTCAACGTTATCGCCCTCTTGGCGGACTTTGCCAACCGCTACAAGGCGCTGCCCTGTCTGGCATACACGCATTTGCAGCCCGCCCAGCTGACCACGGTGGGCAAGCGCGCCACCCTGTGGATCAACGAGCTCTACATGGACTATGAGGAAATTGAGCATCGCCTGTCAACGCTGGCGCTGCTGGGCAGCAAGGGCACCACGGGCACGCAGGCCAGCTTTATGGAGCTGCTGGATGGCGACAGCGCCAAGATCAAGCAGATTGAAACCGACATCGCCGCCGAGGTCGGCCTGAACCGGGTCGTGCCTGTCAGCGGGCAGACGTACAGCCGCAAAATGGACTACATGACCGTCTCCACGCTCTCCGGCGTGGCGCAGAGCGCCAGCAAATTCAGCTACGATATGCGCCTCCTGCAAAGCTTCAAGGAGATGGAGGAACCCTTTGAGGCAAGCCAGATCGGCTCCTCCGCCATGCCCTACAAGCGCAACCCCATGCGCTGCGAGCGCGTGAGCGCCCTCAGCCGCTACGTGATGACGGATACCCTGAACAGCGCGATTACGGCCGGGACGCAGTGGTTTGAGCGCACGCTGGACGATAGCGCCAACCGCCGCATCGCCGTGGCCGAGAGCTTCCTTGGCGTGGACGCCATCCTCAACGTTCTGCTCAACGTCTGCAACGGGCTGGTGGTCTATCCCAAGGTGATTCGCGCGCGGGTGATGAACGAGCTGCCCTTTATGGCGACCGAGAACATCCTGATGGACGCGGTCAAGAAGGGCGGCAACCGTCAGGAGCTGCACGAAAAGCTGCGCGTGCACAGTCAGGCGGCGGCCCGCGTGGTCAAGGAGGAGGGCGGCAGGAACGACCTGATCGATCGCATTGTGGCCGACCCGGCCTTTATGACCAGCCGCGAGGAATGCGAGGCAATTCTGGAGCCCGGCCACTTTATCGGCCGCAGCGAGGAGCAGGTGGACGAGTATCTGCGCGATTTCATCCGCCCGCTGTTGGATGAAAACAAGGCCCTGCTGGGCGAAAAGCAGGAGCTTCGCGTGTAAGGCGCGCCTGTGCGCTCCACCGCTCAGGCAGCCGATCAATCCGGCGGCACAGCCGCTTTTTTGTCACGCAAAGCGCGGCGACGGATAACCCGTCGCCGCGCTTTGCTTATCCCATCAGCGAAAACAAGTCCACCTGACTGCTCTCCGGCAGGTTGCTCAACGCGCCCTGCGCGCGCAGCATTTCCACCACCGATACGCCCACCTTGGCGCGGCTCCGCAAATCCTCCACCGAGAGGAACGGCTCGCTCCGCGCGGCCGCGATGCTCTCCGCAGTCGCTTCCGGAAAGCCGCTGATGCTGCAAAACGGGGCGCGGATGTTGCCGCCCTCAATCAGGAAACGATGCACGTCGCTTTTGTACAGGTCAATCGGCAGCAGCTCGATGCCGCGGCAGGTCATCTCCAGCAGCAGGTGGAAGGCGTTCTGCTCGTCCTTGTCCTTGGGGGAGAGCTTCTCGTCGCGGGCTTGCAGCTCCTGTACGCGCTGGCGTTGGCTTTCCTTGGATAGGATCATGCGCGCCGCGTCGAAGCCGTCCGCGCGGATGGTCAGGTACGCCGCGTAATAGGCCAGCGGACGGTAGACCTTGTACCAAGCCACGCGCAGGGCCATTGTGACGTAGGCCACCGCGTGCCCCTTGGGGAACATGTATTTGATTTTTTTGCAGCTGTCAATAAACCATTGGGGCACCTCGTGCTCGATCATCGCGGCCTCCATTTCGGGCTTGAGGCCGCGGCCCTTGCGCACGCTCTCCATGGTGTCAAAGCTCATTTTGCTCTCGACCCCGCGCGAAATCAGGTAATTCATTATGTCGTCGCGGGTGCAGATGCACTCCTTCAGGGTGGCCGTGCCGCTGTCAATCAAATCGCTGGCGTTGCCAAGCCACACGTCCGTGCCGTGGCTCAGCCCGGATATGCGGATGAGCTCCTCCATGGTGGTCGGCTTGGTCTGCGTGAGCATGCCGATGACGAAGTCCGTGCCAAACTCCGGGATGCCCAGCGTGCCGGTTGGGCAGAGGATCTCCTCGGCGGTCACGCCCAGCGCCTCAGGGCTCAAAAAGAGGCTCATCGCGCCCTTGTCGCTGAGGGGGATGGTTTTCCAGCTCACCCCGGTCAGCTCCTCCATGCGGTGCATCATGGTCGGGTCGTCATGGCCCAAACAGTCCAGCTTGACCAGAATGTCGTGCATAGAGCGGAAGTCGTAGTGCGTGGTCAGCGTATCGCCGCCGATATCGTCCGCCGGGTGCTGAATGGCGGTAAATTGATAGATTTGGTACTCCTTGGGCAGCACCACAATACCGCCCGGATGCTGGCCCGTGGTGCGCTTTACGCCCACGCAGCCCGCCGCGAGGCGCTCGCGGTGGGCGCGGCCCGCGTGAATGCCGCGCTCCTCCAAATACTTGCTGGCGTAGCCGTAGGCGGTCTTTTCGGCCAGACCGCTGATGGTGCCGGCGCGGTACACGTTGCCCTCGCCAAACAGCGTCTCGATGTACTTGTGCGCCTTGGCCTGATATTCGCCGGAGAAGTTCAAGTCGATATCCGGCACCTTGTCGCCCTTGAAGCCGAGAAACACCTCAAACGGGATATCGAAGCCGTCGCGCGCCATGGGCTCGCCGCAGAGCTCGCAGTTTTTGGGCGGCAGGTCCACGCCGACGGTGGCCAGATCGGGCGGGGTGAAGAACGCCTTGTGGCAGTGATCGCAGCGATAGTGCGGCGGCAGGGAGTTGACCTCCGTAATGCCGCACATGGTCGCCACAAAGCTGCTGCCCACGCTGCCCCGGCTGCCCACGAGGTATCCGTCCGACAGCGACTTGCTTACCAGCTTTTGCGCGATGGAATACAGCGTGGCAAAGCCGTAGCCGATAATGGAGCCCAGCTCCTTGTCCAGACGCTTTTCGATCAGCTCCGGCAGGGGATCGCCGTACAGCTCCTTGGCGCGGGTGCGGCTCATGGTCTCGATGTCGTTCGCGGCCTCCGGCCAGAAGGGCTGAAAGGTCTCCTCGTCCTTGGGGTGCTTGGGGAAGAGCCGCAGCGGCTCCACCTGATCGGCGATCTGCTTGGGCGCGTTGATGACCACGGCGTGGCAGTCCTCCGGGCCGAGGTAGGCAAACTCCTCCAGCATCTCCTGCGTGGTCTTGAAGTACAGCGGCGGCTGCTGGTCGCAATCCTCAAAGCCTTGCCCTGCTTGTAGTATGCTGCGGTAGACCGCGTCCGACGGGTCCATAAAGTGCACGTCGCCCGTGGCGACAACAGGCTTGCCCAGCCTGCGGCCGAGCGCCAGAATGCGCCGGTTCAGGTCGCGCAGGCCCTCGTCGTCGGGCACCGCGCCCTCCCGCACAAGGAACTCGTTGTTGCCAATCGGCTGGATTTCCAGATAGTCATAGAATTCCGCGATGCGCTCCAGCTCGTCGTCGGGACGGTTGGCCAGCACGGCGCGGAACAGCTCGCCCGCCTCGCACGCGCTGCCCACGATAACGCCCTCGCGGTACTGCTCAATCAGGTGGCGCGGCAGGTTGGGGTGCCGATAGAAATAATCCAGATGCCCGGCGCTGACCATCCGGTTGAGGTTCTCCATGCCCTTTTGGCTCTTGGCCAGCAATATGATGTGATACGTCTCGCCGATGCTCCGGCCCTTGATCGTTTCATCCAGTCCGGCCAGCGTGGTCACGCCCTGCTTCTGCGTCTGCGAGAGCATCAGCGCGAGGCACTTGCCCGTGGCGGCCGCGTCGTGTACGGCGCGGTGCGCGTTTTTGAGGCTCACGCCGAGGAACTTGCACACCGCGCCCAGCTTGTGGCTGCGCAGGCTGGCGTACAGCCGCCGGGCCATGGTGAGCGTATCCAGCACGGGGCCGGAGGGCAGGGGCAGACCGGAGCGCTCGCATTCGGCGCGCACAAAGCCGATATCAAAGCTCGCGTTGTGGGCGCACAGCACGCAGCCCTCGCTGAAATCCAGCAGCTCGGCCACGGCCTGCCCCGGAGCCTTCTCACCCTTGAGCATCAGGTCGGTGATATGCGTCAGGTCGGTGATCTTCTGCGGCAGCGGAACGCCGGGGTCGCAGAAGGACGAATACTCCGCTACCACCTGCCCGCCCTGCATTTTGACCGCGCCGATCTCGATGATTCGGTCGCGCGCGCTGGATAGCCCCGTCGTTTCCACGTCGAACACGACGAATGTCGTGTCCGCAAGCAGGCGGTCGTCCGGCTGCGTCACAATGGAGGCAAGGTCGCACAGGTAGCCCTCCACGCCGGGGATGAGCTTGATGCCCGTCTTTTTGGCCGCGCCGAACGCGGCGGGGAAGGCTTGCAGCACGCCGTGATCGGTGATGGCGACCGCCGGATGGCCCCACGCGGCCGCGCGAGCTACCAAATCGCCCGCGTCGCTGGTCGCGTCCATGGCGCTCATGGAGGAGTGCATGTGCAGCTCGATGCGCTTTTCCTCGGCGGTATCCTGCCGCTTTTGGATGGGGTACTCCTGCGCGTCGCGCACGGAGACGCACAGCTCGCCCAAAAAGCTGTCCTGACGGCACTCGCCGCGCACGCGCAGGCGCATGCCGTTTTTGAGCAGCGCGAGCTGCTGCTTGACCTTGTCCTTTTCCTCCTGCGTGGGGGGCGGGGGCGGCTCGTCGCCCATGCGGCGCTTCATGCGGTACTGATAGAACGCCTTGCAATACACGGTGCCGCTGTCGTCGTACACAGCAAAAGAGCTCAGCACCGTTTCGCCGCCCTTTAGCTCCTTGGGCTCCTGCAAGCCGGTCACGATGCCGTCGATGACCACAATGCCCGCCTCGTCGGTCAGCTCGCCGATGGGGACCGGCTTGTCCGCGATGCCGCGGCCCTTGACCACCGCGCCGCCCTTGGCGGTCGGCTTGACGCCGCCGGACGGAGCGGCCCTGCGGGGAGCGTCCGAGGGAGACGCGGCGGAAGCGGACTTGGCGGCGGGAACCGACGCTTTGTCCGCTTCCGGGGCGGAAAAATCCGCGCCGTTCAGCTCCAAGGGAGGCGGCAGCGGCTCATAGTGGCGGCTCTTGCGCATTTCGGCCACCCATTGCTCGCGCGCGCCGCAGACCTCCAGCTGCACGGGCAGCCGGAGGCGAAAGATATCCCATATGGCTTGCGAGAGCTTCTCGTCGAGCTTTTGCTTGCGGAAAAACTGCACGGAAAAATCATCCGGGCAGGTGAGCACGACGCTTTGCCCGACGATCTGCCAGCCCACATCGTCCACCCACGCGCGCAGCGCGGGAGACTGGCGGCGCAGAAAGTCCGTCAGCACGCTCTGGTACTTGTCCACATGCCGCAAAAAGTCCTCGGCCAAGCCGGGGCTTGCCACGCGCACCGCCACCTGCACCTGCGGCAGGCTCTGCCGCAGCTTGCGCTCGATGGTCAAAAAGTCCTTCTCCGAGACCAGCGAGTCGCACAAATAGGTGATGTACGCCTTGTTGATGCTCTTTTTGTACAGCACGCGCTCCGGGTGCAGCTGCCCGGCCAAGTGCGGCACGGCGGCCTCCAGCAGCTTGAGCAGATCTTGCTTTGTCATGCGTGTGCTTTGCCCGCGGCGATGGCGCGCGCCCTTGCAATAAGGGCCTCGGCGGGATCGCCGGAGAGCTTGCGCGGCGGCTGACCGCGCTCAAACAGCGCGCAGCCGTCGTGCCCGCCGCAAACGCCCACGTCCGCGTCCTTGGCCTCGCCGGGGCCGTTGACCACGCAGCCCATCACGGCCACCTTGAGCGGCGTGCGAAGATCGGCCAGCTCGTCGCGCACGCGCGCGGCAATGCCGGGCACGTCGATGCCGGTGCGCCCGCAGGTGGGGCAGCTGATAACCTGCACGCAGTCCCTGCGGATGCCGCAGGCGCGCAAAATATCGATCGCGGCGGGAGCCTCCGGCAGAGGCGAGCCTGTCAGGCTGACGCGCACGGTATCGCCAATGCCGTCCAGCAGCAGCGCGCCGATGCCGATGGCGCTTTTAATGTTGCCCTGCCCCGGCAGACCGGCCTCTGTTACGCCCAAATGCAGCGGAAGATCGCAGCTTTTCGCGGCCAACCGATAGGCGGCGACGGTGGTGGGCACGTCGCTGGCCTTGAGGGAGATCACAACGTCCTCAAAGCCCGCGCCGGTCAGCAGCTTGACATGGCGCATGGCGCTGTCGTAGAGCGCTTTGGCGGTCGGGCCGCCCTCGCGCGCGAGCAGATCCTTTTCCACGCTGCCGCTGTTTACCCCCACGCGGATGGGCACGTGATGGGCGCGGGCGCAATCGGCCACAAGGCGCACGTTGGCCTCTCCGCCGATGTTGCCCGGATTGATGCGCACCTTCTGGAAGCCGTTCTCGATGGCGGCAACGGCCAAATCGGCGCGAAAGTGGATGTCCGCCACCAGCGGAACGGGGGAGCCGTCCACCAGCGCGCGCAGGGCGGGCACGCACGCGTCGTCGTACACGCTTACGCGCACAATGTCGCAGCCGCTCTGCGCCAGCGCGCAAATCTGCGCCAGCGTCGCGGCCGCGTCGCGGGTATCGGTGTTGGTCATGCTTTGCACGCTGATCGGCGCGCCGCCCCCGATGGGCACATCGCCGATGGAAAACGCTCTTGTCATGGGTACTCCTTTTGCGCGGCGGCGCGGCTATTGAATGGAGATGTCGCAGACGATGGGGCACTGGTACCAGCTTCCCTGCTCGTCCATCAGGAAAGCCCGGATGGAGCCGGAATAGGGCTGCTCAAAACGGATGGTGTAGGTGTAGGTCACGCCGTCCGCCGAGGGCATGCTTTGCAGCGTGGCGGGGAGCTGAGTATCGTCGGCTTGCAGCAGCTTCAGGCTGGCGATTTTGTCGTTGCCGACGAGTGTGAACGCCACGTTCACAGGGGCTGCGGCCGAACCCGGATCGGCCGTGAAGGAAATAACGGACGGCCCGTCCGCTGCCGTATCGGCCATGGGCGGCTCGGCGGTGGGCTGCACGGACCAACCCTGCAGCGGAGTCTCGCCTTGGCCCGCCTCGGAGAGGCCGCTTGGCGCGTTGATATAGGGGTTGCTTGCGCTTTGCGATACGGGGGCTGCGGACGATCCGCCGCCCAGCGCCCCGGTGGCCAGCAGCACGATCAGCGCGATTACGACCAGCGCACCCGCGCCGATGAGAATCCATACTTTGGGCGACATGCTCTTCAGCCTTTTGGTCGCCGTGGAGAAGAACGCGTTGGGAACCGGGTTGGGCTCCGGGGTCTGATAGCCCTCTACGGTCAGCCCGTCGGGCGCGTCCATGGGATCGGTCTCCGCGAAGCGGGCCGAGGAGAGGCTTGCCTCCGGCATGGCGGAGGGCACGTCCAGCGTCGGCTGGCCGCGGACGGCCCGCGCGGGCGTTTCCTCGGCCTGCCAAGCGCCTTGCGTCGGCTCGGCGGCCGGATTGGCGTAGGACGCGGCATACGCGTCGGGCGCTTCCTCCGCGCGTGACTGTCCCCTGCGAGAGGAACGGCGGCTTGCCGCGGCGCTCTCCGACGGGCTGTACGCGGGAGCCTCGCTGACGGGCGCGGCCTGCGCGGATGCCTCCTGCGCGCGGGCCGCGCGACGGCGGCGCCCACCCTCCTGCGGCGCGGCGGCGGGGTCGAACGCGGGCAGGGCGTTGGGCACGGGCGAAGCAGACCGCTCGGCTGAAGCGGAACCGGCGGGGCGCGCAAAGGGATCGACGGTCGGGCCGCCTTGCATGTAGGCGTTTAGCGAGGACGGGCTGTACGCGTTTGCGGTGCTTGCGGGACGGCGAGGTATTCCGCCATCGGACGCGCGCCGCTCCGGCGAACGTTGCTCCGGCAGGCGTTGTTCCGGCAGACGTTGCTCCAGCAAACGCTGCTCCGGCAAGCGTTGCTCCGGCAAACGTTGCTCCGGCAGACGTTGCTCCGGCAAATGCGGCTCTGACAAATGTTGCTCTGACAAACGCTGCTCCGACAGGCGCTGCTCCGGCAGACGCTGCCCGGACGGCCGTTGCTCTGGCGGGCGCTGCGTCGCGCGCCGCTGCTGCTCCCAATGGGAGCTGGGAATGCCCACGCCGGGAATCGCTCCCTGCGGCATGGCCTGCGGCGCTTGCGGCTCATACATCGGCGCGCCCTGAAGGGGCGGTCGGCGCGTGTATTCGTCCATCGTCTGCGCGCGCTGCGCCTCCAGTTGGGCGCTCAAGTCCTGCGCATCGGAAAGAATCTCCGTCCGCCGCATGGCTCCGTCCGTCGCGCTGATCGCTCGACGCGGCGCCGATGGGACGGGCGAGCCGCTCTGCACGGAGGCCTGCCACGCGCCTTGCGGCGCTTGCGCGCCCGACGAGCGCGCGGGGCGCGGCGCATCCTGCGGGATCATCGGCGGTCGCATTCCGTCGGGAGAAGCTGCTTGCTGACGCGGCCGCGGGTTGATCTGCGGCGGACGGGGGGAGGACGGCTGGCCCCACGCGGCGGGGCTTTCCGCAGGCGGCGTTTGCTGCAAAGGGGGAACGCCCTGCCGCATGCGCGAGGGCGGGTTTTCCTGCGCGATATTCGTCTGCGCGGGCTGTTGATTGATGCCGCGCATAGGGTACGCGTTCTGCCGCGGTCTGGGCGCGACTTGCGCATACGGTGCGGGCTGCATGCCATTGTTGTCGAGCTGCCGCTGCGCGTAGCCTCCCGGCACGGGATTCTGCTGCAAGGAGGATGGACGCTGCATCCCTCTGCCGGACGGTACGCCCTGCGGGAAACCCGCGCCCGGATGCGCTGGCTGCTGATCGAAAGCGGCCTGCGGGCTTTGCTTCATGGTAGGCAGAGGGCGCATGCCCGCATGATAGGGTATGCCGGGACGGGGCTGCCCCTGCGCTGTATTGGATGCGGAAGTCGCGGGCTGGGAATCGGGAGCTCCCAAATCGCGTCCGTTCGGATACCGCTGGTCTGCCATTGCGTAGCCTCCTGACATGTGCTGCTTTTGAGTGTTGCGCCCGACGGGGCGTTCAGCGTCAAGCATATCCGTATTATACCATATTTTCGGTCAAATAAACATACGCAAAGGGGGCCGACCACAAGCTGTCGTCGACCCCCTTTTTGTTTTGATGCGAGCGTTAGCCGATCAATATCATGGCCAGAGAAGCTGCAACAAAAACGCCTGCGCAGATTTTGGTTACCAGCGCAAGCTTGGCGTCCAAGCTGCGAGCCTTATTCTTGCCGAAAAAGGTTTCCGCCGCGCCGGATACCGCACCGATCCCTGTGCGCTCGCTGCTTTGCAGCAGAACGGTCACCGTCATAACAAGGGCGCTCACCAGGACCAGAATCCCGAGTGCGATGCTCATGGTAATTCCCTCCTTGATCAATAGCGTATACACTATATCATTTCCACCGTGGAAATGCAAGCATTTTTTCACCGCGCGAAGGGCTTTTGTGAAATGGATGTTTCGTTTTGAGCGGCAAGGACGACGCTGTTCTCCCCGCCTTTCCCCTTGACAACCTCAACCGCATGCGCTACAATCAATCCTGCTGAACATGCGCCCGTAGCTCAGCTGGATAGAGTGTCAGACTCCGACTCTGAAGGTCATGCGTTCGAATCGCACCGGGCGTACCACGAAAAACCCATCGAAACAAGAGTTTCGATGGGTTTGTTTTTTCTTGCCCTCCCGCCTTACACGGTTTTTTTGCTCTAAAACCGATATAAACGTAGTCAAAACGGTTGTCAGACTTTCACAGTAATCAGTGCACTGTTCACAAAAAAAGAACCGCAGAGGAGGTCCTCTGCGGTTCTGAAAAAAACAAGGCTGGGACAAATACTGAACTGTCGAGTTATTGACAGTCAGTAACACCGTCGGCGGAAGGCTTTTCCACGCCACCTTGCTGCTGGTCAGCCGCGTCCGAAGTTGCCGTTTTAATTCCGGCGGCATATTGGGAAATATCCAACTGCTGCCACGCTGCTTATGCAGCTGCAATTACCTCGGTAGAATTAATATCATATCCAAGTCTTTTGAGCATATCTTCCGCAATGTCCCACTTAATTTGGCCGTTTAACCGTCCGACGGTCGCCTCTGCGTATTCCACGGCTGTCTGCGCTGCGTTGAACAATTTCTTCTGTTTAAGCCATGGGATAGCCACGTCATTAAGCCACGGGATAATGTATTTCTTCATGCACAGGCCAATGCACGCTGAAAGCGCCGTTCCTACGATACCGAGAATCCAGGCAATAATTTTTGTTATGATTTCCGACCAGTTGAACGGCGCAAATGTTTCCGCTTCTTCCGGCGCGGACGCATCGCTTACAACAACGGTCGTTGGCGCTCCGTCCGTGAGCGCACCCAAGTCAATGCTTTCCTCTGCCGCGAACGCACTAACGCAAAGGGTCAGTGCAAGCATGAGGACAAGTGTTATGGCGAGAAATTTCTTCATGGGTTTCTCCTTTCATATTATCCGTTGTCATCGTCTGATGTTATGCTGTTTATCCTGGTTGCAGCCGTCACGATCTTGCTTACGTTCTCCACACCGGCCTTGCCATAGTACGCAATGGCCACGGTCTGATACAGCGGAATGGTTTTGTCCATAAGCGATTGAGCTTCTGCGCCGTACCCCAGCGCAATCATAATGTAGGTGACTACAAGCTGCCCCAAGAAAAACCAGCAGAACCTGTCAAAGATAACCTTGCTGTATTCCAGCGCCCTGCTTTCAAGAGAAAGCGCCGCTTCTTTGCTTTTTGCTTTGGTGGGGGAACGTGCCCTTTGCACCTCATTTCACCTCACTTCTCAAGTAGCCAATTGTTGATTCCCTTGGAAGCATCAGCCATGTCATCTGCATTCCCGTTGTGAAGCTCATGGTCGAGCAATGCTTGTACACCTTTGCACAAAACCTTTTGCCCTTCGCGCTGGTCTGCAAGCTCGCTGTCTAATTCATCAAGTCGGCGTTTGTCAGCAGCGAAAAACTTATCGTGAGAATCCAGCCGACTTTTGACAGCTTCGTCGGAATCTGCGCGCGGTTTCTTCCATCCCCTAATAACGTCAATCGCGCTGCCAATGACCTTAATCGCTCCGCAAATTGCAAGAATTACGATGATTGCCGTCGCAATTTGAGCTGCTGTGACGTTCTCCACTTTACTCACCGGCCTTTACGATGCCGGTACACAGAATGCTCCGCAGGGTTATCGCTGCTGCCTTTGAAGCGCACGGAATCCAAAGGCCGTAGCTCGACGCATCGCTGCTCGAACCGCTGTCTCCGCTGGAAGCGTCCTCGATTTCGAGGAATTTGGTCATCATGTATCCGCGCTGCCCATGACCGTCTTGGTCATGCGCTCGGCGCGATTTAAGCGTTGGCCGTGAATGTCTTGGTGGCTACGGCGAACGTGCCAGCGATGGCATCGCCGATGGCATGCAAGGTTCCGGAGCCGGTCATCAGCTCGCCGCCTTCGCCGCCAACAGTGCCGACTTCCGCGCAGACCTTCCACTTGCAAGCTGTGTACGATCCAGTTGTTTCCGCCGCATCGTACAGATCCACGCGAACGTAGTCAAACTCCGCCGCCTCGCCGATCTTGTCATCGTGGCCTACAGCGTACAAGGCATCGATGGCCTCTTGGCTCTTGATGTGATCAAACTCGTACGGGAACGTGCGCTCATAGCCTGTTACCGTGCTGGAGGAGCCTTTGTCGCTCACGTAGGCCTTTGTGTCGATCTTCGGGTTGGCCTCCTCGTCGATCTTTGTGAAGCCGGTTCCCATCAGATAATAGGCCGTAGTGCTGCTTCCTCCGCTGGTTGTGGTTATGCCAAGGTAATCGGCCACCTGATATCGCATCACTTTTGGCATTTAAGTGCTCATCCTTTCTGTGTAATTGATTGCCAACGTAAGCTGATACGTGGCATTTTCGTCCGATCCGTCCAGCATGAAGTAGGAGCTGGAGATGGACGCCGCGCTGCAATCCCGATGCTCGCCCAGCGTCGGCAGTTCACGGGCAATGTTTTTTCGCCGCACCCACGCCTCCAGCGCCTCCATCCATGCTTGATTGCTTGCGCGCTCGCTGTTCGTCTGCGCGCCCTGCTTGGCCATAAAGTTGTAGTAGGCGGTCACATCGCGCGTACCGTCCACGTAGGCCTTTACGCTGGCCTGTGGCGTCTTGTACAGCCCCAGGCTCTGCGAAGCGGCCGATAGCGCGTCCGTGTCGATACGCTCGTCCACGTCGATGTTGCCAAACCCGTATAGCCAGTCTATGATCGCTTTGCTGATTGTCACGGCTTGTACCTCCCCCCGGCCATCTTCGCCGCCGCCTCGCCGATCTTTTCTTTGCCCCCTTCGCTCTTCATCCGTTCAAACCAGTACGGCCCAGCCTGCGGGTGCAAGCTGGCGTTGTACGTCAGTTTCTTGCCCGTGTAGTGCTTCTTCTGTCCGGGAGGCGAGAAAAAGCCGGTTGGCTTTTTGCTGTCATCATCGAAGATCGGGATGTTTGGCCCCATCGTCAAGCCTTGGTAGAGGTAGTGCGCATACGGCATATCCTGCACAACCTCTGTGCCGTCCTCCGTTTTGGGGCTGTCGGACAGCGTGCCAGTGTCCATGGGCGTGTACGGCTTCATTAGCCTGATGACATCATTCGCAATCGCCATCTGCACCGCGCCTCTTGGCATCAGTCCACGCGCCGCAAGGAATTCCTTCGCGTCAAAGACCAGCGTGCTCATATGGCAGTCACCTTCCATAGCGGCAGCAGTCGGCCGCGCGCGTCCTTCACGCTCTTCACGGTCGCGCAGGCGCCCTGATGCTCCTTGCGCAGATCCGCCATCGTGTATTGCTCCGTGACTTCTTGCGTCGCTTCGCCCAGAACAATCACGTCCATGTCGCTGCTTGGGTTGATCGTCCACGCGCCTGTCTTGTCCTCGGAGCGGGCGAACGTCGCTGGAGCAAGGTACGCCTTTGTGCCTGCATCCACGCCTTCCGGGATCGTCACGCTGACGGATTTGGCAACGCTAACAACTCCGCTTGAGGATACCGTTTTCACGGTTTCCGTTCGGTACTGCACACCACGCAGCACCGTCCGCGCCCACGCGTCCTCTCGCGCCAGACGATAGTGGTTGTAGACAGTCACGGTGTCGATGAATAACGGCTTTCTCATAGCGCGCTCATCAGCCCCGTTCCACTTAGCCACGCGCGGCACACATCGCGCCGTGCCTCGTCCACGTCGGACGGCGTAACCGCCTTATAGCTCTCGCTGTAGCCTTCGTTGCTCACGCTGGACACGCCCTTGCCTTGCATGGTGTCGTCCTGTGCCGCTAACAGATTCACCAGAGCGCTCTCGGCTCGCTTTACGGCCTCCAGCTTGTATCCGGTCGCCTCCTGCGCCCGCCGCGCCGTGTAGATGTCCAGCATCGCTGTCGCGCGGGGGAGCAGCGCGGCGTACTGCTCCCTCGTCAGGTTGTCCGCGCCGAACAGGGCGGCGTAGTCCTCATAGGTTCCATACGCCACGCTCTCGCCTCCCTTAGCCGCGATACACAGCGGCCAGCTCCGGGTATGCCAGCGCATAGCCGTATAGGATGTCTAGGCTCATCTTGTTGGTTTTGGTGGTCATGTCATAACCGCGGGTTACACGCAGCGCAAGGTTGCTGTCGGGGTCGGTTACGACGTAGCCTTCCGCTCCGCCTTGGGGCATCACCAGCGGGCGGTTCACAAACGCAATCGCGTTGCGGTGGAAAATGAGGTTTGCCGCATAGTTCGCCCCGATGGTTACTTCCGCGTTGTCCGCGGCGGTCAGGGGGCTGTTCAGCTTCACTACGATCTCGTTGTTGGCAGCCGTCGCGTCTTCAGCAACGGTCACGAACGCCGTACCGACAGTCAATCCGTCGCCCGCCAGCAGCGTTCCGGCCAGCGCGGTGCCACCGGTGTCCAGGGTGATTTCGTTGGCAGCATTTGCTACGCCCTTCAGCAGAATCTTCGCACCGCTCCCGGTCGCGGCCAGCGTGCCCTTGGAGTGAGCGGCGACGCCTTGGCTCATGTAGTTATCAAGGCCCAGCACGCGGCCGATCTCGCCTTCGCGCAGCGCACGGTTTTGCCCGGCTTCGTTGACCTTGCGCAGATTGTCAATCTGCACCAGCGCGCTGTCCGCATCGGCGTTCCAGATCGCATAACGGTTTGCTTCGGGCGCTTCTGCCTTGTTCAGGAACAGGCGCGCAGCTGCGATGTCGCTGATCGCGCTGGGCGTGGTTCCGGCCGTGCCAAGATGCTTCGGAATCTTGCGGTAGATGTTCAAGCCGTCGCGGTTGACCTTTTTGGCCAGCGCGTAGCTCGACGGATTGATTACGACCTCGCGCACCTTGTTTTCGCCGATGTGTACGGCAGCCTCCAAGACGCTCCAGCTCACGTCCACCGTCGCAAGATGGTCCAGCTTCACCGGCAGGCTTTCCTCAACGATGTCTTGGTTGGTTACGCTGCTCCCGGCGGTAAACTCCTGCGCCTCATACTTAGGCGGCTTCTTGACCTGGATGGTGTCGCCGTTGTCCGTAAAATCATTGCTGAAATCACGGTAGCACAGCTGCGGCATCAAGATGGCTTCCTTCACCGACATCAGCGTTTCCCTCGCAACGTTCTTGATGGAAATAAACGTGTTCGCCATATTGCATTATCCTTTCTTCTCCTGAGCCTTGGAGCGGAAATACTCCTCGTCGCTCATGCTGTCATAGTCCGGCGTGGTTGTCTGTACCGTCGGCGCGCCCACGTCTACACGCGCGCCGGTGGGCTGTGCCGCGGGCGTTTCAGCTGCTGGTTTGAACAGGTAGCCCTTGGCGGCTTTTAACGCCTCCAATGCCTCCTTCACGCCCGTCACCGCTCCGTTCGTATCCACCTTCAAGCCGCTTCGGTCGATGGCCAGCAGCGCCATGTCCGCGTCCACCAGCCCCATCGATACGCCAACGCTCCGCACATCTGCGGAGATCAGGCGCTCGTTTGCGGCCTTGGTCATCGCTTCCATCTGCGCTCGTATCTCCGGCGGGAGCTGCGCGGCCTTGTCGGCCTTGGCCTTTTCCAGCACGCGGGCGCATTCGTCCTCGTTCAGGCCGTATTGCTCCGCCATGGAGCGCACGACCGCCTTTTCCTTCTTGCTGGTAGCGGCTTCCACCGCGTCCACAATCGCCTTGGTGATGGCGGTCATGTCCGGCGCCTGGGCGTGCGCTTCCTTGCTTACGCTGGTTTGGTTCACGTTCGCTGCGCTCTGGTTCGCTCCCGCTGCGTCTGGGTTGGTTTCCGCGCCTTTTTCCTGCCCCGGCTGTTCGCCGCCGTCCGCGAAGAATTGCAGGTTCAAAGGCATCAAGCTCTTGGGCTTCCCCATAGGAGGCCTCCCGTTTAACGTCTGGTAGACGATGATTTCCCGCTTTCGCGGTCGTTTCCGGCGATGTCGCTCGCCGTGGGCGTATGTAAAAAGCGCCTCGGCCTTGCCGAAACGCTTGATACTTCTTTAACCTTTGCTCACACCCGGCTTTTCCAATCAAAAACCGCCTTGCTTTCGCTTGGCGGTCTAATGATGGATAGCTTTCTCCAACGTGCCGTTTTTGTCATCCTCAACAATCTCGAAGCGACCGCCTTGATACGTTCCTGCAATCGCTTGTGGTCTTGTGGGATGATACAGATAGTCATCATCGCTTTCATCGATGATGCGAAGGTAGCCAATCAGTGGGTCGACCTCCAACACCTCATAAACCCCCTGATCGAAAAGACCGTCAACGCCAATATTCGGGCCTATGTATTGTACGCGCATCAATTTGCTTTCACTCCTTTCAGCTTGACCTCATCAGCCGCAACAAACTCACCGTTCTGATACCAGTGTATCACATAATGAAACGAATTGCCATACACCGTTCCGCTTTTCTTCTGCCACCCGTCAGTTGGACTCTCCGGATAACTCGCCTGCAAACGGTTAACATCTCGAATCGCCGTGCTTGTTCCCGCTCCCGCCATAACCTCCACACGGGTCATCGTAGCGCCTTTTGGAACAACGCCATGCAGACCGTCCGGCAGCGCTATGCCTTCCGGAATCGAAACCTCGACCGTGTGCCGCATGGCTTCATCCGGCAGACCGGTCAACTTTTTGGGCTCCGCCGCCTTTACCGCGTTAAACCCGCTTACGGACATTCTTTCCGCCTTGGTCTTAATGCCCGCCGCCTCGCTCACACGCTTGTAGTAGTCCGTCAGCGTGTTGATTCCTCTTTGGCACTCCCGCCGCAAGTCCATGTCGCCCGCCGCTTTCGCCGCAACCGCCGTGTCCTTCAGCTCCCGCACCTTGGTTTCGATTCTCCGCTGCTCCTGCGTCCATTCGTAGCGCGTCTTTGTGCGGCCGTCGATGGTCACCTTCTCCGTCGACCACTCCCGCATCTTGCTCAGCTCTTCCTGTGTGTGCGCCGGCGGGCTGATTCCCAGCTTGATCGGGTAGATGTGATGTCGGCAATTCCACTTGCGATAAGGGCGCGGCAAGCTCGCTTGGAGGATGTCAAAATCGTACTGCGACATCTGCCTGCCTTGCCACGGTAGATGATCGAGCGCGCACTCGTAATGGGCGCTGATCTCCACGCCGTCCGCGCCGAAGACATTGCCCATATACTCTGCCTGCGCGTTGCTAAGGTCGCGCACGCCGTCCAGCACGTTCTGCCGCGCCGCGCTGTCCAGCCTCCGGGTGTGTCCGCTGGCATAGTCCACAATGGTCGTATCCGTACCGTCTCGCACCCGCAGGCCGGATTGCGCCGCCTCGCGGATCGCGTCGCGCGTCGCGGTCTTGTAGTCAGCCGCGCCGCTCTGCACTGTCTGCACTGCAATGTCGATGGCGTGCACGTAAGCGTCGCTCACGACCGTTGTGTTGGATAGGTTCAGCATGCGCCCGGCCGTCGTTTGGTACTGCGCGGCAATCATTCGATCGACTTGCGCGGTTGCTGACTGAATTGGCTGCGCCCACGCTTCGTAGGCGTGCATGTCGCTCCTTGCGGATGCCTCCAGTACCGCGTACACGTCCGTTACGCTCTGCCTCGCCACCCGCGCGATCTCTCGCGTCATCTGGCCTTGCGTCACCGCCGCGCGCCGCATCTGCGCTGCGCGGTGCGCGTCGGACGGAAGCAGCTGGCCGATGTCGCGCACGTGCTCGCCAATCTTGCGCATGTATTTCTCAACGATCATATGCATCCGCTCGAAGAATACTTCGCCTATTGCGTACAGTATATCGTCGCTGAGCATCTCCGCAAGCCTCCGTTTCCATCAAAAAAGACGCTTGCACTGTTGCAGCGTCTTGTGGTTTCGCGTTTATGATAGCACTCGCAAATAATCCTGCTTGGAGTGAATCACCGCCGTTACCGTAACCGTTTTTTTATCGTCGTCACATCGGTAAAAGATTAAGTATGCGCCGCTTACCAATACTCGGTGCCCTTGCTTGCGTAGCGCCTCGCTTCTTGGCAAGCTCCCGCGGTGAGGCGTTTCGCCGAGCAGCGATAGCGCTTGCTCAATCTTGTTTATCAAGCCAAGCGCAGTTTCGTAGTCGCCCGTTTCCTCGGCGATATATGCGGCGATTTCAACCATCTGCCTGTTGGCTTTATCAGTTCTAAGCAGCCTGTACTTCATCGCTCAAACCTGGCCTTTAGCGCTTCCCGCATTTCGTCAAACGTGCCCGCAAGCGGCGCAACGCGTCCTTCGCGTATATCCTCGTCGGATTCGGCCAGCAGCTTCATCAGCTCCAATTCAGCCTTCATCCGCCTGTAATCCACGCTTCCAATTAGCACCGTATCCTCGCGCCCGTTCTTTGTGATAAATACCGCCTCGCGGTTTTTGCGGCAGCCTTCCGCGATTTCGTTGTAGTGATTTCGCAGGTCGGCGGACGGCCTGATGCTTTCCATAGGATCACCTCCGTTTGCTAGTCGCAGTATATCACGCTGTGACTATCACGTCAATGAGCTATCTTGCCAATTTTGATGCGCGCCGTATCGTCGGCGTTTTCCCAGCGCGCCTTGGCCGCGATGCGCCTGCCCGCCATCGTTTTCCAGCGCGGCGGCACGTTAATGATGTTACCGCGCAAGCCATGAGGTATTACGCCAAACAGCAGAATACACGACGGGTTCAACCGTTCCAGCATCGCGTCGTAGCCGTAGAGAAACGCCGTCTTGTCCATGCGGTTCTTCTGCGTCATGGTGGTCGATACCGTCACCACGCCGCCCACAGGCTCGCCGTCAAAGCACCAGTTAAAGCTGTCCGCACCCGCCCAGCCGATGGTGGGCAGCACGGTCAAGCTCTGCTCCTGCCTGTGGACGCACCCCTACCGTCCATCCTCGCCGCCTCCGTCCAACAGCGCCGCAATCTCCGGCGATGCCTGTCCATTGCCCGCAGTCGCGGCATTTATTCTTGCAATTGCCTTCTCCGCTTCCTCCAGCGTTTCGCCCAGCGCCCACGCGCGCAGCTCCGCCTCGCTGATGATGCCTGCAGATTGCAGCTCCAGCCTCGCATTGAGCCGTGCCGCCGCGTCTCCGCTGTCGTTGTCGGCAAGCCAACTATAAAATCGCTGTGCCGACATATTACAAAGGGGATATATGCTTGATGCTTCCAATTTGCTTGACCACTCCAGAGGTTACTGATCTGGCTCTTGCGATAAAGCGATATGATGGTTTTTATACGGCAAAAACTATTCTAACGCTAGATATGGCGTATAACGACGCTAGATTGATTGCTAAGCCCGATACCGATTGGCTCATTCCTTAACTGATTCGTCTTTGCTCCAAGCGAAGAATATTGTTTGGGAGGAATACACGTGAATTATTCTTACTCTGACATCATCCAAGGCCTGTCTGCCGACGAGCTTTGCTTGAACGACCGTGGTAAGCAAGCCGTCAAATCCTGCGCCGAGCTGATGCTCAACACGTCCGTGGATTTCGCCACGGCCACAATCCTCGGCACGCTGCTCATGGCGCACCTGAAGCACGTCGAACCAAGCGAGGACTTCGCTGAAAACTACGAAGAAAACAGACCGTCATATTACAGCAGCGAGGTCACGTATCTTTCATTCTTTCTGTTGTATCTATGTGAAAAGGTCAGGAACCTGAGCGACATTCTGCTTGAGAATCAACCAGATAATATTGCTACTCATTTTCAGATAAATCTTGCGGGCGACGCTGACGTTTGCGATAGGTGCGAAGACAGACAGCAGCATCCGATCAGAGTTCAAGATGTCGCCTATGACAACGTCCCTCCGTTCCACATGGGATGTCGTTGCCAAATCATTTTCGTGAAGGAGGCGGACGAGAATGCCTCGCAAGGCGCTTAAGCGCCGCCCAGATGGACGTTATGCCTGCCGGTACAAGGAGCAATGGTTCTACGGGAAAACGTCGGAGGAAGCGCTTACAGCCAGGGACGATTACCGCTACAAGGAGCGAGCTGGAGAATTGGACGATTCGCTCGGAATGAGAATCGTTGACTATGCCCCAAGATGGCTTAAAACAACAAAATCGCAAGTGGGCGTTCGCACTTATAATGATTACGCGCACTATCTGAATGTTCTATGCGGGCAGTTTCCGGGAGCCCGTTTAAAAGAGATAACGTCTTTGAACATTCGAGAACTATACAATACCCAAATCGGCAAGAGTGCTTCCCACATTAAAAAGTTTTGTATGATTATCAACGACATGTTTTCATCCGCATTGGATGATGAGCTTATTCAGCGTAATCCTTGCGCCAAGGTCAAAAGACCAGATGGAAAGGATGGAACGCACCGTCCCCTGGAGAAGTGGGAGCGCAATCTGATCATCAACATGTCCGGTAAGCATCCATTCGGTGCTGCGGCCATGCTGATGCTGTACGGAGGTCTGCGACGCGGAGAAGCACTGACTTTTGATATTGACCGGGATTGTAACTTTGAAACTAGAATTATCTATGTCAGGGAATCCGTCGAGTTTGTTCATAACCAAGCGAATGTAAAGAACCCGAAGTCAGAAGCCGGAGTTCGGGAAATACCGCTCTTTGAGCCACTGTACAAAGCATTGGAAGGCAGGCATGGTCTTGCGGTTCAGTCTAGAAAGAGCGGGTCTCGCTTGAGCGAATCTGCCTTTGCAAGCATGTGGTCAAGCTACAAATCCGCATTGGAAAAGCAGGTCAATGGGTGCGGGAGAAGATGGTACGGAAAGCGCCGGTCGGACAAACAAATCCTTGCATCTGGAGAAGATTTGCCACCTTACAAAGAAATAACAATCCGTACACACGATTTCCGCCACAGCTTTTGCACCATGCTTTACGACGCTAACGTGGATATCAAAACAGCGATGAAATGGATGGGGCATGCCGACGAAAAAATGATCTTAAGGATTTATGCCCACCTGTCTGCTGAAAAGGAAAAGGAGGCAGCAAGGAAAGTTGGAAAACTGCTAAACGAAGCTTTATGTAGTCAAAATGGCAGTCAAAGCAGAGAAGATACTCTGTAGGTGTGCAAAATAAAGATGTATATAGTAGCGGGCTTCAACCTCCGACTCTGAAGGTCATGCGTTCGAATCGCACCGGGCGTACCACGCAAAACCCCGCAGGAACTAAGCCTGCGGGGTTCTCTTGTGCCTTTTCGGGGGGCTTTTCGATGCGCTTCGGCCCGTTCCGCGCGTCCTTGGGGGTCTAAACGGGGGTCGGATTTTGCAGCGCCTCGGCCGGAAGCGCTCTCGCCTTATGCCCCGCGGTGGAGCTGATCCTCCAGCTTCCGCAGCTCTGCCAGCGCCATATCCCGGCCGAGTCTGGCCTGCGTCACGCGGCTTTGCAGGCTTTTCAGCACATCCTGCGAGACCTGCTTCCTACGCTTGACAGCCGCGTACTGCGCGGTGCGCAGTTCAAGCCGCAGGCGCTTGTTGGCAATGCGGTACTCCTCGCGCGCGATCTTCAGCCGTTCGACCATACGCCTTGGGCTGGGCTGCCAGTTGGGGTACGCCTGATTGATGCGGCGCAGCAGCAGCGAGCGATCCTTGAGCATCCTGTCCATCTCCTGCCGAATCGCCTCGGTATCGTCGGCTTCGTGATGGTCGATGCAGCCGCGCATGAGCTTCATCAGGAATTGCGAGACGATCCGATCCGTCCAGATCACCAGCACAAACGCCCCCGCGATGATCGCCTGCGTTTGGAAGGGGATCTGCCCGATCACCGTGAAGATCGGCGGGTCGGCCAAGTAGATAATGGCGACCGCGGCCGCGCCAAACAGCAGCAGATTGCCGATCCAAATGCGTCCGTTCAGGTTCATTGGCTTGTTGCTGTAATCCCACCAGCGGGCATGCGAGGTCTTTTCCATGTACCAGCTCACGCAGTATTCCAGCGCGCCGCACAGAAAAAACCCGACAAGGAACGTCTCCGCGGGCGTACACTTGCGAAAGAACACGCCGTTGGCGACCAGCGTGATGAGCACCGCGCCCCAGCCGTAGATGGGGCAGTAGGGGCCGATCAGCGTGCCGCGGTTGATAAAGCGATGGTACTGGATCAGCTTGAGAATGACCTCCATGATCCATCCGGCAATGGAAAACGCGGCGAACAGCAAAATGTAGGCGGGCAGCGCGTGCAATACGGTATCCAACATAGCGACCTCCGTGCTTTGACGGGGCTTGCGCCGACGATGATCGGCGGGAGCGCCCCTGTCCGTGCTTCTTGTTCTATCATACCACAGCGGTCAAGTCTGCCGCAAATCCTCGCCGGATCGGGCCCGTTATGCCCCGCTAGGCGATCACTTCGCCAAGCTGGATCAGACGCACCTCAAAGGGCTCCATGTTGGCGACAAATGTCAGCGCGCCCGTAGCGGCCTGCTCAAAGCGCTTCCGCATCTGCGGCTGACCAACGCCTTGCAGGTATTCCATTTCCTCCTGCTGCACAATGGATACCGCGCCCATCTTCACCCACTGATCAAACACGCTGCCGTGGCGGCGGTTCAGGAGTCGGGTGGTGATTTGATACGTTTTTTGCGGCAGGTCTTTCAGGGTGATTTCGCAATGTAGCTTATGCTGGTTGACAAAGGCTGTGTAGCGGTTGGTGTAGGACATGTCAAAGCACTCGCCCTCCGCGTAGAGCGAGCTGAAATGGCAGTAATTATAGAGTAAAATTTGGTACCCGTCTCTGCTTTTGGTAACGATGTACCCGTCCTGCTGCATCAGCACCTGATCCCCAAGCTGCGCCAGCATCCAAAAGGCATAGCAGGCGGGCTTGCGCAGCCCGCCCTTGGCAAACAACCCCAAGCCGCCCTGAAACAGACGATCCGTGGGGTGTACCTCGCCAAGGTTATCGTAGAAGGCCCAATAGCTCATATCCGGTGTGCTTTGCCAGTTTTCCAGCACGGTTTTCACAATATAGGCCGCCTTAAAGCTGGTATCGTTGAGCAGCTCCCGCTGGGATACGGACAGATTCCACTCCTCCACAACGGGCCGCATATCTACCCTTGCGTAATCCCGAAGGGCCTGCTGCGCCTTGGCAAGGAGCTGCTGAAAGGCGGACGGGTCCTTAAGGTACCGCGTCTGATTATACTCGGAAATTGCCGGATAAAGCCCTGTGGATACGTCAACCGGGTAGATATCGAAGCGATGCACGTCGGGCATGCAGTTATGCTCCCGACAGGCATTGTAGAACCGCTCCAGCCAGCCGTAAGCATCCGTGGTAAACGCCGGGCTGCCAAAACGGATGACGGGGCTGCAGGCCTTTACGGTTTCGCGGGTGCGCTGGTAAAAAGCAAAAAAGTCGTCAAAATCCATCTTGCCAAAGGGAAGCGCGGGGTTGTCCGGCTTGCTCCACAGGCATACCTCCCAGCCCTCCACACGGGTGCGCCCATATCGCTCAAACAGGTGCAACAGCAGCGAGCGCACCAAGCGGCACCACTCGTCCATGCTTTTGGGCAGGCTGATGATGGATCTGCCGTTGTACAGGCGGATCTCGCGGCTGGCGGCCAGCACGCTTGGCATAAAGCCAAGCTGAATCAACGGCTCAAGCTGTATGGAAAGGAGAAAATCCAGCACCGTATCCACATTGTTAAATGAAATGAGCAAATCGCCCGCGTGATTGCGGGAGCAAACCTGCATGTCGTCGTCGAGCATGCCATGGAATACAGCCCGCCGAAAAGGGCCGTGCTGCTGAAAGCCGCGCAGGGTCTCTTGAACGTCCGCCTGCAGCAGGGCGGAGCAACAGCCTGTGCCAATGCTTTGCTGCCACGCGTGATGAAACGGTTTGGCTTCGCTCCGCACAAACACGTCTGGGTACAAGCGATGCTCGGTGCGTATGCTGCGCTGCCCATTGCCGGAAAGAGCGTCCAAGCAAGCTCCCAGCATGGCTAGATTCCCTTCTCCCTTTGGCAGCCCCGCCTTGGGCGGCTCTGCCCTCGCCGCGGTAGGCAACCGCCCGTAAGCGATGCGATACGCGCGGGAGAAGGCCCGTGCATCGGGGAATCCGCAATTCTCCGCGATCTGTTTCACGGATAAGGCCGTCTCCATCAGCAGTTGATGGGCCTGCTGGAGCCGTAATTCCGTCAGGTATTCCGTGAACGTGCATTGAAGGCTCTGGGAAAACAGCTTTGAAAAGTAAGACACGGAAAAACCCGCCACCTGCGCCGCCTGCTTGACAGACAACGGCTCCATCGCGTGCTCTTTTATATAGTCCAGCGCCTGCTGCAGGCCGTCCATTTGATTCGATGCGGCGGCGTCGGGCTGATTGTTGTAGCAATTGAGCAAATGCGCGATTAAATGGCACGCGTTGGCTTGATGGATTAATGGGTCGGTCTGCGCGTTCTCTCCCGTAGAACAGCGGATCATCTGCGCCAGCAGGTTCCGGAGCTGCAAGTCCTCCTCCGGCGTATGCTCGCTGGTAAGCTGAACAGGCAAATTCCGAAGCGATACATGCTGCTGCCGGATAAACGCTTCCTCAAACGAGAACTCCGCCACCACAGCGTTGCCCTGCACAACACGGGCAACTGCCATGGGTTGCAGCGCATACACCTGATTTTCCTCCAAATGCAGCACGGCGCCCTGCACCCAAAGCTCGGCTGTCCCTCGGCAGATGTAGAGCAAACGAAGCCAAGGCGCCCAACTGCGCTCGGAGGGCTCGATCCAGAACATTGCAAAATCCATCGGGGGCATGGAAGCATGAATCAGCAGCTGACGGCGCATCATGGGCGCAGATCCTCCATTCCGTACATGAATTGATTATAGCATGAGTGTCGTCGCTTCGCAAATCTCGGCGGATTATCCGCAAACGCTTCTCATGGTTGGATGAAACGCAGGCAGAATGCGTTGTCCGGAGCGGGACATGCAATATGATATCCTGCGTTGAATCAAAAGGCGCAAAATCATATTCTGTTTGGCGGTGAATGCGAGCGCAAAAAGTTACGGGATACAATCAAACGAATGAGAATGGGATAAAAAGCAGCATTGTGATCACATGGAGGCTTTGGTACAATCATCACGTGAAAGGCGCAGACGCGCAAAGAAACGGAGGGTGTTCCATGAAGAAGGTTCTCGCAATGGTCCTGGCGCTGGCTATGGCACTGTCGATGATGAGCATCGCAGCCGCGGAAGATGCACAGACGATCAAAATTGGTCTTGAAATCTACGATCCTACCGATCAAGAATTTCTGGAGCTAAAGAGTTACTTCGACACGTATCTTTCCCCGGCCATGAACATCAAGTTCATCTACTCCGAAGCCCTTAGCGACGCGGACGGCGAAGCGGCCTTTATTGATAACTGCGCGGCGGCCGGCTGCGTGGCTGTGATGGGCTACTACAATGTGGCGGGCGCGGAGGCCGCGTGGCGCGCCATTGACAACGGCATGTACTTCACATACGGCGATTCCGCCATGTGGGAGGAGCTCAAGGCCGAACCCCTGTACTTGGGCGCCTTGTCCTACGGCGCGAATGGCGACTATGAAGCCGGCTTTGCCATGGGCAGCTATCTGGCGAACGCGGGCGCCAAAAAAATCGTGTTCTCCAACGGCGCTGCCGACTTTGGCGTCGAAATGTTCATCAATCGCACCAAGGGCTTTACGGATGGCGCGGCGGGGGCCGAGGTCATCATGGTGTCCGGCTTCCCCGGCACGGATGCGTTCTCCAGCCAGCAGAACAGCGCGCTGACCACCGAGGGCGTGGACGCCGTGGCGACCTCCTTCAACGCCTTGAGCGGATGGGCGCAGCCCGTAGCGGCCGCAGGCATTGATGTTCCCCTTGCCACCATCGGCGTGGTCAGCCCGGATTTTGTGGACGCCATGAAAAACGGCCAGATCGATCTGCTGGTTGCGGCCAACATTCAGCGCTACGCCCTTCAGGTAGCCTTGATCTATCAGGCGGTAAACGGCAACAAGATCGTGGATGAGGACGGTTATGCGCCCTTCTTTAGCCAAGGCTATTTGGTACTGGACAGCGCCGAGGCTTGCGCGGCTTACTCCGACTTGATGACCAACGAGCGCATTTACACCACGGATGAGCTGATGGGCATGACCAGCTACGAAGCGCTGCTGGAGCTGGCCGCCAGCTACTCCTTGGAGGATGTCCAGACGCGTCACGCCAAGTAAGCGCGACCCGTAATCAAATGATCAAGGGACTGTCGCATGACAAGGATGAGATACCCACAAGGCGCGCATTGCGTGGGCTCGAATCTGTCCATCATGGGCAGTCCCTTCCTTGCGAGGAGCATCAAATGAAACGATTTGCATTGAACGACGCTTGGATATTGCAATCTCCCTCCGGCTTTTTGGAGGGCTTCGCGGCCGCCGAGCAAGGGGAGACCGTTACCCTGCCCCATGATGGGATGATTCACACGCAACGGCGGCAGACGTCCCAAAACGGAGCGGCGGGCGGCTGGTATCAGGGAGATACGTGGATCTACCTGCGCGAGCTGGCGGTACCCCAAGCATGGTTGACCAAGCGTGTCATGCTGGAGCTGGAGGGCGTGGCTTGCAACGGCATGGTGTACGTAAACGGGCAGTTCGCGGGCAAGTGTCCCAGTGCATATACAACGTTTCGGGTAAATATCGGCGCTTTGCTGCACGAGGGCCGCAACGAGCTGAAGGTGGTCGCCAAAAACGGCATGAACCGCAATAGCCGTTGGTATGTGGGCGGCGGCCTGCTGCGCCCGGTGTACCTTTTGCTGGGAGAGCAGGCGGGCGTGGAGGATATCCGCTTCACAACGGTGAGCCTACAGCAGGGCACAGCCACCGTGCGGGCGGATGTGGAGCTGTACCAGCAAACGCTGGGAAAAACCGCTCTCGTGTTGGAGCTCCAACTGGCGGATGACGCCGGCACGGTGGTTGCGAAGGATCGTCAGCCCGTTACGCTGCTCGACATTTGCCAAGCGAAGGCCAGCGTAAGGATGGATGTACAGCAAGCCAGCCTTTGGAGCCTCGACGATCCGCGCCTGTACAGCCTGCAATGCCGTTTGCTTCAGGGCGAGCGGGTGATAGAGCAGCAGCAGGTGCGCGTTGGGATTCGTTCCTTGCAGCTAAGCCGCACCCGTGGGCTGACGCTCAACGGAGAAGGCGTCAAGCTCCGCGGCGGATGTATCCACCATGACAATGGCGTGCTGGGCGGCGTGTCGATGAAGGACGCCGAGCTTTGGCGCGTCGGCCGCATGAAGGCGGCCGGGTTCAACGCGCTGCGCTCCGCTCACAATCCGGCCTCCCAAGCGCTGCTGGAGGCCTGCGATGAGTTGGGCATGCTTGTGGTCGATGAACTGTTTGACACATGGAATGTATCCAAGGCAGACCACGACGAGTCGCTGACATTTCAGGAATGGTGGCAGTTTGAAATGGAATCCATGGTGCGCATGGATTACAACCATCCCTGCGTGGTCATGTACACCCTTGGCAATGAGATCCCGGAAACGGGAACGCCGGCGGGCGCGTCGCTGAACCGCCGGATGGCCGAGCGCCTGCGGCGGCTGGACGCTACCCGACCCGCGGTCAACTGCATCAACGGGATGTTTAGCGTAATGCCGCGGATGCGCGAGATTTTGAGCGAGGTTGTGGGCGATGCGCAGCAGGTGCCTTCCGACATCAACGCCATGATGACGCTGCTTGACGCCCGTATCGACGATATCATGCGGCATCGCGCGGTTACCGAGGCGGTGGAGGAAACCTTCGCGGGGGTGGACGTGTGCGGGTACAACTACATGGATAGCCGCTACGAGGGCGATGGCGAGCTGTACCCCAACCGCATCATCTTGGGCAGCGAAACCACGCCGTCCAGCATCGGCAAAACATGGCCGAGGATCCGGCGGCTCCCCTTTGTGCTCGGAGATTTCTGCTGGACGGCTTGGGAGTACATCGGCGAAGCGGGCGTAGGCAAGAACGACTATGACCTGACCTACCAGATGTACGGGCCTTGGCCGTGGTTTCTTGCCAATTGCGGCGATTTTGACCTCTGCGGCCAGCGCAGGCCCCAAAGCTATTATCGGGAGATCGTGTACGGGCTGCGGCAGACGCCCTATCTCGCCGTCGAACGACCGCAGCATTATAACCAGCCCAAGTACGTCACCAATTGGACGTGGAGCGACGTTCTATCCAGCTGGACGTGGCACGGCATGGAAGGCAGCCCCGTGCATGTGGAGGTTTATTCCGGGGCGGAAGAGGTTGCGCTTTTGTGCAACGGACAGGAGCTGTCAAAACAGTCGGTGGGGAAGGAAAAGCCCTACATGGCCGTGTTTGATACCCTCTATCAGCCCGGCGAATTGACCGCCGTTGCTTACAGCCATGGCGTGGAGCAGGCGAGAACCACGCTGACGACCGCGGGACAAGCGGCGGGCATACGGTTATCCTGTCAGCGCTTGGAAGCGCCGGCCACAGAGGATTCCTTGTTCTACGTAGACATCGCGGCGGTAGACAGCGCAGGCGCGCGGGTCTCGTGCGCCGCTGTGCGCGTGCGTGTCAACGTGGAGGGCGCGGGCAGGCTGGCCGCGCTGGGCAGCGCCAACCCACGGAGCTTGGAGGGCTTTGACGGACAGGAAACCGACTTGTTTGACGGCTGCGGAATGCTGATTGTCAGAGCGGGGGCGCAAGCAGGCAAAATCACAATCACTGCGCGGGGAGATGGCCTTGCCGAAGGGACGCTTGCCCTGCAAACGGTGGAAAGCAAAGGAGGCTCTTTGGATGCCAATATCGCAGAACGTGCTGTTTGAGGCCAAGGGAATCACAAAGATGTATGCCACCACGCGCGCGTTGCATCAAGTGGATATTACGGTGCGCGAAGGAGAAATCCGCGGCCTGATTGGAGAAAACGGGTCCGGCAAGTCCACCTTATCCTCCATCGCGGCGGGGATGCAACCGGCCACCCACGGGGAAATGCTGTTTCACGGCCAAGCGTACAAGCCCCAGAGCGCCTTGGACGGCGCCGCCGCCGGCGTAGGCATGATTGTGCAGGAGATGGGCACCGTGTCCGGGCTGACGGTGGCGGAGAACATTTTCCTTGGGAACGAGGGGAAGTTCCGCAATCGGCTGGGCTTGGTTCAGCGAAGCCGCATGAATCAGGAGGCGAAGAAGGCGCTGGACCGCATCGGCTTTTGCGAGGTGAAGCCCGACACGCTGATTGATCGGCTGGATATGCAGGATCGAAAGCTGGTGGAGGTTGCCAAGGTGATGTATGGCAATCCCGACGTCCTTGTTGTGGATGAGACCACCACCGCCTTGAGCCAAAAGGGCCGCCGCATTGTGTACCGCCTCATGGAACAGCAAAAGGAGGAAGGCAAAGCGGTCTTGTTCATCGGTCATGATCTGGAGGAGGTCATGGAGCATTGCGATAGCCTTACGGTGCTCCGCGATGGGGAAATGGTCGCCACGCTGGAGAAAAGCCAGTTTGAACCGCAGATGGTCAAGCGCTATATGGTGGGCCGGGAAATTGGCGAGCATTACTACCGCGAGGATACCGTATGCACATTTGACGAGCAGGTGGTGCTCCGCGCGGAGCAGGTCACCACGGGGCGCGGCAATCTGATGAACGTGTCGCTGGAGCTGCACCGAGGCGAGATCTTGGGCATCGGAGGGCTCTCCAACTGCGGCATGCATGAGCTTGGACGCGCGCTGTTTGGGGAGGAGCCCATCGTAACGGGCAGCGTTGTGCATGTTCCTTCGGGGGAGGCCGTCACCTGCGCATCGGTCGCCATCAAGCATGGGTTTGGTTACGTCAGCAAGAATCGGGATCAGGAGGCGCTTGTGCTTACCGCGTCCGTGCGGGATAACATCGTCGGGGCGGGCTTTGACCGCGTCAGTCGGGGCGGCGTCATCACGCCAAAGGCGGAGCGCGACTATGTGGAAAAACAGATAGACGCTTTGTCCATCAAATGCTCCACACAGGATCAGCTCATCAAAACACTGTCCGGCGGCAATAAGCAAAAGGTCGTTTTTGGCAAGTGGCTGGGACGGGACTCCGATGTATTGATTTTGGATTGCCCGACCCGCGGCGTGGATATTGGCGTAAAAGCCGCCATGTATCAGCTGATGGAGGATCGGAAGCACAGCGGACACGCCATTCTCATTATCAGCGAGGAAATGACGGAGCTGATTGGCATGTGTGACCGCGTGCTGGTTCTCAAAAACGGACATCTCAGCGGCGAATTGACTCGCGGCAAGGACATGAACGAAAACACAATGATCGACCTGATGGTGTAACGCACGGCTGCACAGCGACTTTTTGCGGAAGAACCGTCCAAGGAGGAAAGTAACATGACCGATGTTGTGATGAAAAAACCATCCGCCCAACAGATACGCATAAAGCACATTTTGACAAACCTGACGCCCTTTCTGGGCTTGGTGCTGTGCGTTGCGGTATTTGCCGCGATCTCTCACGGAGCGACCCTCACCGAGGTAAATATCAATAATATCATCAGCCAGTTCGTCATTACCTGCCTTGTGTCCATTGGCGCGGTGTTCGCCTTTGCGTCGGGAGCGCTGGATATGTCCCTGTCGGGGAGCATGTGCCTATCCGCGGTTTCGGGCGCTCTGGCCGGGATTGCCTGCCAAAGCGCTGTGGTGATGATTCTGGTTACCGTTGTCGTATCCATGCTGATTGCCTTGGTCAAAGGCGTAGTCGCCGCCTATCTCAACTTGCCGATCTTTATTGTGACCATTGTTTTTTCCAGCGTGCTGAGCGCCATTGCGCTGTTTTTGATGGGCAATGCCACCACGGTGTCCATTCGCAGCCTCCTCAACGTGCCCCGCAGCGATATGAACATCCTTAACGTTGTGTTTGTCGCAACCTTCTTTCTGATTGCGATGTTCCTGTTCAACTACACAAAGGTGGGAAAAAGCGCCAAGCTGCAGGGCGGAAATCCGTTGGCCTCGGCGCAAAGCGGCATTCGTTCCAAAAAGGTGATCATTCAAAGCTTCCTGATGGGCGGCGTCGGGGTTGCGCTGGCGGCCCTGATCTCCATGATGAGCACAAAAACCGTGTCCTCCGGAACCGGCGGCGTGGTAGGCACCAACATCATGGTTGCGCTGGTGCTGGGCGGAATGCCTTTGTCGGGCGGCCCGCGCAGCCGCATCAGCGCCGCGCTGATCGGCTCGCTGATTATCACCGTGCTGAACAACGGGCTGACGGTTCTGGGGTTATCCATCGATGTGATTCAGCTGATCCGCGGCGTGATTTTCCTTGTGGTCGTACTGATCACGTCCATGACGTACCGCACCAAGCTGCTGCCCCGATGAAAGGAGAGATTCCGATGAAAAAACTGCTCAGCAATATGCTGCATATGATTGCGCTGCCTGTGATCGCGTATGTTTTTCTTCGCCTGCTTTGCTCCGCGTTTGGGGCCGTGGGCTTTGGCGTAGGCAGCGATTTTACCGTTATGCTGCGCAACGCCATCATCACAGGCTGCATTGCCTTGGCGGTAAGCTATAATCTGACCAGCGGACGGTTTGATTTTTCCGTGGGCGCGACCTTAGTGCTGGCTACGCTGCTTGGCGGCAAGCTGACATTGGCGCTGGGGCTGTCCGGCTTGGGCGGCGCTGTGTTTCAAGTAGTGACCACCATGCTGTTTGGCGCGATTCTCGGCTCCGTCAACGGGCTGGTGTATGTCACGCTGCGCTTGCCGCCCATGATCTCCTCCTTGGGCGTGTGCATGCTCTACGAGGCCATCGGATACATCAGCACCAACGGCGGCGGCGTGAGCATCATCGGGCGGAACGATCTGACCATCTGGGCCTTCAAGCCGTATATCTACATCCTGATTCTTTGCATTCTGGCAGTTCTCTTTGTTGTGCTGAATTATACAAAATTTGGCTACAACACAAGAAGCCTGCAAAGCGGGCAGGAAATCGCCGTGAACGTGGGCGTGAAGGAAAAGCCCAACGCGATAGGCTGCAATCTCATCGCGGGAGCGCTGCTGGGCGCCGCGGGCATCATGAACCTGTGCGTCTTTGGCAAAACAGACCCGGAGATCTCGCTGAGCTCTATCAGCTATATTCAGAATGCCTTCCTGCCCATGTTCATCGGCGGCGTTTTGGCGAAATATGGCGACCGTAACGTGGGCGTCATTATGGGCGCCATTGTGCAGGCGCTGCTGATTGCCGCCTTTGGCAAGCTGGGAGTCTCCACCAGCATGCAGAGCATTCTGAGCGGATTGATCGTCATCAGCTTCTTTGCTTATAGCGGCAATATCTACAAATTGGAGGAAATGAAGCTGTTCCGCCAAAAGAAGCAGCGCGCTCTGGCAGAGCAGCAGAAAGGTTGTGAGGGCTGATGCGGAAGTGGAATGGAAAGGCATGGGCGTACTTTCTGCTGCACAATTTCTTCATGGCCTTGGGCATGACGGGCACGGTGGCGATCCTGAACCATGTCCCCTTGGGAACGGCGCTGCTGAAGGATCTGCTCGTGGCCTACGGGATCAGCCTGTGCATCTCGGCCGTCATTCCGGCAGAGCGCATTGGGCGCTGCACGGCGGAACGGCTCCATGCAAAGCCGGTTCTGCCAGCCATTCTGGCGGGAACGCTGGCGAACAACCTCATCTTTACGACGTTGATGAGCCTGCTGATGACGGCGGTGGCAGTCGGGTTCACGCCGGCTTACTTTCCCGCGTGGCTGGGGATCTATCCGTGGGCGCTGCTGGCGGGGTACGTGGTCGCAAGCCTATCGCAATGGCTGCTGCATCCGCTGATCGCACCCCCCGACTCGAAGGAGGTTAATGTATGAATCAGGTTTTGGAGGTCATTCAAAAGGCCGGCATGTTTACCTTGGCGACGCTCAAGAACGGCGTGCCCACGCAGCGTCCCTTTGGCGAGCTGTTCTCCTTTGAGGGCAAGCTCTATTTCAACACCAATAATCAAAAAGCGGTATACCAAGAGCTAAAGCAGGACCCCCACGTCAGCCTTTGCGCTTTCTATCTGGGCACATGGGTGCGGGTATCCGCGATTGCCGTGGAGGATGATCGCGCGGAGGCGCGGCAGGCGGCTCTGCTCAACAGCCCCGGACTGAAAAAAATGTACCGGGCGGACGATGGACGCTTTGTGGTATTCGCGGTCACCCAAGCCACGGCGGAAATACACGCAGGCATGCAGTCGGCCCAAGTGATAAACTGGGCATAGAGAGGAGAACCCCCTATGGATATGAAGCAGAAGCCCTTTTATTTATCAGACGAGGACATTGCGTGGGTGCAGGATACGCTGCTGTCCATGACGGAAGAAGAAAAAATCGGGCAGATCTTCTGCGTGACGGGCATGCTGACGGACGCCCAAGCGCTGTCGGAGCACATCGCCAAGTACAAGCCCGGCGGATTTATGTATCGCACGGGAGACGGAAAAGAGATCCAAGAGGCCCATCGCGCGATGCAGCGGGCGTCCCGGATCCCCATGCTGCTGGCCGCCAACCTGGAAAGCGGCGGCAACGGCGTGGCCCATCAGGGGACGCATTTTGCCAAGGAAATGCAGGTGGCGGCAACCGATAATGTGGATATGGCATACAAGCTGGGCTTGGTATGCGGCGACGAGGGCGGCGCGGTAGGCTGCAACTGGGCGTTTGCCCCCATTGTTGATATCGACATGAATTGGCGCAACCCCATCACCAACGTGCGCACCTTCGGGAGCGATCCTCAGCGGGTGCGGGACATGGCCTCCGCTTACATGAAGGGCGTGGCCGAAACCGGCGATGGCATGGCGGTCTGTATCAAGCATTTTCCGGGGGATGGCGTGGACGAGCGGGATCAGCATCTGCTAAGCAGCGTCAACAGCCTGACCGCCGAGGAATGGGAGCGCACCTACGGCGCGGTCTATCGTCGGCTGATTGAGGAGGGCGCGCAGACCGTAATGGTAGGGCATATCCTTCAGCCTGCCATGACGCGCAAGCTGTGCCCCTCGATCAAGGACGAGGAGATATTGCCCGCTTCCACCAACAAAATCCTGATGACGGATTTGCTGCGCGGCGAGCTGGGCTTTGAGGGGCTTATCACCACGGACGCCACCCCCATGCTGGGCTTTACGGGCTCCTTGACGCGCAAGGAAGCCGTACAGACAGCGCTGATGGCGGGCGCGGACATGATCCTTTTTTGCAAGAACATCGATGAGGATTATCAAGCCATCCGGGATGGATTAAGCGACGGTCGGGTTACCGGCCAGCGGCTCAATGAGGCCGTTCTGCGGATCCTCGCAACCAAAGCCAGCATGAAGCTGCACCGCAAGCAGGCGCAGGGCACGCTGGTTCCCACGCAGGAGCGGCTGAGCGCGCTGGGCAGCCCGCAGCACGTGGCTTGGGCAAAGCAATGCGCCCAAGAGGCCGTCACATTGGTGAAGGACAATCAGCATCTGCTGCCCGTCTCTCCCGCCAAAACCCCGCGGATTCGGCTCACCGTGCTGGGCGAGCAGCAGTCGGGCAGCTTTGGCGATAACGGCACGATCGGGGAACTGCTGCGCAAAGCCTTGGAGCAAGAGGGCTTCGCCGTATCCATGTACGATTACGCGACCATGGAGCACGGTGAAATCTTCGAGGCCGGCGTGGCCGATATGAAGCGCAAGTTTGATCTGTCCATCGTAGCGGCCAACGTGGCCACGGGCTCCAACAACACGACGCGCCGTTTGGACTGGATTCCGCTGATGGCCGCCAACGAGCCTTGGTACGTCAAGGAAATCCCCACCCTGTTTGTTTCCTTTGCCAATCCGTATCACATGATAGACGCGCCCTTTATCCCAACCTTTGTGAACTGCTACTCCTCAAACAGCTATTGCGTGGAAGCGTTTGTGGATAAGATCATGGGGCGCAGCGCCTTCCAAGGCAAGGCCCCCGTGGACGTGTGGTGCGGAGGAATTTGGGGCGCCAAGTTTATGTAAGGAGGACAACATGATGAATCAGCCCAGTCTCACAGACGAATTTGGTACCTATATGGCGTGGAAATGCAATGCGGAAACATGGATCATCAGCTTTATGAACGGGACGGAATACATGTATCTGCTGGAGGGTACGCAGCGCGCCTTGCTGGTGGATACCGGCTGGGGCGCAGGCAACCTTCGCGGCTTTGTGGAGGGCCTGACGCGCTTGCCCATCCAAGTCATCAACACCCATTTTCACCCCGACCACGCGGGCGGCAACGGCGAGTGGCAGCAGGTGATGGTGCATCCCAACTGGGCCGAGGACGCGTGCATGCTGGCGGAAGCGCCGTTTGACCTAGCAGCGCTCCCTTATCCCGATTATGAGAAGCTCCCCGTCGCGGACGGTCAGTTGATCGACTTGGGAAACCGTCAGGTCGAAATCCTGCTGCTTACGGCTCACTCCAATTCCAGCCTGATGCTGCTGGATGAAAAATACGGCATGCTGCTGTGCGGCGATGAGCTGGAGGCCGCCCAAGTGCTGCTGTATGATCTCTGCCCCGCGCACAGGGACACGTATGTGTACCGGCAGCGGCTGGAGCGGCACCGGGCCAATTGCGAGCGCGTAAAGGCATTGTACGGAAAGTACCGGCAGCTGTATCCCAACCATAACGGGACGCCCATCGATGTGAGCTATGTGGATGATTACATTGCGCTGTGCGATACCTTGCTGGCGGGGCAGGGACAGCCTTTGCCGCTGCAGCATCGCTACATTGAGATGCGGCCCGATGCGCACACGCTGTGCCGCGTGCGCAAGGGGCGCGCCAGCTTCATCAGCAGGCGCGCCGACGTGGAGGGCTTAACGCGCTGACGGCGCTTGATACGGGCATCCCGCAAAGCGGTGTTTTCTTTGCGGGATGCCTTGCGTTTTGGGGAGGGAGCAGCCATGCGAATCGATCATTGCCAAATGAACCATCTCAGCCAGCCTGTGGGATACGACCTTTCCTGCCTGCGCGCAAGCTGGCGCGTCAGCGAGACGGACTCGACCCGGCAGCGTTGCTCCCGACTGCGCGTATGGCAGGAGCGACAGGAAATATACACCACGGGATGGCGGGAGCTGGATTCTCTGTCCACGGCCGTGCCCGTCGCGCTCAAACCGCGGACCCGCTACACATGGCAGGTGGAGGTGGAGGGCGACGCGGGGGATGCCGCCCAAAGCGATGTGCAGGTTTTTGAGACAGGCAAACAGCAGGAGCCGTGGCAGGGGCAATGGGTGGGCAGCCCTTTGCCTGCGGAGCAGCCTCCCATGCTGCGCAAGGGATTTACCCTCCGCTCGCTGCCCAAGCAAGCGCGGCTGTATGCCACCGGACTTGGCCTGTACGAGGTCTATCTCAACGGAGCAAAGCTCGGAGACGAATACCTTCTGCCCGGCCTGACGGTGTACAGCGACTGCGTGCAGGTGCAGACGTTCGATTTGACCGGGCGTCTGGCGGAGGGCGAGAACACGCTGACATTCCTCATGGGCGAAGGGTGGTACATGGGGCGGTTTGGGCTGGAGGGGAAGTCCCGCCATTTTGGAGATCACTACGCGCTGCTTGCGGAAATTCATTTGGACGAGCAGGTGCTGCCCAGCGACGGAAGCTGGGAGGTCAGCCCCAGCCCGGTGGTATCCTCCGGCATCTACGATGGGGAGGTGTACGATCCCGGACGGCGGGCAGACTGGCAGCCCTGCGTTGTTTTGCCCAACGAGCGGCATCCCACCATGGATCGGCTGAGCCCGGCCTTGCGGGTGCAGCATCGCCGCGGCGTGGAGCAGGTGCTGAAAACTCCGCAAGGAGAATGGGTCTTGGATTTCGGCCAAAACATGGCAGGCTTTGTAGAAGTGCGCTGCGCCTTGCCCAAGGAGAAGACACTGCGCCTGCTGTACGGTGAGCACATGGAGCGCGGGCGCCTGTATCGTGACAATTTGGGCACGGCCAAGGCGGAGTATGTCTATCACAGCGACGGTCGCTCCGGGCGGCTCGCCCCGCACTTCACCTACTACGGGTTCCGCTATGTGCAGGTGGAAGGCGTGCAGGAGATTCATCCGGAGGATTATACCGCCTGCGCCCTATGGTCGGACATGGAGGACATCGGTACCCTGCACACGTCCAACGCACAGGTGAATCGGCTCATTGAAAACACGCGGTGGGGGCAGCGCTCCAACTACGTGGAGATTCCGACGGACTGTCCGCAACGCAGCGAACGAATGGGCTGGACGGCGGACGCTCAGGTGTTTGCCGCCACGGCGTGCTTCCTGACGGACAGCCAAGGGTTCCTGCGGAAATTCTGCCGCGATATGCGGCAGGAGCAAGCCCATCACCAAGGAGCCATGCCCCATGTGGTGCCGAGCTTTGGCGAGAACGGAAGCTGCTCCGCTTGGGGAGACGCCGCGACCATTATTCCTTGGACGCTGTACTGCTTCTCCGGAGACGACAGCATTCTCGGCGTGCAGTACGGGAGCATGAAAGCGTGGGTTGATTACATCCGCGGCATTGACGCGCAGACGGGCGACCATCGGCTGTGGACGACGGGCTTTCACTTTGGGGATTGGCTGGGGCTGGATAACGAGGCTGACGATGGCTTCAAGGGCGGGACCGAGGACGGCTACATTGCCAGCGCCTATTACTACCATTCGGCCAGTCTGGTATCCAAGGCCGCGAAGGTGCTGGGATATGCGCAGGATGCCGCGGCCTACGGCGCTTTGGCGGAGGAGGTGCTCGCCGCCCTGCGCCGCGAGTATTTCTCCCCCAACGGGAGGCTGTGCATCACCACGCAATGCGGTTACGTGCTGGCGCTGTGGTTTGGGCTTTGCCCGTGCGGAACGGAGGAGCGAACCGCAAGGGCGCTGGCCGAGAAGCTCAAGGCGGCGAAGGTTCATCTGAAAACAGGCTTTGTGGGGACCGCGTATTTGTGCAAAGCGTTGAGTCAATTTGGCTTGAACGCGATGGCTTACCGCTTGCTGCTCAACGAGGATTACCCAAGCTGGCTGTACGAGGTCAATCTGGGCGCCACCACGGTGTGGGAGCGCTGGAATTCGCTGCTGCCCGACGGCAGCATGAATCCCATTCAAATGAACAGCTTGAACCATTACAGCTATGGCAGCATCGTGGAATGGATGTACCGCTGCATGGCGGGTCTTCGCCCCACGGAGGACGCACCCGGCTTCCGCCGCAGCATCATTCAGCCCATGCCGGATTATCGGCTGCCCAAGGTGGATATGACCTATCGGTCCGCGGCGGGAGAATACGCTGTTTCCTATGAGATCATGGCGGACGGGAGCTTCGCGCTGGACGTTGCCGTACCCTTTGGGGCGACCGCGACGCTGCATTTGCCCAACCACCCTGCTCCCGTTGTGGAGCTAAAGGCGGGCCGCTATCACACGCGCTATCAGCCCCAGCCTGCCATGGTGCCGCACTACGATCTTCAAAGCCCGTTGGAGGACTTGGAGGAGAGCGAATACTGCCTGCGCTGTCTGCGGGACGCGGGAGTGCAGCCCCGGCAGGTGCCTCCGGCCATGCACGGCATGAACCTGCGGCAGCTCTGTGATACGCCCTTTGTCGCGCTTTCGCAGGACGCGCTGCGGCAGCTGGATCAAGCCTTGCGCCAGAACGGAGCCCAACAGCCCTAAACAGCCGTAAAGGCTGTTTCGCACGCGCGCCCCGTCGGTTTCGCTTGCCACGAACGCCGGAATTTGATACACTGTTCTCCGTGCCGCCCAAAGCGCGGCTTGGAAAGGGAGTATACAAATGGATATACTGGGCATGCTCTGCACAGAATTTAAGCTGCGTATGGCGCAGGTGGAGGTGGTCGTCGGGCTGATCGACGACGGCAATACCATCCCCTTTATCGCGCGATACCGCAAGGAGGCCACCGGCTCGCTGGACGATCAGCTGCTGCGGGAGCTGTACGAGCGCCTTACCTACCTGCGCGGGTTGGATAAGCGCCGCGCGGAAATACAGAGCTCGCTCACCGAGCAGGGCGTTCTGACCGATGAGCTGACGCAAAAGCTCGCCGCCGCCGCCACGCTGGCCGAGCTGGAGGATATCTACCGTCCCTACAAGCCCAAGCGGCGCACACGCGCGACCATCGCAAAGGAGAAGGGCCTTGAGCCTCTCGCGCTCCAGCTGCTGATGCAAAACGTCAAGTCCGGCTCCGCCGAGGAGATGGCGCGGGCATACATCAGCGCCGAGCAGGGCGTTGCCGACGAGCAGGAGGCCCTTCAGGGCGCGCGGGATATCGTGGCGGAGCAGATCAGCGACGATGCGGACGCGCGCAAGGAGCTGCGCGCGCTGGCGTTCCGCAGCGGCAAGATGGTGGTGGCCCGCGCAAAGGACGAGGACAGCGTGTACAGCACCTACTATGATTTTCAGCAGGATGTACGCACGCTGCCGGACCACCGCGTGCTGGCTATCAACCGAGGCGAGCGCGAGGACTATTTGAAAACCAGCGTCAAGATGGACGACGCGGCGAGCAACGCCGTGCTGGATCGGGCCTTCGTGCGCGAGGGCAGCGTGACCACCGAGCAGGTGCGCCTTGCCGCGCAGGATGCGTGGTCGCGGCTGATCGCGCCGTCCATCGAGCGCGAGGTGCGCGCCGAGCTGACCGACCGGGCCAGCGCGTCGGCAATACAGGTGTTTGGCAAAAACCTGCACCAGCTCCTCATGGCCCCGCCTGTGAAGGGCCGCGTGACGCTGGGCGTGGATCCGGGCTTCCGCACGGGGTGCAAGCTCGCTGTGGTGGATGAAAACGGCAAGGTGCTTGAGACCGGCGTGGGGCATTTCACACTGCCCGGCGCGGAGGCGGGCAAGCAGCGCGCGCGCGCCGATATCAAGGCCATGTGCAAAAAGCACAAGGTCACGGCCATCGCCATCGGCAACGGCACGGCCAGTCGCGAGGCGGAGCAGTTTATCGCCGGCCTGCTGCCTGAACTGGGCGAAGGCGTGCAGTACATGATCGTCAGCGAGGCGGGCGCGTCGGTGTATTCGGCGAGCAAGCTGGCCGCGGAGGAGTTCCCGCAGTACGACGTGAGCCTGCGCAGCGCGGTGAGCATCGCCCGCCGCATGCAGGATCCGCTGGCCGAGCTTGTGAAAATCGACCCCAAGGCCATCGGCGTGGGGCAATACCAGCACGACCTCAAGGAGGCCCAGCTTGAGGAGGCCCTCGACGGCGTGGTGGAGGGCTGCGTCAACAGCGTGGGCGTGGAGGTCAGCACCGCGTCGGCGGCGCTGCTCAGCCACGTGGCGGGCATCGGCCCGGCGCTGGCCAAGAACATCGTGGCATTTCGTGAGGAGAGCGGGCTGACCTCCCGCGCGCAGCTCAAAAAGGTGCCCAAGCTCGGCCCAAAGGCATACGAGCAATGCGCGGGCTTTCTGCGCGTGCAGGACAGCAAAAACGTGCTGGACGCGACCGCCGTTCACCCTGAGAGCTACGACGCGGCCAAGCAGCTTTTGGCGGAGCTGGGCTACGAGCTGAGCGACGTGCGCTCCGGCGGCCTCAAGGATATTCAGGCCCGCGCGGAGGAAAAGGGGCTCAAGGCGCTTGCGGCGGATGTGGGCGTGGGCGAGCCGACGCTCAAGGACATCCTGCGCGAGCTGCAAAAGCCCGGCCGCGACCCCCGCGATGAACTGCCCAAGCCCATTCTGCGCACCGATGTGCTGGATATCAAGGATCTGGCTTCCGGCATGGAGCTTATGGGAACCGTGCGCAACGTGATCGACTTTGGCGCGTTTGTGGATATCGGCGTGCATCAGGACGGACTGGTGCATATCAGCCGCATGGCAAACCGCTTTATCAAGCACCCCTCCGAGGTGGTGAAGGTGGGCGACGTCATAAAGGTATGGGTGGTTGAGGTGGACGCCAAAAAGCAGCACATCGCGCTGACGATGCTGCCGCCCAAGGCCTGACCCGAACATTTATAAAAGGCCAAAGAAAAATTGTTCGGAATTTGCGCTTGACAATAAAAGGATATTGGCGATATAATAGGCAAGATTGGGAAGATCGTTGCCATATTAACCATGCGCGCAAGGAGTGAACACGCACATGTCACAGGATCTGTTTGTCACGATCAAGGCAAACTACAACACATTTACAAGAGCGGAGAAGCACATCGCCGACTACGTGCTTTCCAGCGCCAAAAACGTGCTGTACATGTCCATAACGGAGCTGGCGATCGCATGCGACGTGGGCGATACTAGCGTGTTCCGCTTTTGCCGTCATCTGGGCAAGGACGGCTATCAGGACTTTAAGGTCGATTTGGCGCAGAGCGTCACAGAAACGGCGCAAGCGCCGGTGATACAGGGCTGCATCGTCACGCCGATGGACACCGTGGACGTGATGATCCAAAAGGTGCTGAACAACAACGTCGCGTCGCTGCACGAGACCTATCAGCTCATCGACCCCGCCGCGCTGATGGAGGCGACCCAATGGCTCATCGAGGCGCAGCATATCTGCTTCTTTGGCGTGGGCGCCTCGTCGGCCTCGGCCATGGAGGCCAAGAACCGCTTCCTGCGCGTGTGTCCCAAGGCGGAATGTACGCTGGACGCGCGAATGCAGTACATGCGGGCCTCGCTGATGGGCCGGGAGGACGTGGCGATTCTGTTCAGCTACTCCGGCGCAACGCCGGAGACGCTCAAGATTGCGCGCATCGCCAAGGATGTGGGGGCCAAGACCATTTGCATTTCCCGGTTTGCACGCTCCCCGTTGGCGGAGCTGTGCGATTTGCTCTTTCTTTGCGGCGGCAACGAGGGCCCCATGCAGAGCGGCAGCCTGAGCGTAAAGACCTCCCAGCAGTTTTTGATGGAGGTGCTGTATCTCGCCTTCTGCCACGAAAACTATGAGGAGAGCTGCCACAACCGCAAGGTGACGGCCGATATCCTGCGCAACGACCGCTGATCGGCCCATCCGCCCTGCGCTTCCCCGTATTTGCAAAACACCGGGGACAATGGTACAATATCCCCTGACATTGCAAGGAAAGGAAGCGATTTTGTTATGGAAAAACAACGAATTGTCGTCATCGGCGCGGGGGCGATCGGCGGGGTGACCGCCGCGTTCATGCGGCAGGCCGGGCAGGACGTCACGCTGGTCTGCAAGCACCGCGAGATTGCCGATTTGAGCTGCGGTAAGGGCTTACACATCACCGGCGTGAAGGGCGAGCATGATATCACCGTGCATGCCGTGACCAGCGTGGAGGAGCTGAGCGGCCAGTTCGATCTCTGCCTCATCGCCACCAAGGCGTACGATATGCCCGAATGCGCGCGCCAAATGCTCCCGCTGCTCAAGCCGGACAGCCTCGTTCTCAGCCTGCAAAACGGCGTGTGCGTGGACGCGTTGGCCGCCGTGGTGGGCCGCGAGCGCACGGTAGGCTGCGTGATCGGCTTTGGCGGCACTATGCACGGCCCCGGCCAGCTGGAAATGACCAGCACCGGCGAGTTTATCATCGGCCGTCTGGAGGGCGACCAAGCCGCGCTTGAGCCCGCAAAGGAGGCTCTTTCCGCCGTCACGGAGACCATCGTCACCGATCATATTTATGAGGAATTATACTCCAAGCTCATCGTCAACTCCTGCATCACCTCGCTGGGGGCCATCTGCGGCCTGCGGCTGGGCCAAATGATGAAGCGCAAGCAGGCCCGCAAGATCTTCCTCGCCATCATTGGCGAGGCCATGCGTGTGGCGGACGCGCTCAACCTGCGCGTGCCGCCCTTCGGCGGCAAGCTGGATTACTACGGCCTTATGAAGGGCGACGGCGCGCTTGACCGACTGCGCCGCCATATCGTGATCTATATCGTGGGTCTCAAGTACAAAAATCTCAAGTCGTCCAGCTTACAATCCCTTGAGCGCGGACGGCCGACCGAGATCGACTACTTTAACGGCTACATCGCCCAGAAGGGCGACGAGCACGGCGTACCCTGCCCGGTCAACGATCGCCTGACCGCCATGGTCAAGGAGATTGAAAACGGCAAGCGCCGTATCGAGGAGCAGAACCTGTTTGATCCGGCGTTCCTCGCGCTGTAAAGGGATCCATTCGCCGCGTATATGCCAAAGCCCGCCGGAGAGCTGCTCTCCGGCGGGCTTTGCATTGGGAAGCGCCGCTTATTCGACCGTCTTGGTGGCAATGACGTCCACGCCGCTGCCCACGGCGTTGGCGAGCACCACGTCGCCCATATGTACCGGGGCCTTGAGCGCGAGTTGGCTCAGCTCGGCCATGCAGCGCGCGATGTCCTGCTTGGGGATGGGCGTGCGCGTTTTGACGCTCACGGGCATTGCCGCGCCCGCTACGGGCACCACGGCGGTGACCATGCGCAGGGGCTTGACGCTCTCCTGCATGGCGTATTTCTCGCCCAGCTTGCAGCCGTTGCCGGATACGCTCACGCATACGCCGTTCTCGATGGTCGTCTGAATGCGGCAGCCCACGGGACAGTTGATGCAGGTCAGGGTCTGTTCCATATTCATGCCTCCTTCGGGCTTACGCTTCAATTTGGACGGTCAGGTCGCCGCCGGAGAGTGCCGCGAGCGCCTCAGGCTTGAGGGTCAGCTCGGCCATCTCGCCGGGAGTCAGGATGCGCTTTTTCACGCGCGAAACCTCCCTGTCGCCGTCCAGCACGCGAATGGTCGCGTTTTCGTACACGGCGGCGGGACGGAACATCAGCTGCACGGGAGCCAGCTCGCTCGCGTCGGCGTGGAGGTGGAGCTTTTGCGGCACCGCGCCGCGCACGCCGTTCCCATCCGTTACGCGGATGACGCGGCCCTCGCGGCGACGGCCCAGCGCGTAGGCGGCGGCGGCCGCTCCGGCGCGGGCGCTCTCGGCGCTGACAAAATCCACCAGATCGTGCACATGCAGCACATTGCCGCAGGCGAACACGCCGGGCACGCTGGTCTCGAAGGTATCATCCACCACCGCGCCCTGCGTCAGCGGCGAAATCTCCACCCCTGCCTGCTGGCTCAGTTCGTTTTCGGGGATCAATCCGACGCTGAGGAGCAGCGTGTCGCAGTCAAAGTGCTGCTCCGTGCCGGGGATGGGGTTGCGCTTGCCGTCTACCTCGGCCACGGTCAAGCCGGTCAGGCGCTCGCGGCCCTCGATATTGGTCACCGTGTGGTTGAACAGCAGGGGGATGTTGTAATCCTGCAAACATTGCACAATGTTGCGGTTCAGCCCGCTGGAGTAGGGCATGATCTCCACGCAGGCCAGCACATTAGCCCCTTGCAGCGTCATGCGGCGGGCCATGATCAGCCCGATATCGCCGCTGCCGAGGATGACCACGCGCTTGCCGGGCATGTAGCCCTCCATGTTGACAAACTTCTGCGCCGTACCGGCGGAGTAGATGCCCGCGCAGCGGGTGCCGGGGGTTGCCAGCGCGCCGCGCGGGCGCTCGCGGCAGCCCATGGCCAGCACGACGGCCTTGGCTTGAATGAGCTGCAAGCCCTTCGCCCTGCTCACGGCGGTGACCCTGCGGTCGCCGTCCAAGCTGAGCACGGTGGTGCCAAGGCGCACCTCGACGCCCAGCTCCTTGATCTTGTCGATATCCCGCTGGGCGTATTCGGGCCCGGTCAGCTCCTCCTTGAAGCGGTGCAGACCAAAGCCGTTGTGGATGCACTGGCGCAGAATGCCGCCCATGGCGTCCTCGCGCTCCAGCACCACAATGCTTTGCACGCCCTGCTCGCGGGCGGCGGCGGCGGCGGCCATACCGGCCGGGCCCGCGCCGATGATCAGCACATCCGCCTGCTCCACGTCGGTCCTGATGGGTTCGCTCATCATTCTTCCTCCTTGCGCAGCGCGTCGCGGATGGTGGAGACCAGCACGCGGCTCTCGCCGCCGCACTTGGTCACCTCGGTGGGGTCGATGTGCAGCTCCTGCGCCAAGATCTCCAGCACGCGCGGGCTGCAAAAGCCGCCCTGACACCGGCCCATGCCGGCGCGGGTGCGGCGCTTGACCCCGTCGATGGAGCGAGCGCCCACGGGCCGATGAATCGCCGCGCGGATCTCCGCCTCGGTCACCTGCTCGCAGCGGCAGATGATCTGCCCGTACTGCGGGTCTTTTGCCACGATGGCGGCGCGCTCGGCGGTGGTCATGGCGTAAAAGGGCTTTTCGCGGTAAGGCGCGGGCGTCCAATCGGGCTTTTTGCGCAGATGGGTCTCGGCGGCGATCTGCTCCGCCAGCGCGTTGGCGATGGCCGGGGCGGCGCTCAGGCCGGGGCTTTCGATTCCGGCGGCCTCGTACGCGCCCGGCGCGCCCTCGACTGCGCCAATGATAAAGTCGTCGCCCGCCTCATGCGCGCGAATGCCCGCGAATGTGGTGACGGTCGAGCGAAGATTCTCCTTGGGCCAAGTCAGGCGAGCCTTTTCGCTGACCAGCTTGAGCTGAGCGGCGGTGGTGCTCACGTCCAGAGGGTCGGTCACATCCTCGGCGGTGGGGCCGAGCAGCAGGTTGCCGTGTACGGTCGGGCTGACCAGCACGCCCTTGCCCATGCGCGTGGGCGCTTGGAACATGGTGCGCGTGAACAGCGAGGGGCTTGTATGGTCGAGCAAGTAATACTCGCCCTTGCGGGGCGTGACGTTCAGCTTGCGCGTGCCGATTTGGTTGTGCAGCGCGCCGCTGCTCGCGCCCGCGCAGAGCACCAGCGTTTTGCAGCCGATATCGCCCTTGTTGGTCCGCACAAGGTAGCCGCCGTCCGTTTTGCCGATGGACAGTACCTCGGTGTTCAGCTGGAAGCGCACGCCGTTGACCGCCGCGTGGTCGGCCAGCGCGCAGGTCAGCTCGTAGGGGCTGGTCAGGCCGCTGGTGGGGGCCAGCAGCGCGAGAGTCGCGTCCGGGTTGACGTTGGGCTCCAAGGCGAGAAGCTCTTTGCTTGTCAGCAGCCGGAGGCCCTCCACGCCGTTTTGCAGGCCCTGCTCGTAAAGCGAGCGGACGGTCTGCTCCTCCTCCGGGGTAAAGGCCAGCACCAGCGCGCCGGGGCGCGTATAGGGCGCGTTGACCTCGCGGCAGAGGGCCTCGTACATGCGGGAGCCCTCCACGTTGTATTTGGCCTTCAGCGTGCCCGGCTTCGCGTCAAAGCCAGCGTGAACGATGCCGCTGTTGGCCTTGCTCGCGCCTTCGGCCACGTCGTCGCCGCGCTCAAGCAGGGTGATATCGGCCTCGTAGGCGGAGAGCAACCGCGCTGCCGCACAGCCGATGACGCCGCCGCCGATTATCAGAATATCCGTCATGCACATTCCTCCATGGGCGCGCGTCATCGCGCGCCGACATTGATAAGTTTATCACAGAACGAGAAAAAAACAATCCACGATTCGCATAAATCAGCGATTGTTGTCAAGATAAGCCGCCGTCAGCAGCCGTATGGCCTCGCTGGCCAAGTACAGCCCCGCCGCGGCGGGAACGCAGCACAGCGAGCCCGGCGCGGGCCGACCAGCCTTGAGCTCCGCGTCGCCGTCGCGATAGATCGGCGCGCGGGGCGGCTCGTCGGAATAGACGCAGCGCAGGCTGGTTACGCCGCGTTTGCGCAGCTCGTGCCGCATGGCGCGGCAAAGAGGGTCGCCGGAGGTGTCAAACAGCTCGCCGACGCGGATGTGCGCGGGGTCTAGGCGGTTGCCCATGCCCATGCAGCTCACCAGCGGGATTCCACGCGCTTGGCAGGTAACGGCCAGATCCACCTTGGCCGATACGGTGTCGATCGCGTCCAGCACCAGCGATACGTCCTCCGGGATGCTTACGGGGTCGCTTGGCAGATGGAAGCGTTCTATGGCGGTCACGACGGCCTCCGGGGCAAAATCGCAAATGCGGGCGGCCATTACGCGCGCCTTGCTCTGCCCAAGCGTCGAGGTCAGCGCGACCAGCTGTCGGTTGAGGTTGCTGGGCGAGACCTCGTCGGCGTCCACCAGCGTGAGCCTGCCCACGCCCGCGCGCGCCACGGCCTCGGCGGCATAGCCGCCCACGCCGCCCACGCCGAACAGCATCACATGCGCGCGGCCCAATGCGTCCATCGCCCGCTGGCCCAGCAGCGCGGCGGTGCGCACCGTGCGCGCGGAGGGTTCGGCCATAGGGTATCCCTCCTTCGTCGGGTTATGCCAGCTCGTCCAGCACAAGCACGCGCGTGGGCGCGGGCAGTGCGCCGGAGGAAACGTCCAGCGCGAGGGCGTGATCGGGCGGACTGTCCAGCAGCGACGCAAAGCCCTCCAGCTTGGCGATAGGCCAATCCGCGTTGACGGCGGTGGCATAGTGCATCGGGACGCACAGGTTCGGGCGGATGCGCCGCATTTGCGCCAGCGCCGTTTGCGCGTCGATGGTATAAAAGCCGCCGACCGGGAGCATCAGCACGTCGATGCGGCCCAGCGCGGCAAGCTGCGCCTCCGTAAGCGGACAGCCCAAGTCGCCCAGATGCGCCACGCGCAGGCCCTCCGCCTCGATGACCGTGAGCAGATTGGGGCCGCGCTTCGCGCCCTGCGCGTCGTCGTGAAAGCTGGCGATCATCGTCGCCTTCGCGCCGCCGGGCAAGGCGTGCTCGCCCTCCGTCTCAACAAGCTGATAGTCGCCTTGCAGCATATCCAGCCCATGGTGGTCGCCGTGGCCGTGCGAGCACAGCACCGCGTCGGCCCTGATTGCGCGGGTGGGATAGCCGAAATCCCTGCCGTAGGGGTCGAGGGCCAGCGTCGCGCCGCCGCGCAGCTCAATCAGGAACAGGGAGTGACCGGGGTGAGTGATCTTCATTGCATCCTCCTTGCGGCATTGCGCCGCGTCAACGGTTTTGCAGCCAATCGGAGAGCACGCGGCCCGCCGCGCAGGGCAGAGGTTCATGCGCGCGCAGCCATGCCGCGCTTTGCGCGTACAGCCTCGGCACGCGCCGGATCAGCTCCGCGGGCGCGTCGCCGCTAAGCAGCATGCGGCGCAATGGCCCCAAAGGCTGCTCCTCCAGCGGCGCGGCCGGGCCGTGCAGCCACAGCCGACACAGCGCGTAGGCCGGGTGCAGCGCGTCGTCCGCCGGGAGCGCCTTGGGCGGTGTATTTGGCAGGAGCGTCAGCAGGGCCTTGAAGCGCGGCGGGGTTGCATCCACATACAGGAGCCCGTTCTGCGCGCGCGCGGTCAGCCCGCTTTCCGCGAGGCGGAGCTTGGCGCTTTCGACAGCCGCCGTGTCCGCGTGCCGGGGCAGGTCGCTCACAAACAGGCAATCCTCCTTGGCCGACCTGCGGACGAACGCGCCGTCACCGCCCAGCAGGGCATACGCCTCCGCTTGCAGCGCCGCCAGCCAATCGACGGCGATCACTCGGCGTCGCCGTCCTTGAGCAGGATTTGCAGCGTCAGCTCGTGCATAGCGGCAAACTGCCCGCTCACATCCAGCTGATAGCGCAGCTTCAGCTCGCCCGCGCCCTCCTCCATGCGGTAGCGCACCAGCGAGCAAAAGACCGCCATATCAATAAACCCATACGGCGTATGGTATTGTCCCTCGTACCGCTGATCCTTGGCAAACACCATGCCGGTGGCGTAGTCGCCGCCGCGCTGCATGGTGACGGCGCCGTCCTCCATAAGCAGTGTGATGGGCTGGGGCGGAGCGTCCTCGTCAAGGTTTTCTTCGTATTCCAAACGATAGCCGCGCGGGGTATCCGTCAGCGTGCCGCTGGTGATGAGGTTCATGCTGTCCTGCTGGCCCTCCTCGTCGGTCGCGCTGGCGCTCAGGGAGATCAGCACCTGTCGCTCCGCCATGGAATCCCTCCTTCTGTACACGCGGCAAAAGGCATGTTATAATAACTCAATATACCATGAAAAGAGGCTGGATGCAATGCTGCGGCTTACGGCGCGAGCAAAAATCAACTGGACGCTGGATATTCTGGGCCGCCGCGCGGACGGCTATCACCAGATGGATATGCTCCTTTCGGCGGTCGAGCTGGCGGATACGCTCTGCCTTGAGCCTGCCGACGAGCTGACGCTTTCGATTGCGGGCGGCGGCGGGCTGGCCGCGGACGACGACAACCTTGTCTGCAAGGCCGCGCGGGCGCTCCGGCCCTACACGCGGGGGAACCCCGGCGCGCGCATGCGCTTGGAAAAGCGCATCCCGATGGGCGCGGGCATGGGCGGCGGAAGCGCCGACGCGGCCGCCGCGCTGGCGGGCCTGAACCAAATATGGGGACTGCGCCTGCCGATGGACGCGCTGCTGGAGATCGCCCTGACGCTGGGCGCGGACGTGCCCTTTGTGCTGCAAGGCGGTCTGGCGCGCGTGGGCGGCGTGGGGGAGAGGCTCGCGCCCCTTGCGCCCGCGCCGACCTACGACTTGGTGATCGTGCAGCCCTGCGAAGGGCTTTCCACACGCGATGTTTTTGCGGGGTATGACGCGCTGCCGCCGCAGAAGCATCCGGATACGGACGCGGCCCAGCGCGCCCTGCTGACGGGTGACCGCGCGCTGCTGGCCGCCTCGGTCGGCAATGTGCTGACGGCGGTGAGCCAAAGCAAACGCCCCGCCATAGGCGAGGCGATAGAGGCGCTGCTTGCCGAGGGCGCGCAGCTTGCGCAGATGACCGGCAGCGGCTCGGCGGTATACGGCCTGTTTGCCGATCCATCCGCCGCGAGCGGCGCTTGCGCGGCGCTCGCGCGGCGCTGGCCCGTTTGCGTGCGCACGCGCACATCGTCCTATGGCGTGAGCTTAACGGATTAGCCGCGTTCCTTCGCCACGCGGAGCAGCAGCTCGGTCAGCGCCGCAAAGCCGGACGCGCGGTACTCGGCGGGGAAATCGGGGTAGAAGCCGCCCGGATCGAACAGAACGCCGCCGACTCCCGCGTTGGAGGCCGCCAGCAGATCGATATCGCGGTCGCCGATCATCAGCGCCTGACGCGGCGCAAGCTCGTGCTCACGCAGCAAATAACGCACCGCGTCCGGCGCGGGCTTGTCCGGGAAGCCGCTCGTGCGGTCGATCACATCGTCAAACAGCGGCAGGATGCCGTCGCGCTCCAAGCACAGCTTGCCGGTGGGGCCGCGGTGCGTGTACAGCGCATGGCGGCAGCCCGCGTCGTGAAGGCGCTGCAGGCATTCCCTCGCGCCCGTATAGAGCGGGCAGCCCGTCTGCCAGCCGTGGTGGCAGGCATAGCGCGCGAGCACATCCTCTTTGGGCGCATGGGCGCGCTCGGCCACCACGCACGCCGCGTGATACGCGGAGACCTTCATCAGCGCCAGAGACTCGTCCGGCGAAAGCTCCACGCCCAGCTCTCTCGCGGCCTGAGACATGGCTTGGCTCAGCGCGGGGTAGGTATCGTACAAGGTTCCGTCAAAGTCCCAAAAGAAATACATAATGCCTCCGTTACATGGATAAGGGGCCGCGCTTGGCGGCCCCGCGTGAGTTTCAGCAAAGTGGCTTTGCCACTTTGTTGAGGCTTGCGCTTTTCGCCTGCAACCTGTTCGGTCGGCGGAGGGCCTCCCTCACAGAACGCGGCCGGCGAAAAGCGTAGGGAAGCGTTGCTATGCAACGCCGCCGCCTTCGACGCACAGGTCGCCGAAGGCGGAACCCATTTGGGGAGCGCGGCTCCCCAAGCCCCTCAGGGGCTATCGACAGGCTTGGGGCCGCGCTTGGCGGCCCCGCGGCGACTACTTGTCGTCCTCCGGCTTTTTGTCGTCCTCGTCCTTGGCCGGCTTGGGCAGGATGCTTACCAGCGCCTTTTCAACGCGGTGATCGGCGATCTCCTCCACCTGCACGCGCAGGCCGTTGACGGTCACAACGGGGGTCGAGCCGTCTTCCGGAATGGCGGTGAAGCAGCTGAACACCATGCCGCCCAGCGTGTCGTACTCCTCGTCAAGAGGCAGCTCCACATCCAGCGCGTCGCCCAGCGTCTCCAAATCGGTGGAGCCGTCCACGCGCCAGAGGTTATCCTCCAGCTTAACGATCTCGGCCTCCTCGGTGGGATCAAACTCGTCGTAGATGTTGCCGACGATCTCCTCCAGCAGGTCCTCCATGGTCACAATGCCGCTCATGCCGCCGTATTCGTCCACCACGATGGCCATGTGCACCTTGCGCTTTTGCATATCGCGGAAGAGCGCGTCGGCCAGCACGGTTTCCGGCACAAGGTAGGCGGGGCGCAGCAGCTGCTTGACGGTCTTGGGCGCGTCGCTTTGCGCGTTGATCAGGAAATCGCGCGTGTTCAGCACGCCTTTGATATCGTCGATATCCTCGTCGTACACGGGGAACCGGCTCAGCCCGGACTCCTGTATGGCTTGCAGAATCTGGTCGTCGTCGTCGCTGAGCTGTATGGATACCACATCCATGCGGTGGATCATAATTTCCGCCGCCGTGCGGTTGTTGAACTCAAAAATGTTTTCGATCATCGTCCGCTCGTCTTGCTGGATCGCGCCGTTTTCGCCGCCGATATCCACCATCATGCGGATCTCCTCTTCCGTCACCTCGTCGCCGGTCTCCTTGGTGTTGATGCGCAGGAGCTTGAGCAGGCCGTTGGTGCTTACGGAGAGCAGCCAAACGATGGGCTTGAAAATTGCGGCCACCACGTTGATCACGCCGCAGCTCATACGGGCGACCTTTTCCGGCTTGACCATGGCGATGCGCTTGGGGGTCAGCTCGCCGAGCACGAGCGTAAAGTAGGACAGCACAACGGTGATGACGATGACGCACAGGGTGTTGAGCACGTGTTCGCTGGTCAGGGCCCAACCGTTTGCCATCAGCGCCCTGGTGATGCGGGAGGCGAAGTTGTCCGCAGCGAACGCGCTGGCAAGAAAGCCGCTGAGCGTGATGCAGACCTGTATGGTGGATAGGAATTTGTTCGGGCTCTCCGCGAGCTTGAGCATGAGAGCGGCCTTTTTGTCTCCATCCTCCGCCATTTTGCGGATACGGTTGTCGTTGAGGGAGATTACGGCGATCTCTGTCGCCGCAAAGAACGCGTTGATGAGAATGAGCAGGAATTGGAGCAGTAATTGACCGCCTATCGGGTCGTCCAAGGAATAGCCCTCCTTACTTGTATCTGCAATCAGCCGATTGCAAGATATTATATTATACCATACGCATTTCAGGATTGCATCATATTTCTGTAAAAACCGCCCGACTTATGAATTGCGTGCGCCCGCGCGGAAAACATTGACGGCGCGCGCCGCGTGTGATACCCTGCCTATGAAACCATAACAAAGGAGCCTGCCAGATGAAAACATTGATATTGTTCGCCTCCAAGTCCGGCACAACCCGTCGCGCGGCGGAGATGCTCGCACGCATGCTGCCTGACAGCACACTGTGCGATCTGTCGGGCGCGGTTCCTTCGCTGGAGGGCTATGATTGCGTGGCGCTGGGCGGCAGCGTGCGCATGGGCCGATGGCACAAGCTGGCGTGCCGATACGCCGCCCGGCACGCCGAGGAGCTTCTGTCCCGCCGCGTGGGTCTGTTTGTTTGCAGCGCCGATCCCGATCGGGCGCGCGAGACGCTCGCGCGGCAGCTCCCGGATGCGCTGATGCAGGCCGCCGTGGCCGTAGACTCCTTTGGCGGGGAAATTGTGCCGGAGAACCTGCATGGCTTGGAAAAGATGATTGTCAGCATGGTCGCCAAGCAGGAGAACAACCCCTTCCACGCGGAGGGCATCCGGCAGGAGCGCATCCTGAGCTTTGCGCAGGCGCTGCTGGGCGGGCAGGCGGAATGAGCGTGCCCGCGAGCAATCTGCCCTTCACACCGCTGTGCGTGCTGGAGGGCGTCGTGACGCACGGCAAGCAGCTGGGCCGCACCATCGGCTTCCCGACGCTCAATTTGCAGGCGGACGGCGGAACGGCCTCGCCGCACAACGGGGTATACGCGGCGCTGTGCTGGCTGCTGCCAAGCCAAGGCGACGCCTGCCCGCAGCCGACGGGCACGGAGAAAACACAGGCGGGCGCTCCTTGCGATAGTACGCGGCCCTACTTGGCGGTGCTCAACCAAGGCACGCACCCCACCTTCCCGGAAGGGCCGCCCACAGTGGAGGCGCATCTGCTCGATTTCGATGGCGACGCGTACGGCTGGCGCGCGAGGCTCTGCTATGGCTGCTTCCTGCGCCCGGAGATGCGCTTCAGCGGCGGCGCGAGCCTCGCCGCGCAGCTCTGCCGGGACTGCGAGAACGCGCGCCGCTGGGCCGCCGCGCTGCCGGACGTGCCGCTGGCGCGCTCGTCCGGCAAGGGCGCAGGCAAGGGTGCTAGCAAGCAGCCCGGCAGGGACGCAGGCAAGGGTGCTAGCAAGCAACTCGGCAGGAGCGCAGGCAAGGATGAAAGCAAGCAACCCGGCAGGGACGCAGGCAAGGATGCTAGCAAGCAATCCGGCAAGGGCGCAGGCAAGGATGCTAGCAAGCAATCCGGCAAGGGCGCAGGCAAGGATGAAAGCAATGTTGAATACAAGCCACCCAGCAAGTATGCAGGCAAAAAATGAGCTGCGCGCCCGCTTTCGGCTTGGCTCTGTTCCTTCGCGTCAAAACATGCTATAATGGAGCGCCCAAACGAATCCGCACGGTTTGAGCCAATGATTTCGCGCCCAAAGGAGACATCATGCAGCAAAACGAACCCGACGTATCCTGCAACGTGAGCGCCCCGCCCCTGCAAGCCGAGGGCGCATGCTACGCCTATGAGGAAGGCCGCCGCGCCGTCGATCACGTGGACTTGTCCATCCAAAAGGGCAGCTTTGTGGCTGTGCTGGGGCATAACGGCTCCGGCAAGAGCACGCTGGCCAAGCTGATGAACGCGCTCTATTTGCCTACCGAGGGCCGCGTGCTGGTCTGCGGCATGGATACCGCGCAGACCGACAAGCCGTGGGAGATCCGCCGTCACGCGGGCATGGTGTTCCAGAACCCGGATAACCAGATCGTCTCCACCGTGGTGCGCGAGGACGTCGCCTTCGGGCTGGAGAACCTCGGCGTGCCGCAGATGGAGATGCTCCCGCGCATCGACGCCGCTCTGCATGCCGTCCGAATGACGGAGTACGCGGGCTCCGCGCCGCACATGCTCAGCGGCGGGCAAAAGCAGCGCGTCGCGATCGCGGGCGTGCTGGCCATGGCTCCCGAAGTGATGATCCTCGACGAGGCCACCGCCATGCTGGACCCCTCCGGCCGCGCCGAGGTGCTCAAAACCGTGCGCAAGCTCAACCGCGAGCAGAACATCACCGTGCTGTGGATCACCCACTACATGGAGGAGGCCGCCCAGTGCGACCGCGTAATCGTGCTGGACGGCGGAGCCGTCGCCATGGACGGTACGCCGCACGATGTCTTTGCACAGGTGGAGAAGGTGCAGTCGCTGGGGCTGGACGTGCCGCCCATGGCGACGCTGGCGCGTCGGCTGCGGCAGGCGGGCATGCCCCTGCCGGACGGCGTGCTCACCGTAGACGAAATGGGAAGGGAGCTGAAGGCGATTCTATGCCCATCCAAATAGAGCATCTGACGCATACCTATCTGCCCGACAGCCCCTTTACCGCGACCGCCGTCAGCGATATCACCGTCACCATCGAGGACGGCGAGTTTATCGGCCTGCTGGGGCATACAGGCAGCGGCAAGACCACCCTTGTGCAGCATCTCAACGGTCTGCTCAAGCCTACCAGCGGCCGCGTGGTCGTGGACGGGCTGGATATCACCGCCAAGGGCGTAAGCCTGCGGGATGTGCGCAGGCGCGTCGGGCTGGTGTTCCAGTACCCGGAATATCAGCTTTTTGAGGAGACCGTCGCCAAGGATATCGCCTTTGGGCCTAAGAACATGGGCCTTGGCAAGGAGGAGATCGACGACCGCGTGCGCGAGGCGTGCGCGCAGGTCGGGCTGGACTTGGAGATGATCGGCCAGCGCTCGCCGTTTGAGCTTTCCGGCGGGCAGATGCGCCGCGTCGCTATCGCGGGCGTGCTGGCCATGCGGCCCGGCACGCTGATTCTGGACGAGCCCACCGCCGGCCTCGACCCACAGGGCCGCAACGCCATACTCAGCATGATACAGGCGCTGCACGCGGCGGGCGACCGCACCATCGTGATGGTCAGCCACAGCATGGATGATATCGCCAGCCTCGCCACGCGTCTGCTGGTGATGAGCCACGGCGAGCTGGTGCTCGACGGCACGCCGCGCGAGGTGTTCCGGCAGCAAAAGCTGCTGGCAAGCATCGGGCTGGGCGTGCCGCAGGCCGCCGCGCTGTGCCACCTGCTCATCTGGCAGGGCTTTCCGCTCCCGGACGACCTCTATACCCTGGACGAGATGTACGATGCGCTCGTCAGGCTGGGCAAGGAGGCGGGCGTATGCTGAGAGACGTGACCCTTGGGCAGTACATGCCCGGCAGCAGCCCCATCCACCGCATGGACCCGCGCATGAAGATCTTGCTCACGGGCGTGTATATCGCCATGATCTTTTGCGTGACCAGCCCCGTGTGGTACGTGCTGCCGCTGGCTTACATCATCCTGTGCACCAAGGTGGCCGGGCTTACCGTCAAGCAGATGCTCAAGGCGGTCAAGCCCCTGCGCTTTTTGCTGATCCTGACATTTTTGCTGAATTTGTTTTTTTCGGCCGGGGAGACCGTTTGGGTGCAGATCTGGGTGCTTAAAATTACGCGGGAGGGGCTTTTGCTGGCTGTACACTTTGCCATGCGGCTGGTGTTCCTTGTGGCGGGCACGTCGCTGCTCACGCTGACCACGTCCCCCGTGGCGCTTTCGGACGGCATCGAGCTGCTGCTCAAGCCGCTCAAGCTGATTCACTTTCCCGCGCATGAGCTGGCGATGATGATGACCATCGCCCTGCGCTTCATCCCCACGCTGATCGAGGAAACCGATAAGATAATGAAGGCGCAGATGGCGCGCGGGGCCGACTTTGAGAGCGGCAACCTGCTGGCCCGCGCCAAGGCGATGATTCCGCTGCTGGTGCCGCTGTTCGTCAGCGCGTTCCGCCGCGCGGGAGAGCTGGCCATGGCCATGGAGGCGCGCTGCTACCACGGCGGCGAGGGCCGCACGCGCCTGCGGGTGCTGCGCCTGACGCGGGTGGATTGGGTCGCGCTGGGCGTTTCCGTGGCGGCGCTGCTGGCCGTGATCTTCTGCGGCAAGATTCCGCTGTGAGCGGGCTGATCTATCCGCCTGCCGAGGACGGCGCGCGGCGCATCCTGCTTACCATAAGCTACGACGGCACGGCCTACGCGGGCTGGCAGCGCCAGCTCAACGCGCTTGCCGTGCAGCAGGTGGTCGAGCGCGCCCTTGCCGTGCTGGAGGGCGGCCCGGTCGGCGTGATCGGCGCGAGCCGGACGGACGCGGGCGTGCACGCGCTGGGCCAGCGCGCGCATTTTGATACCTGCGGCCGCATTCCGGCGGAAAAGTATCCCTTCGCGCTGAATACGCTGCTGCCGCGCGATGTGCGCGTCACGGCCGCGCGGGAGGTCCCGGCGGATTTTCACGCGCGGTTTTGCGCGTGCGGCAAGGAGTACACCTATTGCATCCACAACGCGCCGCACGCCTCGGCGCTGGATCGAAACCGCACGGCGCACGTCCCGACGGCGCTCGATGACGCGGCCATGCGCATGGCTCTGCCCGCGCTGATCGGCACGCACGACTTCGCGGCCTTTCAGGCGGCGGGCGGCACGGCCAAGACCACCGTGCGCACGCTGCATGCCGCCGCCCTCGATAGGCAGGACGAGCGAATCACGCTGACCGTATCCGGCAACGCCTTTTTGTACAACATGGTACGGATCATCGCCGGGACGCTGGTTGAGATCGGCAAGGGCAAGCTGAATGCGGACGCGTTCTCTGTCGCCCTGCGAGGCGGCGATCGGCTGGCGCTGGGCCCGACCGCGCCGCCGCAGGGCCTCACGCTCGTGCGCGTGGATTATCCGGCGGAGGCCCTCTCGATGCCGCGCTGAACCCTCATGCGGCGAGGCCGCGCGGCATATCCTTGTGCAAACGCATGAGGGTGAGGGATGGCCGTGCGAGAGGATGTGGAGCGGCGCTGCATCAGGATCGGCGAGTACATTGCGGAGACGGGCGCGACCGTGCGCGCGGCGGCGGCGCGCTTTGGGGTGAGCAAGTCCTCCGTCCACAAGGACATGGGGGAGAGGCTTCCGCTGCTCAACGCCGCCCTGTACCGCGAGGTCAACCGCGTGCTGCGCTACAACAAGTCGGTGCGGCATTTGCGCGGCGGCGAGGCGACCCGCCATAAGTACGAGCTGCGCCGCCTGCACCGCATGGCGCGCGCCCGGCCCGCATCCGTGCCGGAACGCTGAATAACGCGCGCAAGCAGGAATTATCAATCGGGCGACGAAACAGTTAACGGATAGTTATGCCCAAAACGAACATACAAAGGGGTTTGCGCTGACCATGGCACAATCGAGCGATATCGGTATCGACTTTGGCACCTCGAATATCCTCATCTACATGAAGGGCAAGGGCATTGTCCTGCGCGAGCCTACCGTTGTTGCCATTGACCGCGATACCCGCGATATTTTGGCCTTCGGCGAGGAGGCCCGCCGCATGATCGGCCGCACGCCCAGCAATATCCTTGCCATACGCCCCCTGCGCGAGGGCGTGATTTCCGATTATGAGCTGGTGAGCTTTATGCTCAAGGGCTTTGTGATGAAGGCGGTGGGCAAGCGCATGTTTGCGCGTCCGCGCGCCATTTTGGCCCTGCCCACCAGCGTGAACGAAATGGAAAAGCGCTCCATCATCAGCACCATGTTCGACGCGGGCATGCGCCGCACCCAGCTGCTGGATAAGACCCTCGCGGCGGCGCTTGGCGCGGGCATGCCCATTGACGAGGCGTACGGCACCATGATCGTGGATATTTCCGCGGGCGTGAGCGATATCGCCGTGCTCTCCATGGGGCGCGTGGTCGTGAGCGACTGCGCCAAGACCGGCGGCGATAAGTTTGACGATGCGATCATCCGCCACCTGCGGCGCAAGCACAATCTGCTCATTGGCGAGCGCACGGCGGAGGAGCTGAAAATCAACATCGGCTCGGCCATTCCGCGTCCAGACCAGCTTTACATGGAGGTCACGGGCCGCAACCTGATTACCGGACTGCCCAAAACCATGCGCATCACCTCGGACGATATCACCGAGGCCATCGACGAGCCGCTGCAGCAGTTGATTGAGAGCATTCACGGCGTGCTGGAGCACACCCCGGCGGAGCTGGCGGCGGATATCTTCGAGTATGGCATTTTGCTCACGGGCGGCGGGGCCGAGATGTTCGGCCTCTGCGAGGCCATTGCGGATTCCCTCAAGGTGCCCTGCTCCTGCGCGGACGACCCGCAGACCAATGTGGTCATGGGCTGCGGCCGCGCGTTGGAGAACATGCAGGACTTGGGGCAATTCTTGGACGACGGACGGCACCGGATGCTGGGACGATAACAGGAAAGCGGCTCTCCCGAAGGAGGGCCGCTTTGCGCGTATGGGCTATTCCTTCGCCCGGCTCAGCTCGTCCAGACTCATGCTGAAGCTGGGCACGAACTCGCGCATGAATTCATGCACCTCAGGCAGGCGGTTTTGGTTGATGCTGTCCTGTATGGTGATCTTGGCCTGATCGAACTCGCGGTTGCCGCTCTTTTCCTCATCGACGCACTTCAGGTAGGCGCAGATGCGATCCGCCGCCTTGACCAGCCGCCACTCGTAGCTCTTGGTATCCGGCTCCAAATACGGGTGATACGCGGGCTGCATATCCTCCGGGAGCATCTCCAAAAGCTGCTGGCAGGCCATGGCCTCGATCTGCTTGTACGCGCCCTCGATATCCGGGTTTTTGTACTTGACGGGCGTGGGCAGGTCGCCCGTGATGACCTCGCCCGCGTCGTGATAGAGAGCCAGCGCCAGCACATGCTCCGGGTCGATATCCCGCTGGTGGCGGGTCTTGCCCAGCACGGCCAGCCCGTGCGCGATCATGGCGACCTGCATGCTGTGCTCCATGTCGTTTTCCGGCACGGTGTTGCGCATCAGCCCCCAGCGCTGGATGAGCTTGAGACGGTTGAGATAGGCGAAAAAATGCTTCATTTGGATAGCCTCCTTGACAGGATGAGCTTCACATGCTATTATCATACACGAAAATCACATCCACCGCTAGGGGTGCGGAGAATTTCTCCGCTGAGAGGGGCGCAAGCCCGACCCTTGGAACCTGTGTAGGTCATCCTACCGAAGGGAAGCGGAACGAAAGCAAGCCTTTCGTCAGCGCGCAAGCGCACTTCCCCGCAACAGGTGGTTGCGGGTTTTTCATTGCCAAAAACGAAAGGGGAGCTGAACCATGGATTGGGAACGCATGTTCAAGAAAATCGGCGAGCTTACGCCCGCAAGCTGGATTGCCATCGGCACGCTGGTTGCGCTGGCGGTGCTGCTGCTGGTGATCGGCCGCAAAAAGACCAAGTGGACGCCTGCAATGCTGGCCTTTGCGGCGCTGTGCATCGCGCTGAGCTTTCTGCTCAGCAACATCCGCCTGTACCGCATGCCGCAGGGCGGCAGCATCACCCCGGCCAGCATGCTGCCGCTGATGCTGTTCGCCTATGCCTTCGGCGTCGTGCCGGGGCTGCTTACGGGGCTTGCCTACGGCCTTTTGCAGCTGATCCAAATGCCCACCATCCTCACGCCGTTCCAAGTGATTCTGGATTATCCGCTGGCCTTTGCGGTGCTTGGCTTCGCAGGGGTGCTGCGCGGCTGGGTGCAGAAGGGCGGAGACGAGTACGCGGCGCTCGCGGTGGGCGTATTCCTTGCGGCGCTGCTGCGTTACGCGTGCTCCACGCTTAGCGGTGTGCTGTTCTTTGCAGAGTACGCCGAGGGCAGCGGCTACTCGCCGCTGGTGTACAGCCTTGTGTACAACGGCTCCTACATGCTGCCGGAAATGCTGATCTGCTTGGCCATCGCCCTGCTGGTGGGCAAGCGCCTCGCGGCGGTGATGCGTAAGGCGGCCGGGCTGCCCGCGCCCGCGCGGCACGCGGTGAACGAGAATTGACAAAGCTCCGCGGGGCGGGTACAATCCTGCCATGGGAGGAATGCCTGTGAAACGCGTGTCCGTCTGTCTGCTGCTCCTGCTCCTGCTGCCGACGTTTGCGCTGGCCAAGGACGAGCTGCCCACCGCCGAGGAGCTGTATGCCCAATACCCCGTGCCGGAGGTCGAGCTGACCCGCGACCCGGCGGACGACCCGATGCTCATACTCGTCAACAAGCGCAACAAGCTGCCGTGGGACTATGTGCCGGAGGGCATGGTGCTGCCGGACGTGACGCTCAAGAGCGAACGCTACGGGCTGATGGAGCCTACGGCGGCGGCCGCGCTGACGGCGATGTTTCAAGCGGCAAAAAGCGAGGCTGGGCTTGAGCTGGTGGGCATATCGGGCTACCGGAGCTATTCCTCGCAAAAGTCCATCTACCAGAACGCCGTAAAGGAGAAGGGCCAAAAGCAGGCCGACCGCGCCAACGCGCAGCCGGGCAAGAGCGAGCACCAGACGGGCCTCGCTATGGATGTAAGCTGTGAATCGCTGCACCTGAGCCTGAGCCAGAAATTCGGCGATACGCCAGAGGGCCAATGGATCGCCGAAAACGCACACCGCTTTGGGTTTGTGATCCGCTACCGGAAGGCGTGGTACGACGTGACACTGTACATGAACGAGCCGTGGCACCTGCGTTACATCGGCCCGGAGCACGCCGCGTTTCTGCGCAAGCTCGACGTGCCGTTCGAGACCTACCGCGAGTATCTGGAGCTGGTGTGGCAGGCTCAAGCCGGGGCCGAAACGTCAGAATAAATCAAACGCCGGGCCTGCGATTGCTGGCTCGGCGTTTTGGCGCTGCGTTACGGCCGCGGCAGCGCGGGGATCATCCCCGCCCACGCGTCGGCAAGGCGGTCGCAGAACGTGTCAAAAGCGGGGTCGGGGGTCTGGCGCTCCGGGTGACTGTCGATGTAGGCGACGGACGCGCGCGCGCCCTGATCGAAACGCGTGGTGCATACAAAATCCGGCACGGCGCGCTTGATCTTGGCGTTATCAAACAGGGCGCAGTTGCTCTTGTCGCCCAGCAGCGGGCCGGCCCAATCGGGGTTGAGCGCGATCAGCACGTCGCTGGGGATGTGCAGCTTGACGGCGGGCCGCCCCGCGATATCGCCGAGGATATCGTACACCTGATTCCACGTCAGGCGCTCGTCGGATGTGATCTGGTACGCCTCGCCGATGGCGTACGCGTTGCCCAGCAGGCCGCAGAACGCCTTGGCAAAATCGCTGCTGTGGGTAATCGTCCACAGCGTGGTTCCGTCGCCGGGCACGAGGACCGGCTTGCCCTGCCGTATGCGGCACAGCACCTGATACGCGCCCTTATCGCCGTGCAGCGCCACGGGCAGCGAGCCGTCCCCGTAGGTATGGCTGAACCGCACAATGGTGACCGGGAAGCCGCTCCTGCCGTACTCGGCCATCAGCAGCTCCTCGCAGCGCTGCTTATCGCGGCTGTACTGCCAGTAGGGGTTCAGCAGAGGCGTGCTCTCGGTAACAAACGCGTCGCGCGGCGGCTTGTGGTAGGCCGACGCGCTGGAGATAAACACATACTGCGCCGTCCGTCCGGCAAAGAGCCGCAGGTCGGCTTGGATATGATCGGGCGTGTAGGCGACAAACTCGCACACCGTATCGAAGCGCTCGTTGCCCAGCGCGCGCAGAGCCGCGGCCTCGTCCCGGATATCCGCCGCAAGCTGACGGCAGCCGTCCGGCGCGGGATGCCTGCCCCGGTTGAGCAGACAGACCTCCTGCCCCTGCTCGCACAGGCGCTTGACGATCGCGGAGGAGATGATTCCCGTTCCGCCGATGATGAGGATTTTCATGGGCTTGCCTCCTTTGTAGTAAGCAGCGGGTGCAGCGCGGCGAACGCATCCTGCGCGAAAGGCTCCTCCGGGCCCGCCGCCGCCCGGTCGATCAATACAAAGCGATACAGCGTGCCGCCCAGCACGCAGGCCACCATGTGGATGGTGCAGGGGATATCATCCTCCGGCCGATGCTCCCACAGCGGCAAAAACTCCACGCCGGACAGCTGGTAGCGCTCGCCTACGGTCACTCGCGGCGTATCCGCGTACCGCGCCGCCAACGCGTCCAACGTAAGCCGGGCGCCGCGCCGTGTCGCCTCGCGGGTGACGGCCATGGCCCAGCGTCCGTCGGCGCTGCGGGCCGCGTAGAGCGTACCGGCGGGCGGCTTTTCCGCGCAGGACGCCATCGTGTCCGGCACGGCGAAGCGCAGCGCGCCGACGGCGACCTCATCAGACTCCGCGCGGGCCTGTCCCTGCGCGGACAAAAGCAGACACAGCGCAAGCCAGCACAGCAAACGCTTCATTGCGCGTTCAACTCCTTCCTTATCCTATCACAATCCTATGCGCGCCACAAGCTGAATATTCGGCGGACGGCGCGGCGCTTGACGGCGCGCGCGTTTTGCGGTAGACTGAACGCATAGAAGGCGGCTTGTCGGCCCCGATGAGGCGGGCTTTCCCGAATAGAGGGAGGCGGTTCCGTGCGGATTGCTTTTTCTTTTCACATTCGCTTATCAAGACAGCAAAGCCACAATAAGATCATAGCACAACGGAGGGAATTGCGATGACATCCAAGAATGCGAGCGCCGCCGCTGCTGCGGCCACCCCGGAGACTGCCCAAACGACCCAAGCCCGCGCGGTAAAGGAGGTACCCGTTGCCGTGGGCGTAAAGTCCGCCGCTGCGCCCCGCAAGCCCGCCGCCGTGCGCACGGCCCAAAAGTCAGCCGCGACGGCAGCCAAGCCTGCTGCAGCGGCGAAAAAGCCGACCGCAGCAAGCAAGCCGAACGCAGCAAGCAAGAAGACCGCCGCGACAAAAAAGCCTGCCGCAGCAGCAAGCCAGCCTGCCTCCACGTCGAAAAAACCTGCCGAAGAGGAGATACTCGCAAAGGGCAAGCCCAACACCGACACGACAGCCCGCAAGCCTGTTGTGCCACAGACCGCGTCCCCGGCGAGTAAGGCCGTTGCGCCGCAGCCCTCGTCCACAGCGGAAAAGCCTGTTGCGCCACAGACCGCGTCCCCTGCGGAAAAGGCCGTTGAGGCGCAAGCCACGCCCCCTGCGGAAAAGGCCGTTGCGCCACAGACCGTGCCCCCGGCGAATAAGGGCGACACACCGCAGTCTGCGCTCCCGACGGAAAAGCCTGCTGCGGCGCAAGCCATGCCCCCTGCGGGAAAGCCTGTTGCGCCGCAGCCTGCAACCCCTGCGGAAACGGCTGCTGCGCGCCAGTCCGCACCCCCGGCGGCGGAGCCGTCTGGCACACCCGATTTCGATGCGCTCACGGCGCGCCTGATGAACCTGCAACAGCAGGTGCGCGCCGCCAAAATTCCCGTGGTGCTGGTGCTGGAGGGCTGGGACGCCGCCGGCAAGGGCACCGTGCTGGGCAGGCTGCTCCAAGGGCTCGACCCGCGCGGCTACAAGGTGCATGTGATCGGCAGCCCCAGCCGCGAGCAGAAGCGCTATCCGCTGCTCAAGCGCTATTGGGAGGCCATGCCCGCGCAGGGCAACCTGTCCATTTTCTTAAACAGCTGGTATCGCACCATCAGCGACGCGTGCTTGGAGGAGAACATCGGCAAAAAGGAGTTGGAGCGTCGCTACGCCGATATCCGGCAGATGGAAAGCCAGCTTGTTTGCGATGGCGCGCTGGTGCTCAAATGCTTTTTGCATATCACCCGCAAGGAGCAGAAAAAGCGCCTCAAGGCCCTCGAAGCCAAGCGCAGCACGCGCTGGCGCGTGACCAAGGACGATTGGGCGCAGAACGAGCAGTACGATAGGCTGATGAAGCTCTATGACGCGATGATGCAGCGCACGCACCGCGAGGGCGCGCTGTGGCATGTGCTGCAAAGCGAGGACGCCAAAACCTGCGCGGCACAAATGTTTGAGCTGCTGATCAAGGCGTTTGAGCGGGCGCTTGAACAGCGCGCGCAGGGCGACCGCCCGTGGGATACCGTCGCGCTGCCCTATGTGGACAGCCTGCCCACCGCGCCCATCGGGCCGTTGAGCGGCTATAACGCGGGCTTGCGGCTGGACGGCGATTACAAGCGTCAGCTGGATGAAAAGCAAAAGCGCCTGCGCAAGCTGCAAAACGAGCTTTATCTGCGCAAGATCCCCATGGTGCTGGCCTTTGAGGGCTGGGACGCGGCGGGAAAGGGCGGGGCCATCAAGCGGCTGGCCGCGGCGCTCGACCCGCGCGGCTACGAGGTCTTTCCCATCAGCGCGCCTACCGCCGAGGAGAAGAGCCATCATCACCTGTGGCGCTTCTGGCGCGATGTGCCCAAGACCGGCCATATCGCCATCTTTGACCGGACGTGGTACGGTCGGCTGATGGTGGAGCGCATCGAGGGCTTTTGCACCGAGACGCAATGGAAGCGCGCCTACGAGGAGCTGAACCAGTTTGAGCAGGCGCTCCTCAACGACGGCTGCATCGTGCGTAAGTTCTGGCTGCAAATATCCAGCGAGGAGCAGCTTGCGCGCTTCCGCGAGCGGCAGGGCAATCCCCTCAAGCAATGGAAGATCACGGACGAGGACTGGCGCAACCGCGACAAATGGCCGCAGTACGAGCAGGCCGTGAACGAGATGCTGCTCAAGACCAACACCGCGCAGGCCCCGTGGACGGTGGTGGAGGCCAACGACAAGCACTTCGCCCGCTGCAAGGTGCTGGACGTGGTCATCGCGGCCATGGAGGAACGGCTCGCGCAGGAGGACAAGTAAAGCAAAGCAAAACAGGCCGGGAGACGCCATGACGGCGGCTCCCGGCCTGCTTTTGTCTGCGCGCGATGCGCCTATGCCTTTTTGCGGACGGCGAAGAGCAGATCAACGCTCGGCTTCTTGCCAAGCGAGGCCTCCGTGTGCAGCTCGTATTCCAGATTAAGCGCCTCGCGGTCGCTGCGCGGCAGCCAGCTCGTGTAGAAGGCCCGCTTGCACTCGCCGATGGCCGGGCCCCACAGGAAACCGAGCTTCGGGCGCACGGTCACGCGAGCGTACTCGCCCGCCGGAAGCGCGAAGGCCTCCAGTCCGTCGCGGGGTTCCTCGCCGCCAATAAACAGCTCGCTGGCGCCGCTTTGCGCGTCGTAGCCTCGGCAAAGCACATAGAAGGGCAGCACCTCCGGGCCGGGCTTGCCCAGCGCCGCCAAATACCGCGCCGACAGCGCGGGGATATCCTTGGCCATGCGATGATCGTCGGTCGCGCTCCATAGGCCGTGGAGCAGCTTTTCGGGCAGCGCTTGGATGACGGGGTCGATCATTCGGGGTCTCCTCTTTCGATGGATGGGGGTACGTCGCAATGCCTGCCGCAGCTGCTGCACGTATCGCTGTGGATGCAGATCACGCCGCCGCAGTCCGGGCACGTCCACGCGCGGCGCAGCTTGGCAAGCATGGCCTCTTTGCCGCGCCGCTTCATCTCGTAGGCGTTGGGCAAAAACGCGTGACCGTAGCGCTGCGGGTACGTCGAGGCAAACGCCCAAAGCGGCTGGCAGGGAAACGCCTCGCACTCGGCGCAAAACGCGTGGCCGCGCTCGGCGGCGCATCGGCGCAGCGCGCACTCCTGACAATGCTTGCTTTTGCCCAAGCCCTCCCGACAGCCGGGGCAGGGGTCGTCGCTCTCGCAGTGATGGTGGCACAGCGTGCACAGGATTCCGCAGGGGGCCAGCAGCGCGTCCGGGATGGTATCGGGGTATCGCACGCAATCATCTCCCATTATCATGTACAGAGCCATTCGACAAAAAGCCCGCTTCTCCTTTTTGGGGGAAGCGGGCAAGAACGGTTGCGATCAGGTTCTTTCGGGAACAAATTCCAGCAGGTCGCCGGGCTGACAGTCCAGCGCCTTGCACACGCCCTCCAGCGTGGAAAAGCGAATGGCGCGCACCTTTCCCGTTTTGAGCAGCGAGAGGTTGCTGAGCGTCACGCCCACCTGCTCGCTGAGCTCGCTCAAGCTCATCTTCCGTTTGGCCAGCATTACGTCCAAGTTGATACGGATCGACATTTCGCTCACCTCACACCGTCAAATCGTTTTCTTGCTTGATGTTGCTTGCCTGCGCCACCAGCTGGCCCAGCGCGAAGCAGACCACCGCCAGCGCGAAGCCGAGGAAAATCAGCCCGCCAAACGCGATGCACAGGAAGGGCGGCAGCGCGTTTGCGAAGAACAGAAACACCGCACCCGCCAGCACAAGCGCCGTATCGATCGCGGCCAGCAGCGCCGCGGTTTGAAGGCGAACGGCGTTCTCGGCGCAGAAGGTGGTATCGTTTCCGATGGTGGTGAACACCTGCCACGCCAGCGTCAGCGCCCAGCCCATGGGCACGGCCAGCACAACGGCAAACAGCATGCTCCAGAAGAAGCAGGCTTGCAGCTCAGGGCATACCTCCACCACGTGGCGCAGGTACACGGGCAGCAGCACGGCAATGGCAAAGATCACGCCCAGCGCGGTGCACACCACCAGCGCCTTAAGCAAATTGGATACCGTTTTACGACTCATTGATAGGCCCTCCTTTGGTTGCTTGGGATGGCGTGAGTATAGCATGCGGAGATACGAATGTCAACAAAAATTTATTGAAAAACAGAAATAAATAAACGAAAAGCAAAAAGGCTGGCCAAAGCGTGAGCTTTCACCCGCCGGAAAAATACACGGCTGCGCAATGCCGCCTCCAGCGATATGCGCGCCAAAGGCGGCGGCGTTGCGCGGTAATGCTTCCCTGCGCGTTTCACAAAGCGCGTTCTGCGAGGGAGGCGCTATGCCGCCTCCGGCGATATGCGCGCCAAAGGCGGCGGCTTGTGTTGCGCGGAAACGCAATGCTGCCTCCAGCGATATGCGCGTCAAAGGCTGCGGCTGCGTTGCGCGGTAACGCTTCCCTGCGCGTTTCACCAAGCGCATTCTGCGAGGGAGGCGCTATGCCGCCTCCAGCGACGTGCGCGCCAAAGGCGGCTGCGTTGCGCGGAAACGCTTCCCTGCGCGTTTCACCAAGCTCGTTCTGCGAGGGAGGCCCTCTGCCGCCTGAACAGACTGCCGGTCAAAAGCACATGCCTCAAAAAGGCGGTAAGCCACTTTTTTGACACGCCGCGTTTGCTCTACCTTTTGTCAAATTTCTTGCACAGCGCCAGTATCTGCGCGGCAAGTCGGTTTTGCTCCTTTTTGGCGCTGCGCTGCATGCTGCCGATAAGCGCTTGCAGCTTGGCCCCGGCGGACACGAGCTGGCCGTAGGCGTCGGCGTCCGGCTCCCCAGCGACCGCCTCTTTGCGCTTTTTGGGCACAAGGATCGGCTGCTGAGCCTGCGCGTCCGGCATTTGCTGGGCCTGCGCGTCGGTCTTCTGCGCGGCCGGCTTGTCGGGATGGACGAGCTTTTGCTTGCAGCCCTCCCGCACCAGCGTGAGGGGCGTCAGCTCCCAGCACTCCCCGTTGTAGGGGGCGGACGCATCCAAGCCCAGCTCGTCCCGCAGGCGCGCGGCAAATGTCTCGGTCACCTCGTCCTCGCCATGGGTGACGAAAACGTGCTTTACGCCCGGCTGGAACGCGGAGGCCCACTTCATCAGGCCCGCGTTGTCGGCGTGACCGCTGACCCCGGCCAGCGATTGAATGTGCGCCTTGACCTCGATGGTCTCGCCAAAGAGCTTGACCTCGTCGGCCCCGTCCAGCAGCGCGCGGCCAACGGTGCCCGCGCTCTGGTAGCCAACGAACAGGATGGTGCTCTCCGGCCGCCACAGGTTGTGCTTCAGGTGGTGGCGCACGCGGCCCGCGTCGCACATGCCGCTGGCGGAGATAATCACCTTGGGCGTCTCAATCAGGTTGATCTGCTTGCTTTCATCAGCGCTGACGGCGGTTTTGAGGCCGTCAAACTCAATCGGGTTCACGCCCTTTCGCAGGAGCGCGAGTGTCTCCTCGTCGGCGCACTCGTAGGTGTTCTCGGTGAAGATGTGCGTTGCCTCGATGGCCAGCGGGCTGTCCACGTACACCTCAAAGCCGTCGTGACCGTGTACGCGGCCCTCCTGCTTGATTTGGCGGATGAAGTAGAGCATCTCCTGCGTGCGGCCCACCGCAAAGGACGGGATCACCACGTTGCCGCCGCGGTCCATGGTCTGCTGGATAATCTCCGAGAGTGCGGACAGATAGTCCGGCACCGGGCCGTGACTGCGGTCGCCATAGGTGGACTCCATCACGATGTAATCGGCCTGCGTCAGGTACTGCGGGTCGCGCAGCAGGGGCTGGCGCAAATTGCCGATATCGCCGGAGAACACAAGGGTCTGGGGCTTGCCGTCCTCGGTCACGGTCACGCTGATGGAGGCCGACCCAAGCAGATGCCCCACGTCCGTCATGCGGATGCGCACGTCGCCAAAAATATCAACGTCCTTTTGGTAGGGGCAGGGCTTGAACAGATTGGATGTGTTTTGGGCGTCCTCGCCGGTGTAGAGGGGCTCGACAAGCGGCTTGCCGCTGCGCTGGGCCTTGCGGTTTTTCCACTCCGCGTCGCTCTCCTGGATGTGCGCGGAATCCAGCAGCATCACGCGGCAGAGATCGGCGGTGGCGGGGGTGGCGTAGATCGGCCCGCGAAAGCCCTGCTTGTACAGCAGCGGCAAATAGCCGGTGTGGTCGATGTGCGCGTGCGTGACCAGCACCGCGTCGATCGTCCCGGCCGCCACGGGCAGCGGCGCGTTGGGGTAGATGTCATACCCCTGCTCCATGCCGTAGTCAATCAATATGCGGTGATCGCAGGCCTCCAGCAGATAGCGGCTGCCCGTGACCTCGTGCGCCGCGCCTAAAAATGTAAGTTTCATACCGGGTGCTCCCTTCCGTATCCTTGTTTGGACAGTATACCATAAACAAAGCGATTGGCAAATGGCAACCTGAGCGGCTTGCATTTCCCCGCGCACTATGATAGAACAGTAGGAGGGCCATTGCCCGATCGTTACAAGGAGATGCTTATGCGCCGTACCGTTATGACGTCCGAGGAGAAACGAAGCGACATGCTTACCGCGCCCATACCGGGGCTGCTGTTCCGCATGGCCGTGCCCACGGTGATGAGCATGCTCATCACATCGCTGTACAACATGGCCGATACATTCTTTGTCGGCCAGCTCCATGATACCAGCGCCACGGGAGCCATTGGCGTGGCGCTGCCGCTGATGGCGATCATCCAAGCCATCGGCTTTATGTTTGGGCATGGGTCGGGCAATTTTATCAGCCGACAGCTTGGCGCGGGCGCGTCCGAGGACGCGGAGCACATGGCGGCCACGGGCTTTTTCAGCGCGCTGATCGTCGCGGCGGCGCTGGGTGGGATCGGCCTGCTGACGCTGGAGCCGCTGGTCTACCTGCTGGGCTCCACGCCCACCATCGCGCCGCACGCCATGGACTACGGGCGCTTCATCCTGATCGGCGCGCCGTGGATGGTCGGCTCGCTGACGCTGAACAACCAGCTTCGCTTTCAGGGCAGCGCGTTCTACGGGATGATCGGCATGGTGTCGGGCGCGGTGCTGAACATCGCGCTCGACCCGCTGTTCATCTTTGCGCTGGGAATGGGCGTTTCCGGCGCGGCGCTGGCAACGATGCTCAGCCAGCTAGTCGGCTTCGTCGTGCTGCTGCTGGGCACGAGGCGCGGCGGGAACCTGCGCATTCACATCCGCGCGTTCCGCCCCACCCGGTACTACTTTGGCAACATCCTGCGCGGCGGGCTGCCCAGCCTGCTCCGGCAGGGCCTGAACAGCGTGGCGACCGTCTGCCTCAACTCGGCGGCCGGGTGCATCGGCGCGGACGGCGCGTTTCTGGTTGGCATGGCCGCCTCCAACGACGCGGCCATCGCCGCGATGTCCATCGTCGGGCGGATCATGATGTTTGCGGTTTCGGCCACCATAGGGCTGGGGCAGGGCTTTCAGCCGATCTGCGGCTTTAATTACGGAGCCAAGCGGTACGACCGCGTGCGCAAGAGCTTCTGGTTTTTAATCAAGGTGAGCTTCACGCTGCTGCTGTGCGTATCGGCGGCGGCGGAGGTCTTTGCGCCGCAGCTTGTGGCGCTGTTTCAGGCCAACGACCCGCGCGTGATCGAGATCGGCGCTCTGGCCCTGCGCCTGCAGGCCGCCACGCTGCCGATGATGTGCTTTGTGTTTACCTCAAACATGATGCTGCAAACCATCGGCGCGGCCACGCGGGCCTCGGTGCTTGCCGTTGCGCGGCAGGGGGTATTCTTTATCCCGGCGGTGCTGGTTCTGCCGCGTCTCATGGGACTGCTGGGCCTCCAGCTCAGCCAGCCCGTCGCCGACCTGTGCGCGCTGGCGCTTGCCGTCCCGCTCACGCTGCGCGCACTGGGGGAGATGAAGCGGCTGGAGGCCGGGGCGGCGTCGGACATGACGAAACCGTAAGCCCAAAGCCCTTTACAGATTCCTCCGCTTCTGGTAGGATAATCGCGCTCAACTGGAGCATGGAGGATTGCCGCATTGTCTTCGTATTTGGAGCCCATTCTCAACGCCGTCTGGTTTTTCCCGTTCGTCGCGGTGCTGTTTACGTTTCCCTACATGGTGTGGCAGTACCGGCGGTACGGGTCGGTCCTTGTGCTGCGCACGATCTTTGTGTACTCGTTTATACTGTACCTGATGTGCGCTTACTTTTTGACCATTCTGCCGCTGCCGTCCATTGAGTCGGTAGCCATGCTCACCACGCCGACCATCCAGCTGGTGCCGTTTACAGACCTGATGGACTTTATCAACAACTCCGGGCTTGTGCTCACGCAGCCCTCCACCTATGTCACGGCGTTCACGGGCCATCGCTTTGTGGAAATCAGCATGAACGTGCTGATGCTGGTGCCGTTTGGCGTCTACATGCGCTACTACTTTCGCTGCAGCGCATGGCAGACGGTGCTGCTGGCGCTGTGCGTGAGCCTTGTGTTTGAGCTGACGCAGCTCAGCGGTCTGTTTTTCATCTATCCGAGGCCCTACCGTTTGTGCGATGTGGACGATCTGATCACCAACACGTTCGGCGGCTGGCTGGGCTATCTCATCGCGCCCCTGTTTATGAAGGCGCTTCCCACCGCCGAGCGGCTGGACGAGGTCTCCTATCGGCGCGGGCTGCACGTATCGATCATCCGGCGGCTGGCCTGTTTGGCGGTGGACTGGTTTGTTGTGCTGGTCGCGTATGTGCTGCTGCTGTTGAGCGTTTCTTGGATTGGCCTGCCGATAGAAGCCCTTCCGACCGCGCTGCAATACCTGCCGATGCTGCTTGCTTTTCTTGTGCTGGTCTACCTGTACTTTGGGGTGCTGCAATGGCTGTGCGGCGGGCGCACGCTGGGGAAGAGCATCTTTCGCATCAAGCTGTGCGCAAGGGGCGGCGGCAAGCCGAGGCTATGGCAATGCTTGGTGCGTACGATGGTGCTGCAGGGCGGCCTGCTGCTCACCCCCGTATTTTCGCTTATCATGATCTTTGGCGGCGGCAACGGGATCACGGCGGGCGAGCTGATTGCCTTTGCGGCGATCAACGGGGCGGTGCTGGTTTTGTTTGCGATATCGGCCATCCGCCATGTTGCCGATCATACCCGGCCGCTGGTGCACGATTGGCTGGCGCATACCCGCCTGATGAGCACCAACGCCGTCACCCCGGAAATGCTGATCGACGCGGGAATCGACCCCTTTCAAATGAGCGACGTCGCCGCGCCGGACGCGCCGCGCGAGGAGAAAACGGTCTATTTGAACTAGAGCGCGCATTCGCGGCAAGCCGCCGTTTTGGGGAGGAGCGTCTGTTGCAGCGCCCTGCCTTGCGCGAACGGCTGAAGAATCCATACGCGACGCGGCGCGTCGGCGTTTGCCGGACGACCGAGCGGCGCAAGGCAAACAAGAACGCGGGCCCGATCAAATGAATGATCGGGCCCGCGCCGTATGCGTTGCGGTTTGGTTATTTTTCCACGTTGGGGCGTTCCTGCTCGCGTTCGGCCTGCTTTTTCTCCCTGCGTTCGTGACCGTTGATGATATACACGGCCGGGATGGCAAAGAAGATCAGCCAGCCGGGGTGCCACAGGTGGAAGAAAATGCCCATGACAAGGTAAATCAGCAGGATCATGACGGGGTTGCCCAGCTTGAGCAGCGTGTTGTGCGGGTGCATGTAATACAGCGGAATGGTCAGAAAGATCAGCCAGCCCGGATGCCACCGGCGGAAGGCGATGCCCAGCACCATGTACAGCACCACAATAAAAATAGGGTACAGCCCCTTGGGCCAGTCGCTGCTGTTCTCCGGCTGCGGCTCAGGCTTTACCTCCCGCGCCACCGCGTCATAGTAGCTGCCCTCAGGGCCCAGCGCGTCGCTGAGCTGCCTTTTGTCGCCCTCGGTGGCGGGCTTGTAATTGGCCATGGGTCGTCTCCTCCTTTGAATGGGGTCGCCGGGCTGCGGGCGCGCTTACGCCTCAGGCTCCAGCAGACCCAAGCCGCCCTCCTTGCGCTGATAGAGCACGTTGGTGCGGTCGGTATCCGCGTTGACGAACACAAAGAAGCTGTGTCCCAGCAGCTCCATTTGCAAAATCGCGTCGTCCACGCTCATGGGCCGCACGGGGAAGTTCTTGTGGCGGACGATCTTTTGCTCCTCTTCGGGCTCCAAATCAAGCTCGGCGTTGTATTCCATTTCCTTGGGGTTAAAGGCGTCGCTGCGCAGGCGCTTTTCAAGACGCGTGCGATATTTGAAGATTTGGCGTTCCAGCTTGGCCAGCGCCGCGTCGATGCACACGTAGAGGTTGTTGTCCTCGCTGTCGGCCTCGGCGCGAAGGAGCACGCCCTCAAAGGGAATGGTGATTTCCACGGTGCGGCGGCCGTTCTTTTGCTTGCTCATGCGCACGATCATCTCGGCGTTCTCGTTGAGGTAACGGCTCATCTTGCTTGTTTTTTTCATGATGCGTTCGGTAATGCCGGGCGTGACCACCATGTTCCTAGCGGTGATGGTAGTTTTCATTGACAGTCGCTCCTTTACGATTTGATGCGGGAGGGGAATGCCGGAACCAAGGATGCCAAGGGCACCACGCTCCTGTCTGTGCAGCGTTTTGGTTCTATAAGTTCCATTCGACGTTCCCGCGGCATTTCCTGCCTACCCGCGCGGAGCGCAATGGAAAAACCCTCCGCATGCGGCGACGGCCGTGCGGAGGGAGCTTGGGGACATCAGCCGATCAGGCGCGCTTGGCGGCCTTGGGCAGCCGTTTGGGCGTGGGGGCGATCTCGCCGGCCTTTTGCAGCGCGAGCTTCGTCAGCACGGGGCCGATCAGCTCGTACACCAGCGTCGCAGCCAGCACCACCGCGCGAATCTGCGCGCCGTACTCCGGCAGAATGCTCATCACGATCGTGGCCATGCCGATGGCGACGCCGGCCTGCGGGATCAGCGTATAGCCAAGGTACTTGCGCACGTTGTCCGGGGCCTTGACCACCGTGGCGCCCACAAACGCGCCCAGCCATTTGCCTACGGCGCGCGTTACCACGTACAGCAGCCCCAGCAGGCCGACTGTGGGCAGCACGCTCAGGTCGAGGCCCGCGCCGGAGATCACAAAAAACAGCAGGAACACCGGCGGCGTAAAGCGATCGCACTGCTCCAGCAGCACCTTTGCGTCCCGGCTCAGGTTGGTCATCGCCGCGCCGATCATCATGCACACCAGCAGCGAGCTGAGGCCCCATAGGCTGCACAGCGCCAGCCCCAGCAGCACCATCATGATGCTCAGCGCCAGCTTGTTGCCGCGCGATTTGAAGAACCGGGACGCGAACGAGAGCGCCACGCCCAGCCCGAAGCCCAGCGCCAGCGAGCCGACGATCTGGACGAGCGGCTCCACCAGCATGCTCTGCGCCGTGGGACTCGCCCCGCCCACCAGCGCCTTGGCGATTGCCGTGCTGATGGCAAAGGCCACCAGACCGACCGCATCATCCATGGCGACGACGGGCAGCAGCATATCGCTCACCGTGCCCTTGGCCTTGTATTGGCGCACCACCATCAGCGTGGCGGCGGGCGCGGTCGCGGTGGCGATGGCTCCCAGCGTGATGCTCAGCGCTACCGGGAAGCCCGCGAGAAGCAGCACGCCATCCACCAGCGCAAGCGCGGTGAGAGCCTGAAACAGCGTAATGATGATCGGCTTGATGCCGATCTGCTTGAGGTAATCCATGCGAAACTCCGCGCCGATGGCATACGCGATGAAGCCAAGCGCGACCTCGCTGATGATGGAAAACGACGCGATCGTCTCGCTGTTCAGGAGGCCCAGCACGGACGGGCCGATCAGCAGACCGCCGACCAGAAAAGCGGTCACGTTGGGCAGATGAACCAGCTTGGCAAGACGGCTCAATAAAAGCCCCGCGCCGATGGCGAGGGCCAAGGCCAGCAGGGTATTCATTTCTTCTGCTCCTCCAATCCGACCACCAGCGTGGCGGGCATCGCAAACAGAATGCCGGTATCGGGATGGTTCAGCCCGCCCGTGACCTCGTCCACCACGCGGCGCACGGTTTCCACCTGCTCGTCCTCCAGCACCATCAGCAGCGTTTTGCTGCTCTTGCGCGCCGGGTCAAAGAGCTGGCGCAGCGTGCCAAACATGGGCATATCGTCGCTGGATTGATCGAGCACGCGCATCATCCCCGTGCTGTCCAGCACGGTTGCGCCTTGAATATCGTTTTCCAGAAGCGTTTCCAGCAGCTTCTCCAAGCATTCTACCTTGTTGAGAACCAGAGTGACCACCTGCATGACTGATGCCTCCTAGCAGTTGGGGCGCGCGGCCCCGGAGAATCCGTGCCCATTGTAAGGCCGGAGTCCGAAAAATGCAAGGAGAATGCGCAAAACAAAAAGAGAGGCGCTCGCGCGCCCCCCTTTTGCGGCAGGGAACCGTTACTTCTTTACGTTAAAGAAATAGGTGCTCACATAGCCCTCGGTCCCGTCGATCTGCACCTTGCACCAGTTCTCGCCAACCTCCAGCACGGTGATTTCCGTGCCGACGGGGTAAGCCTTGATGATGGAGGTGTTGAGGCCGGGCGCCTTGCGGAAGTTCACGATCGAGCCGCCGTTGGGGTTCTTCAGCGTGGCGGTGAAGGGAGTTTCCGGGAAGGTGGTGGCGGAGGTCGTCGTGACCTTGATGAATTTCTTCATCATGAAGCCGTTGACGCCGTTCACGGTGACCTTGTAGAAGTCGCCGCTTTCGCCGAGGAGCTGCACGCTGGTGCCGTTTTTGTAGCTGCCGATCACGCGCGCGTTGATGCTGGCGGTTTCACGGAGCAGGAGCACCTGCGTGGCCACCGGGTTGTTCACGATGCCAGTCTTGGGATAGCCGGTCTGCGTGGTCGAGCCGCCGGTGCTGCCGCTGGTCGCGCTGGCAGCCAGAAAGCGGCTGGCCATGTAGCCGATCGCGTCGTTGATTTGCACCTTGTGCCAGCCGTTGCCGCGGGACAGGATGCTGACCGCCGTGCCGGACTTGTACGAGCCCAGAATGTCGCCCTCAAGCGTGGGGGCGGTACGGAGGTTCAGGTTCGCGCCGGTGTTGGTGCGCACGTAGAGGGTGGAGGCGGTGCCGGCGCCGGTGAGGTACTTGCTCATCACATAGCCCTCTTTGCCAGCAACGCTAACCTTCGTCCACGTGTCGCCCGCTTCCAGCACCTTCATCCAGGTCCCGGTGGGGTACTGCGCCAGCGAGGCGCTGCTTTGCGACGCTTCCGCGCGCAGGTTGAGCAAACCGCCCTTGACCGTCAGGTACTCGTCGGCGAAGGCCATCATGGGCAGCGCCACCAGCAGAACGGCGGTCAGGAGCGAGAGGCATCTTTTGTAAAGCGTGGTCTTTTGCATCGTGGGGATACCTCCTTTTTTGCTTTGGCAACAGGGGGTGCCCGTTGCCTTTCGATCTAACTGACGAACCGTTCGCCCGGATTGATGCAGCCGCGCGGGCCGCCGACCTGCCAATCCCTGCCGGAGCAGGAAGCCTCTGCCGGTTTTCTGGCAGCGCCAGCCAGACGCGGCAGGGCGTATTGGGGCGATCGGCTGGCTTGGCGCTCATTGACCATGGAAGAATTTGGATTTCCTGCGCCTGCATGGGACGACGCCGTTCCGCGCAGGCTATGCCGCCAAGCGCTCCGGGCATGCGCGGAGCAGCCGTTTTTCCCAACGATAACAATCATTGCATGACGAAGCCGCGCGACCTTGGCGCACAATACCTCCGCGAGGAACGCGCGGGGAGGCGACGGTTTTGACCAGTCAGCGGCGGCTCACGGGCATGCCGGTGGTATCGCTGGGGCGGCTGATCGGCAGGGTGGAGCGCGCCACGCTGACGCGGGACGGCAGGCGGCTGTACGGGCTGGTGGTGCGGCGCGGACTGGGCGCGGCCAAATGGCTCCCGGCAGGGCAGATTGTGGAGCTGGGAGAGCGGGCCGTGCTGGCGGAGGGCGCGCCGCGTCGGCTGCCGGGCGACGCGCAGCAGCGGCTGGGGCCGGTGTATCACGCGCAGGGGCTCTGCCTTGGGCGCGTGGCGGACGCGGTGCTGCACACCACGCGGCTTACCGTGCTGGCGCTGGAGATCAGCTTCGGGCCGCTGTATCAGCTTGCCGGACGGTGTGCTTACGCCACCGAATATACCGTGCGGCCGGGTCAGGCGCGGCGCGGCGCGGAGCCCGCGCCGGACGTGGTGGTCGCGGAGCTGAAGCCGTGGCAGGCTGTCGGCGCGCTCGACGGAAAGGAGGCGGAGAGGGAATGTCCGTGATCAAATCAACAATCACAGGCGCAGCGGGGTTCGCGCTGGGCGCGACGCTGATGATGCTGCCCGCAAACCAAAAGCTCAAGCGGCAGATGCTTAAGCAGGCGGATCGGCTGACCAAGATGGTAAAGGCTTGGTAGCACAACCGGCGGCGGCGCGATAATGCCCGCCGCCTTTATCTAAGGGATCGCTGCTTTAGCGAGGTCATTGCGATAGCGAGTACCATTTCGTCTGGCAAGGAAGAAAGCCGCAGGAATAGCGGCGCTGCTTCAAGGGTTTCTGACGCAGGCAGACGGAAAGAACCCGTTCGCGCAATGTGCCGAATCAATCAGTGGTTCCCTCAGGAAGGAGGCGGAGCGATGCAGCGGGAGACGGTCCGCGCGCGGAGAGCATGGCGGCTGGCGGCGTGCGCGGCGGGACTGGCGCTGCTGTGGTGGGCGCGGGCAGTTCTGTGGAAGGCGTTGGTACAGCTCTTTTTTGGGATGCTGTTCGCGGCCGCCGCGCTGCCGCTGATGCGGCGGCTGGAAAAACGCCTGCCGCCGTCGCTGTCGGCATCGGCCGCGCTGATTGCGGTCGGCACGGCGCTGGTGGGCGCGGTGCTGCTGCTCGCGCCGCTGATGGGCGAGCAGCTCTGGCAGCTTGCCGGGGCGCTGCCGTCGCTGCTGGCGCGCGTGGAGGGCTGGCGGCAGGCGGCGACACAGTGGCTTGCCGAGAACGGGATCGCGCTGTCGATTGCCTCGCCGCTGACGGCGCAGGCGCAGGGCTGGCTTGCCGATGTGCTGCCCAAGCTGGCGGGGCGCGTCGGGACGGCGCTGAGCGGATTGAGCAGGCTTTTGCTCGCGCCGGTGTTCGCCTTTTACTTTCTGCGCGACCGCCGGGAGATCAGCCAATGGCTGCTGCTGCTCTGCCCCGTGGGCTGGCGGACGACCGTGCTGCGCGCCCTGCGGGAGATGCGCAGGGAGCTGCAAGGCTTTTTGCGCGGGCAGCTGCTAGTATCCGGCGCGGTTGGCGGCTTTACGGCGCTGGGACTGCTGCTCTGCGGCGTTCCCGCGTGGCTGCTGCTGGGCCTGCTGATGGGCGTGCTGGAGCTGATCCCCTATGTGGGACCGTTTATCGGGGGCGCGCTGGCGGTGCTGTTTGCGCTGCCAGGCGGCATGGGCCGCACGCTGTGGGCGCTGGGCGTGGTGGTGCTGGTGCAGCAAGCCGAGGGCAGCCTGATCTCGCCCCAGCTCATGAGCGGCGCAACACGGCTGCATCCGATCTGGGTGCTGCTCTGCGTGCTGGTGGGCGGCTCGCTGGGCGGCGTGTGGGGGATCCTCGCGGCGGTGCCCGCGCTGCTTTGCCTCCGCGCCGCTGTGAACGCCGCGCTTTTGCACGTATCGGACAGACAATGGAGAAATTTTCCAAAATCGGAAAGATAACTCCCGCAAACTCTTTCCATTTTGCCCAAAAGGGTGTATACTATATTGGTATTTCCATAAAGGAGTGAACGCTATGACGGAAATGAACGGGACTACCAAGTTCACGCCCGTTACGGAGGGGAGCGGCACCCACGCCGCCGATATTCTGGAGCATGTCTATCAGGCGCTGCAAGCCAAGGGTTACGATCCGGTCACCCAACTTGTGGGCTATATCATCTCCGGAGACCCGACCTACATCACCAGCTATGAGCAGGCGCGCAGCATGATTTGCCGCTTGGAGCGCGATGAAATCGTGGAGGAGCTTGTGCGCGTGTACCTCAACATGCTGGACGCGCAATGAGCGAGCCGCTGGGGCGCGTGCTGGCGCTGGACGTCGGCGACGCGCGCATCGGCGTGGCGGTGAGCGATCCAAGCCGCACCATCGCGCAGCCGCTGGACGTGTACCGCCGCGTCGGCTATGGCCCGGACAGCGCCTATTTTGCAAGGCTGGCCGACGAACGGCAGGCGACGCAGCTTGTGCTGGGCCTTCCGCTGAACATGGACGGCAGCGAGGGCTTTCAGGCCCAAAAGGTGCGGGCCTTTGGGGATGTGCTCACGCGCGCGGGCCTGCCCGTGACCTATCAGGACGAACGCATGACCACGCAAAGCGCCGAACGCGTGCTGCTGGAGGGGGACATGCGCCGCGCCGACCGCCGCCAAACCGTTGATAAAATCGCAGCCGCCGTGATCCTTCAGCAATGGCTGGAGAGCCGCGCGGCGGACTGAACAGGAGGAAGCATCATGGACAATCAGGAGAGCAACCTCGTCCAGCTGCAGGACGAACAGGGCAACGACGTCAGCTTTGAGCATCTGATGACCGTTGAGCACGAGGGCAGCTACTACATCGTGCTGGAGGCCACGCAGGATACCGACGACTGCAAGCAGGGCGAGTCGATCATCCTCAAGATCATTCAGGATGAAAAGGGCGACGACTGCTATGCCACCATTGAGGATGAGGACGAATTCAAGGCCGTGTTTGAAAAGTGCGTCAAAATCATGGAGGACGAGGACGCTTGGGACGACAACTCCGACGACGAGGACGACGACTCCGACGAGGACGATGACACCGACGAGCCTGAGGACAAGTAACGGCCCCGGTTTGCCAGCAAAACGCCGATGGGAACGTCGGCGTTTGCCATATCCATATAAAAGGAGAAACCTATGCCACATCTCTACGGCGAGCACATCATGCTCCGGGAATACCGCACGGAGGATATCGCCGATATCCGCAAATGGGTCAACGACGTCAAGAGCACGCGGTATCTTTCCTCCATATTCTGGCTGCCCCAGTCCTACGAGAACACCGAGGACTTTGTGCGCGGCATGGTGCAGGGCAGCGGCAACGCGGCCAATTTCGTCATCGCCCGCAAGGACGACTTGGCCTACCTTGGGCAGATCGACCTCCTGGGCATCAACTGGAAGCTGCGCTGCGGCACCATCGGCATCGTGGTCGCCTCGGAGGAGGAGCGCAGCCACGGCGTGGGCGCGGAGGCGATCGGCCTGATGCTGCGCTATGCCTTTCAGACGCTCAACTTGGAGCGCGTGGAGCTGGAGCTGGATATGGACAACGCGCGCGCGCTGCGGTGCTACCAAAAGGCCGGGTTCGTGCTGGAGGGCGTCAAGCGGCACGCGTACTTCTCCGAGGGCCATTTTGACGACATGGGCGTCATGAGCGTGCTGGCCGAAGATTGGCGCAGAGATCATCCGGAGGGCTGACGCGGAGGCCTCCTTGCGCATAGAATAGACCGTCTCCGTTCCCAACGCGGTCGGAGATGGCTTTTTTCTGTACTGGGATTGACAAGCCTTGGCGGCTTCTTTAGAATAGAACCTCGATACGACAAGGGAGGGATTCGCATGGGAAAAGTCGTGGCGAAGTTTGGCGGCAGCTCCCTTTCGGACGCGGCGCAATTTCAAAAGGTGCGGGATATTCTGCGTATGGACCCGCGCCGTGTGTATGTGGTGCCGAGCGCGCCCGGCCGCCGTTTTGACGGCGACGAGAAAGTGACCGATCTGCTGTACCGCGCCTATCACCTGCGCAAGGAGGACGGAGCGTGGCAGCCGGAATTCTCGCGCGTGGAGGAGCGCTACCTTGGCATCGCCGAGGAGCTGCATCTCCGGCTGGATATTCGGGCGGAGCTGGCGGTCATCCGCGAGGCGATTGCCTCCGGCGCGGCCACGGAGGACTACTGCGCCAGCCGGGGGGAATACCTGAACGGCTTGCTGCTGGCCGATTACCTGCACTTTGCGTTTCTGGATCCCAAGGACGCGATCTTTTTTGCGCCGGACGGATCGTTTGACAGCGAGAAAACCAACTCCGTCCTCGCCAAAAAGCTCGAAGGAATGCAGACGGCCGTCGTGCCGGGCTTTTACGGCAGCATGCCGGACGGTTCCATCCGCACCTTCTCGCGCGGCGGCAGCGATATCACCGGGGCCATTGTGGCCCGCGCCGCCTACGCCGAGCTTTACGAAAACTGGACGGACGTATCGGGCTTTCTCATGGCGGACCCGCGCATCGTCAAGGACGCGAAGCCCATCCACAACATCACCTACCGCGAGCTGCGCGAGCTGAGCTACATGGGAGCCAGCGTGCTCCACGAGGACAGCGTGTTCCCCGTGCACCGCGCGGGTATTCCCACCAACATTCGCAATACAAACCATCCCGACCATCGGGGCACGGTGATTAACCACGTCGCAACCGAGGGCGAGAACCCCTATATCATCACGGGCATCGCTGGGAAGAAGGGCTTCTCGGTCATCTCCGTGGAAAAAGCGATGATGAACAGCGAGCGCGGCTTTGGCCGCCGCGTGCTGCAAGCCGTGGAGGAGGCCGGGCTGAGCTTTGAGCACCTGCCCACGGGCATTGATACCATGTGCGTGGTCGTATCCAGCCATGAGCTCTACCCTGTGCGCGACGAGGTGACCGCCCGCATCATCGAGTCAACGGAGCCGGATACCATCACCATTCACGACGATATGGCGCTCATCGCCACCGTGGGCCGCGGAATGATCCACAACTGCGGCACGGCGGCGCGTCTGTTCAGCGCGCTTAGCGAGGCCAAGGTCAACGTGCGCATGATCGATCAGGGCTCCAGCGAGCTGAGCATTCTGGTGGGCGTGGACGGCAAGGATTTCGAGTCGGCCATTTCGGCGATTTATCACGAGTTTGTCGGCTGAACGCCGATACCCGCAAGCCGTCCGGCACGCCGCCGGGCGGCTGTTTGGTTTGGGCCGGGCGCGGCGCGCCAAGCCCTTCCGCCTGAAATCTTGCGCACCCTAGGGCTTGCACTCCCGGAAAGGTGAAATACAAATTCTTCCTTCTGCTTGCTGATCCTTGACCTCCGAACAATGCCAAATCTCGCCGAGCGCAAGAGGGAGTGGCGGCACGCGCGCGTTCATGGTATAATACCATCGTGTCGGTCGGAGCCATCGGCCGGGAAAGGAACACGCCTTGCAACAAACGCTTCACCCAACCGTGATATGGTTTCCGCTGGACAATTCGGCCAAGCTGTTTCCCGCCATTGTCAGCGTAAAGGACAGCTGTGTCTTTCGCCTTTCCGCCGAGCTGACCGAGCCCGTGGAGCCCACGGCGCTTCAGCAGGCGGTCATGGATGTGAGGCCGCGCTTTCCCTCGTTTTACGTCCGGCTCCGCCGCGGCGTGTTTTGGAACTACTTTGAGGAGAACAACGAGATTCCCCTTATCTCCGAGGATTCCGGCCATGTGAACGCGTACATCGACGTGGTGCGCAACCGCAGGTATCACTTCAAGGTGATGTATTTTGGCAGCCGCATCAGCTTGGAGACATTTCACGGCCTCAGCGACGGCACGGGCTCGATGGAGCTGCTCAAGGCGATCCTGTTCCGTTACATGGAGCTGATCAACCGCCCCGTCACCGCCGACGGCCTTGTGATGACGCGGGACCAGACCTGCACCCCGGATGAAACCGTGGACAGCAGCCTGCTGTGCTATGGCAAGCACAAGCAGAAGCGCTCCAAGCCGGAGCCGGCCTATCGTCTGCAGGGCACGCGCTTTGATACGGGCGACGGGGTGGCGGTGATCCACGCGCATGTATCCGCGTCCGCAATCACCGCGCTGGCCAAGCAATACCAAGCCACCGTTACGCAGCTGCTGGTCGCGCTGTACATCGTCGCCATCCTTCGGGTCGAGGCGGACAGCGCCCAAAGCCGCCGAACCGTGCAGGTCAGCATTCCCGTCAATCTGCGCAGGTTCTTTGCGTCCAAGACGCTGCGCAACTTCACCATGGTCGTGTACGCCTCGGTGCCCTGCTCGTGGCGCGACCGCCCGTTTGAGGAGATCCTCGCGCAGGTGAAGAGCTGCTTTGAGCAGGAGCTGACCGAGGAGAACCTGCGGGAGATCGTCAGCGCCAACGTAAGCATCGAGAAAAACTGGTTTCTGCGCATCTGCCCGCTGTTTATCAAGAACACGGCCATCCGCGTTGGCAGCCAGCTCTTGTTTGGCGACCGGGGCACCAGCTCGCTGTCCAACGTGGGCGTGGTGCGCCTGCCGGAATCGATGCAGCCGTACATCAAGTCGTTTGACTTCGAGGTTCCTGTCGGCGAGCGGGATACGCACAACGTCGGCATTGTGACCTATCAGGATCACATGACGGTCACACTGACCCGCGCCATATACGAAACGGAGCTGGAACGGCAGTTTGCCATGCTGCTTACGGAGAATGGCATTGACGTGGAGATCACCGGCAACCGCTTGGAGGACAGGCTGAGGGAGGCGAACGAGCATGGCAAGGTGTGAGCGCTGCAACGTTTCCATCGGCATGCACGCGACGCGCTGCCCGCTGTGCGGCGAGCCTGTGTCCGGCGCGGAGTTTTTGCCGGCCGCCTATCCGCCGCCTCCGCCGGAGCCGCCCAAGCAATCATGGCTGTACCGCTGGTTTGCGCTGGGCGTGTTTGTATCCATCGGCATCGCGGCGCTGATCAACCTGCTCAGCCCCGGCGGAGGCTTTTGGTTCATTCCCTTTGCCGGCACGATGATCTACGTGTGGGCGCTGGGCGTGATGACATTTAACAAGCGCCTGCACCGGGGCGTAAAGCTGACGACGCACGCCGTCGCGCTGACGGGGCTGGTGATCCTGTACAATCTGTTTGCCAACGGGGAGCGCACCGCGCACCGGGTATCGTGGGCGATCAGCTACGTCATGCCGTTTATCCTGATCGCCTTCAGCCTGTACATCAGCGTTCAGATGCTCTGCCATAAGCAGGATCTGCGCGGCTACATGCTCTACCAAATCGCGCTGTGCGTAATTGGCTTTATTCCGCTGCTGCTGGTGCTGCTGGGGGTTGCGTCGCCCATCTGGCCCAGCATCGTCGCGGCCTCGGTTGCGTACCTGACGCTGCTGCTGCTGGTCATTTTCGCCCGCCACGTGATCTCCTCGGAGTTCATCAAGGCGTTCCACTTGTAGGAGGGGCCATGCGCTTTGAGGAGCATCCCTTTGCGCCCGTGATGGACGCGGCCTGTCATACGCTTGTGCTGGGCAGCTATCCGTCCGTGCGTTCGCGCACCGAGGGCTTTTACTACGGGCATCCGCAAAACCGCTTTTGGCGCGTGCTGGCGGACGTTTGGCAAGCGCCCGTTCCAACGTCGATACCCGATAAGCGCGCGCTGCTGCTCGACCACGGCGTGGCGCTGTGGGATGTGATCGGCGCGTGCGATATTGTCGGCTCCGGCGACGCCACCGTGCGCAACGCTCAGCCGGTGGACATCCGCCGCGTGCTGGACGCGTGCGATATCCGGCGGGTCTATACAAACGGAAGGCTGGCGTGGAAGCTCTACGCGCAATTGTTACAACCCGTCACCGGGCTGGAGGCGCGCTATCTGCCCTCCACCAGCCCCGCAAACGCGGCCTGCACGCGGGATGCCCTCACGGCGGCGTGGCGCGTGCTCACGGCGTAGCGCGCGGCTTTTCAAACAAGCGGTTTCGTGATAGAATAAACGACGGCATTGATATTGCCGATATGGAGGCGAGCCTGATGATTCCTTTTAACGTTCCGCCCTATTTTGAAGGCTGTGAAAACTACGTTGTGGATGCCATCAAGAGCCACAAAATCTGCGGCGACGGCGCGTACACCAAGCGCTGCAACCAATGGATTGAAAAGCTCACCGGCGCGCCCAAGGCGCTGCTGACCACCAGCGGCACCTCTGCGCTGGAGCTGGCCGCGCTGCTGTGCGATGTCCGGGAGGGCGACGAGGTCATTCTGCCGTCGTTTACATTTTCCTCCACGGCCAACGCGTTTGCGCTGCGCGGCGCCAAGCTGGTGTTCTGCGATATCCGTCCCGATACGCTCAACTTGGATGAAAAGCTGATTGAGGACGCGATCACCCCGCGCACAAGGGTGATCGTCCCTGTGCACTACGCGGGCGTTTGCTGCGATATGGACGAGATCAGCCGGATCGCCCGCAAGCACGGTCTGCTGGTCGTGGAGGACGCGGCGCAGGCCGTCAGCTCCACCTACAAGGGCCGTCAGGCGGGCTCGCTGAGCGACGTGGGCTGCTTCAGCTTCCACGAGACAAAGAATTTCAGCATGGGGGAGGGCGGCGCGGCCATCCTCAACAACGGCCGGTATGTGGAGCGCGCCGAGGTCATCCGGGAGAAGGGCACCGACCGCAGCCGCTTTTATCGGGGTCAGGTGGATAAGTACACATGGGTCGATATTGGCTCGTCCATTTTGCCCAGCGAGCTGAACGCCGCCTATCTGCTCAAGCAGCTGGAAAACAGCGACACGATTACCGCTTGGCGCATGGCGCGCTGGAACCAGTACCACGAGGCCTTTGAGTCCCTGCAAGCAAACGGGCGCATCGAGCGCCCCGTCGTGCCGCCGGATTGCGAACACAACGCGCACATGTACTATATCAAATGCAAGGATCTGGGCGAACGTACCGAGCTGATCCGCTACCTGAAGGAGCATGGGGTGGGCGCGGTGTTCCACTACATCCCGCTCCATTCCGCGCAGGCCGGGCTGAAGTATGGCGAGTTCCACGGCGAGGATCGCTATACGACGCGCGAAAGCGAGCGCTTGGTTCGTCTGCCGCTCTTCTACGGACTTACCGAGGCGCAGGCCGACGAGGTGATTCGCACCGTCCAGTCGTTTTACAGCCGGGGATAACGGGCGGCCTTGCTTGGGCGGAGACGCGCCGGGCGAGCAGCCAAAACAAAGCGGAGGCAAGCAATGCGCTTGCCTCCGCAATTTGTTAAGTTGGTTATTCTTACAGCGCTTTCAGGTAGTCGATGCACACCTTGGCCTCGGTCAGCCCGTCGGGAGTGAGGGTTTCGCTTTCGATCACAACATCCACGCCCATTTCAAGCGCCTTGCGGTACACGGCCGCGACGGGCGCGGTTCCCTGCCCAAGCGGCTTGCCGTCACCGTTCGCCAGCCCATCCTTGAGATGGATCACGGGCAGGCGGTCGCGCAGACGCTCCATCAGCGCGAGCGGGTCCTGTCCGGCCGCGTAAGCCCAGAAGGTATCCAGCTCCATCTGCAAGTGGGTCTTGGCCAGCAGCGTCTCGTAAATCAGGGAGCCGTCCTCGTTGGGCTTGAACTCGTGCGAATGGTTGTGGTAGCCAAGCGAGATGCCCTCCTTGGCAAGCCGCGGCAGCAGGGCCTCCGCATCGCGCGCGAACGCGTCCAGCTTTGCTTGGCTGTCCAGCTCCGCCCATGGAATGATGATGCGGCGGTTGCCGATGGCCTTGTGGTAGGCGACGGTCTCGTCGTAATGGTCGCGCAGCTCGTCCAGCATGGTGTGGGTGCCGCTGACGCGCAGGCCGTTATCGGCCAGCGCCTTTTTGACGTCCTCGGCGGCCACGCCAAAGAACCCGGCAAACTCGACGTTCTCGTAGCCCAGCGCGGCGACATTTCGCAGCGCGTCCAGCAGGCCGTGCTCGGTAACATCCCGCACAGAATACATTTGCAGACCAATGTTCATGGCTTTACCTCCTACTTGTTAAAATACACGGGCTCGCCAGTCTTGGCGGAGGTGTAAATCGCCTCCAAAATCTCGCTCACCACGCAGGCCTGCTCCGGCAGCACCAGCGGGTCGGTATCGTTCTCAATGGCGTCCAGCCAGCGGCGCTGCTCGGTGATGGGCGGGGTTTCCTGCATGCCGTCAAAGAACGCGACGCCGCCCGCCGCCATATCCGGATGGATGACCTCCAGCCGTCCAAACTCCGCCTTGTTCACGGTGCACTCGCGGCCCTTGATCTGAGCGCCCGCCTTGGTGCCGCACAGCATGCAGCTTCCCTCCGGGATGGGCTCGCTGGTGTTAAGCGCCCACGTGGCGTCCAGCGTAACGGTCGCACCGTTTTCCATGACCACAAAGCCAAACGCGGCGTCCTCCACCGTGTGGGATTCCTCCGGCCAGCCGCCCCACGGGTTGCCGCTCTCCGGATGCTCCACCTTTTTGTACGTCGTGCCCACCACCATGCGGGGCTTGTAGTTGTTCATCAAAAAGAGCGTCAGGTCCAAGCTGTGCGTGCCGATATCGATCAGCGGGCCGCCGCCCTGCTCGTACTCGTTGAGAAACACGCCCCATGTCGGCGTGCCGCGGCGGCGGATGGCGTACGCCTTGGCATAGTAGATCTCGCCCAGATCGCCGCGCTCAATGACCGCGTGCAGGTAATCGCTTTCCGCCTTGTGCCGGTGCTGATAGCCGATGGTCAGCTTCTTGCCGCATTCCTTGGCGGCCTCCACCATGGCGCGCGCCTCGGCGGCGGTTTTGGCCATAGGCTTTTCGCACAGAACGTGCTTGCCCGCGTGCAGCGCGTCAATGGTAATCTGCGCGTGACTGCGGTTGGGGGTGAGCACGTAGATGATATCGATGCTCTCGTCCTTCAGCAGCTCATGATAATCGGCGTACACCTTGGCGTTGGGCACGCCGTACTCCTTGGCGGCCTTTTGCGCGCGCTCCTCCACGAGGTCGCAGAACGCCACGATATCAGAGCGGTCTACCGCCTTGATGGCGGGCAGATGCTTGCCGTTGGCAATGCCGCCGCACCCGATGATGCCGACCCGAAAACGCTTTGCCATGATTTGTTTCCTCCTTGTGCGATGCTCAATAATTCACCCGCGCGCATCGCGGGCTTCTGCGGCTATTCTACCAGAAAGCAAACGTTTTCACAAGGGATTCTGTCGATTTTTGCAAAGCACGAAAAAACGGAGAATCGCCCCTGCTTACGCGTCACAGAGCGCGCAGCACGCGCACGCCGCGCACGGGCAGGGTAAGCTCCCCGGAGAGCGCCTCGTCGGTAAGCAGGTCCAAGTACCGTCCGCTCAGGCGGATGCGCTCAGGCGCGCGTCCGTAGTTGAGCAAAAACCACACGCGGCTGTCCTCGCTGTCGCCAACGCGGGTCGTCACGCCGACGTTCTCGCCGCAGTCAAACGGCGCGACGGGGAGGCTGGCCTCGCGCGCGACGCTTGCATAGAGGGCGCGCAGAAAGTCGGCCTCGGTACGCGCCGCGATGTAGTAGCACAGGCCTTTGCCGTAGGCGTTGCGGGTCAGCGCGGGCTCGCCCGCATAGAACTCGCCCTCATAGACGCTGAGCGCCTCCGCGCCCTGCGTGTGGAGGATCTCGTTAATCTCGCGCGTAGGGTAGACCCTGCCGCCGAAGGTCAGGCGGTTATGCTCGCCGGGCAGCAGCACGTCGTCCTCCTCCGCCCAGACCCCGGCCAGCTTCCGAAGCGGGCCGGGAAAGCCGCCTAAATAGCATAAATCGTTTTCGTCCACCCAGCCGCTCACGTAGGTCAGCACGACGGCGCCGCCCGCCTGCGCAAAAGCGGTCAGGCGCTCGGCAAACCCGGCGCGCAGCAAATAGCACATGGGCGCGACGACCAGCTTGTAGGGCGCGAGCGGGCACGTCTGGTCGATGAGATCCACGCTCAGCCCGGCCTGACAGAGCGCGCTGTGGTGCGTGCGCACGGTTTCCTCGTAGCCCTTATCGGCGGATACGTACAGGCACCGCGCGTCCTCCAGCGCCCAGCGGTTTTCCCAATCGTACACCAGCGCGACGCGGCTGTCGGGGGCGGTGCCCGCTACGCAGGCGAGCTTTCCCAGCGCCGCGCCGACCTGCTCCACCTCGCGGAACACACGGGTCTGGTCGGTGCCCGCGTGGTCGAGGATCGCGCCGTGAAACTTTTCGGTCTGCCCGCGCGACTTGCGAAACTGGAAATACTGTACGCTGTCGCTGCCGTGCGCGACGGCCTGCATCCCCTGCAAAAACAGCGTGCCGGGGCGGCGCAGCTTGTCTACGGGATGCCAGTTGACCGTGGTGGGGCAGCTCTCCATCAGCAAGAACGGCTTCTGTCCGCCGACGCCGCGCATCAGATCGTGCCGGAAGGCATAGTCCCAGCACAGGCCGACGTCCGCGTTCGTGTCCGTCCAGTCGGGATACGCGTCCCAGCTTGACCGATCCAGCGCCCGGCCCAGCGCAAAGTAATCCGTGGAGGGGCAGGTGCTCATCATGTTGTGGGTCACAGGCACCTGCGGGGTAATACGCCGCATGGGTTCCGCCTCGGCGCGGCAAAAGTCCACGGTCTGGTCGCTGCAAAAGCGCCGCCAGCTCAGGGTGAGGCCGTGGCTCTCGGTTTCGCCGATGGGGGACGGGCTTTCGATCTGCGCAAAGTCCGTGTACCGCTTGCTCCAAAATGTGTTCCACCATGCGTCGTTCAGCGTGTCAATATCGCCGTAGCGCTTTTGCAGCCATTGACGGAAAGCCGCCTGACAGAGCGGACAGTGGCATTCGCCGCTGTACTCGTTGTTAAGGTGCCACATGCCCAGCGCGGGGTGGGCCTTGTATCGCTCGGCCAGCCTTTCTCCGATGATTCGCACCCGCTCGCGGTAGGCGGGCGATGTAAAGCAATGGTTGTGCCGCCCGCCAAAGGGAACCCTTTGCCGCGAGGCGTTGACGCGCAGCACCTCCGGGTATGCCTGCGCGAGCCACGGCGGCCTTGCGCCGCCGGGCGTGGCCAGTATCGCGCGGATGCCGTTTTGGTGCAGCATGTCCATCACGTCGTCCAGCCAATCAAAACGAAAATCGTTTTCGGTCGGCTCCAGCATCGACCAAGAAAAAATCCCCACGGTCAGCTCGGTGAGGTGAGCCTCCTTGGCAAGCTCCATGTCGCGCTTCCAAATGAGATCCTTCACGCGGATCCATTGCTCCGGGTTGTAATCTGCGCCGTACAGCAGGCCGTTCGCGCCGCTGAGGATCGGTGGATACTGCGCCATTTTTTGCCCTCCCTGCATTGATGCTTTCGCCTTCGACCATTCGACAGACCGACGGGTGCTCCCTTTATTTGAATTGCATCAAAAACACGAACGTGGTATAATGCAATGTAAGAAGAATTGCATTGGATCGGGAGGAATGCCGTATGCTATCCATAGCGCGCGCTTTTGCGCTGGAGGGGGAACCAATTGCCTGCACGGCCCATGGCGGCGGGCACATCAACCGCACGTATCTGGTGGATACGCGGGGCGGCGCGCGCTACATCCTTCAGCAGATCAACGTGGCGATATTCCCGAACGTTAGCGAGCTGATGGATAACATCGTTCGGATTACCGACCACCTGCGCGCCAAGGATCCGCGGCCCAACCATGTGCTTGCGTTCATGCCCGCGCTTGGCGGCGGCTACATCCACCGCACCGACGAGGGCGTATGGCGCATGAGCCGCTTTATTCAGGGGGGCTTTTGTCAGGAGACGGCGGAGAGCGAGCGCGACATGCGTCAGGTAGGGCTTGCGTTTGGGCGCTTTCAGCGCCTGCTGGCCGATTTTCCCGCCCAGACGCTGCACGAGACCATTCCCAACTTTCACGAGACGCCCGTCCGCTTTGCCGATTTTGCCGCCGCCGTGCGGGAGGACCGCGCGGGCCGGGTCGCGTCGGCAAGAGCGGAGGCGGATTTGCTGCTGGCGCTTCAGCCGGAGGCCGACGGCCTCACGCGACTGCGCGACGCGGGCGAGCTGCCGCTGCGCGTGACGCATAACGACGCGAAGCTATCCAACGTGATTTTGGACGAGCGCACCCGCGAGCCGCTGTGCGTGATCGATTTGGACACGGTGATGCCGGGCCTCGCGGGCAACGATTTTGGCGATTCCCTGCGCTCCGGGGCGTGTACCGCCGCCGAGGATGAGCCGGAGCTGGACAAGGTACGGCTCTCGCTGCCCTACGTGCGGGCGTACTGCGAGGGCTTCCTGCGGGAATGCGCGCTGTCGCCGCTGGAAATCGAGACGCTTCCGCTGGCCTTCCGGCTGATCGTGGCCGAGCAGGCGGCGCGCTTTTTGGGCGACTATTTCAACGGCGACGCATACTATCAGGTGAGCGCGCCGGATCAAAACCTGCGCCGCGCGCGCACGCAGCTTCGCCTGCTGGCGGAGATCGACGCGCACCGGCAGGAGCTGGACGAAATTGTACGGGCCTGCGCGACACGTTAGCGCCATCGCCCGGAGGAGGAAAACCATGGATTACGCGCTGAAGGGACACCTGCTCTACGCGGAAACGCCGAGAGCCTTGACCATTCGGGAGAACGCTTACATTGTGGTGGAGGACGGCCGCATCGCGGGCGTGTTTGACGAGCTGCCGGAGCGTTATCTCGCGCTTCCGCTGCACGATCAGGGCGACAAGCTCATCATTCCGGCCTTTGCGGATATCCACCTGCACGCGCCGCAGTATCCCAACACGGGCGTCGGGCTGGACGCGGAGCTGCTGCCGTGGCTTAAAACCGTTACCTTCCCGGAGGAACGCCGCTATGCCGATGTCGCCTACGCCCGCGAGGTCTACACGGACTTTGCGCAGGCGCTGCGCCGCCAAGGCACGCTGCGCGCCTGCGTGTTTGGCACCGTACACACGGACGGCACGCTGGCGCTGATGCGGGCGCTGGAGGACGCGGGCGTGCAGGCGATGGTCGGCAAGGTGAACATGGACTGGAACACCCCGCACGATTTAGACGAGCCTTATGATCTGGCCCTGCGCGAGACGGACCGGTGGCTGAACGCCTGCAATTTTGAGCATATCCGCCCGATCATTACGCCGCGCTTCGCGCCCAACTGCACCGCGCGCCTGATGACCGCGCTGGGGCGCATTGCGCGAGAGAACGGCCTGTGGGTGCAGAGCCACCTGAACGAGAACCTCGCGGAGATTCAAATGGTGCGCGAGCTGTTCCCGGAGAGCGCCAGCTACGCGGACGTGTACGACCGCTGCGGACTGCTCGGCGACCGCTGCATCATGGCGCATTGCATCCACAGCAAGCCGGAGGAGGTCGCCCTGCTGCGCGACCGGGGCGTGACCGTCGCCCATTGCCCGGACAGCAACGCGAACCTGTCCAGCGGCATCGCGCCGACCCGTCGGCTAATGAGCGAGGGCGTGGCAGTGGGGCTTGGCAGCGATATTTCCGGCGGCGCGGAGCTGGGCATGTACCGCAACGTGACGGCGGCGGTGCGCGTATCCAAGCTCAAGGCGTACTACGAGCCGGATTGCGGCCCGCAGCTCTCCACGCCCGAAGCGTTCTATCTGGCGACCTCGGCCGGAGCCAATGTGTTTGACGCAAAGCCGGGCTTTGCCGCGGGCGATCAGCTCTTTGCGCTGGTCGTGGACGACGCGCCCCTCCGCGTCGGCGCGCCCAAAACGCTCCAGCAGCGGCTGGAACGCTTCCTTTATGCGGGGGACGATCGCCACATCGCGGCGCGCTATGCCTTTGGCGAATTGCTGAAGGATTGACCGCCGCGGTGAGAACCGACGGCGGCCAGCGACCGGGAGCCTATTTGTCTTTGTAAGCGGAGACGGTGCGTGTGTTTGCCTTACCCGATTTAGCGTTTTTTCTTACGCCAAGCGGCGCGTGCGTTTGCAATACCAATTTATCGCTTTTTTCTTACGCCAAACGGCGCGTGCGTTTGCCAAACCCGCTGTATCGCTTTGGTTTTGTTGGCAAAGACGGCGCTTGTGCTCGCAAAACCCGATCTATCGCTATGCTTTTTTGCACCAAGCGGCGCGTGCGTTTGCTAAACCCGCTGTATCGCTTTGGTTTTGTATGCAGAGACGGCGCGTGCATTTGCTTGCCCCAATTTACAGCCGTTCCCTTAAGTATTCTATCAGTACGGAAGCCGCCGCTTGGTGACTTCCCGCGCCCGGATGCTGACGCGCGCCGACCGTCTGCGGCGTGGTATCGGGCAGCATCAGCAGCGAGACGCGCGGGTCTCCGCTCTGCGCCTGATAGCGCTCCAGCCCGGATTGTATGGCGGGCCGCACGCGGTCGCCCAGCATGCCGTAGGCCCATACGATCAGCGCGCCGGGATTGTAAGCGCGCAGCTTTGCAAGCGTGCGCGCGACTGCCCGCGCGAGGCGCTCCATATCCTCCGGCTCCGGCGTGCCGTCCGCGCGAAGGCGCTCCTGAAAGCGCTCTCCGGTCTGCTCGTCCACCCAAGCCGGGCTGTCAAACGCGCCGCCGTCGTTCGAGCCAAGGTTCACAATCACAGCGTCCGTCGGCCAAGCGGCAAAATCGTAATCCGCTTGAGCGCCCAGCAGGCGGTTGCCCTCCCCGGAGACGGGGCCGCAAACGCGCTCGTAGTAGTCCGGAAGCGCGCGCCGCGGGTCGTTGTTCCACGCGCTGAGCACGCCCCACCCGCTCTGCGCCACGATGCGCAGCTCCGCGCCCAGCGCGTCGGCGGTAAGCAGCGCGTAGTGATCCCGCACGGTAAAGAGCATGGAGATCCAGTCGGTCTCGCACAGCGCGCCCGCAAGGCCCTCGCCGCTGGTGATGCTGTCGCCGATGAACTCAAGCCGATACCTCGGCGGAGGCAGCGGCAGGAACGCGCCGCCGTCGTGCCGCAGGCCCAGCAGGAGCAGGCGGTGCGCGTCGTCCTCGTTCATGGCCTGCGTTTCCTTGAAAATGCGCACATGCTTGGGCTGCCCTTCCGTCATGCCACGGAAGAGGCAGAGCTCGTTTCCCCCGCGATAAAGCGGCGTGCGCATCAGCCACGCGCCGTTGATCTCCACGCTGATCCATGGCTCGTAAGGCCCAAAATCGGCCTCCGCGACGAGCCAGAGCTCTCCGCCGTCGTAGGTAAGCTCCAGCCCGCTGGCCGTCCAAAACAGCGCAACGGGATCGCGCCGCCCGTCCGTGCGGCCCAGCACGCGCACCTCAGGAAGCTGGGCGATGGTTTGGAATTGCATTGCGCTCATCCCTTTCAAATTGATGAGGTATCCCCTACGAGAGGCTTGTCGGCGCGGACGACGGCTCGGCGGGCGTGTCGGCCGGCTTGCTTGGCGATTGGAGCGTGCCCGGCGTGTAGTTGATGGCGGCGGTGACGAGCTTCATCATCGCGGCGGTCAGGCTGAGGCGCGTCTCCTTATCGATGCCCTTCAGCGCGTCCCGCACAGCGGCGGGATCGCGGATCGCGCCTTGCAGGACGGCCAGACCGAAGGATTTGGACTTGGTGGACTCCACAATGCGGAAGAGCGAATCCACCAAATCCTTGCGCTGCTGGTCGCTCAGGCCGGCCAGCCAGCGGTGCAGCACCTGCTCCACGTACTGGCTGCCCTTCCGCAGCTCCTTTTCCTTTACAAACACGCCGTCCGCAACCTGCCACGTGTAGGGGTTGTGCTGGAACACGCTCACGGAATCGCTGTACACTACCGCGTAGGTCTCGGTATGATCGAGCAGCATGCCAAACAGCGAGGACTGCGGCACAAACGAGAACAGCTTGGGGACGATGCGCGCGAATCCATCGCTGGCAAACACCTCCTCACTCATGCCGGGGCCGTCGTTGGTGTATACGGCCAAAAGCTGGCGCTGTACGGCCTCCGTTGTGGTGGCGGCGGCATACAGCGCAAGGTTGCCGCCCTTGGAATGCCCGCCCACGCGCAGCGGCCGCGCATACTTTTCCGCGATCCTGCGCAGGTATCCCTCGGCCCGGTGCTGCGAGGGCACCGGGGCGGTGAACGCCATGTTAAAGTCCTCCTTCCAGCCGACAATGGTGCCATCGGTGCCGCGAAAGGCCACAAAGGCGGTATCATCCGGCAAAAGGAGGGTAACGGCCGCAAACTGCATGCTGGCGGCCTCGTCAAACTCATGCTCGTATTCGCAGAGAATCGCCATGCCAAAGCGCTCGCTCGCGGCCGCCGCCGGCAGCAGGCGCGCGTCGTCCTCGGCCGTCATGCCGCGGGAAACCGGCTCGCCGCCTACCCGCGCTTGCAGGGCACGGAGCGTGAGCGCCTCGCCGGGGCGCATCAGCTTTTCCCAGCGAAGGGCCGCCAGCTCGGACAGCACAAGGTTATCCACCTCGCCGAAGGGCATATGCGACAAAGCGTATTTGCCGTACTTTTCCACATAGTCGATGATGTTTGCCATAGCTCCTCCGCTCTATGCCCACGCCCTTTGATTGACGCAAGACCGTTTTATGTTTATAATGAAATTGTACAACAGGATGGTTCAAGATACAAGATAGCGGAAAGAAGGAATATTTGTGAGGATTGCGGAATGCACCGATACCTTTCTTCCGGTGGTGGACGGCGTAGGCCGCGTGGTCGTATCCTACTCCAACGGGCTGGCGCGGCTGGGGCACGAGGTCTCGGTGATTACGCCCATCCAGGATGCTGGCTTTGGCGGCGGCGTACCCTACGAGCTGCTGGATTACCGCTGCGTCCGCGTGCCGACCGCCAAGCAGTACAAGGCGGGCATTGCCACGCTGGACGCGCACTACATGGAGCGCATCCAGCAGCGCCGTTTTGATGTAATCCACGCGCACAGCCCCGTAACCGCCGGCTTGGAGGCGCTTCGCCTTGGCAACAAGCTCAAGGTGCCCGTGGTGGCCACCTTTCACTCCAAGTACCGCAATGATATCCTGCGCTTTGTAAGCAGCGAGACGGTTGCGGACTGGGGCGTTAAGTACATCGTCAACTTCTACGAGCGCTGCGACGAGGTATGGACGGTGAGCAACCACGCGGCGGAAACGCTGCACGATTACGGCTTTAAGGGCGATATCCACGTCATCCGCAACGGCGTGACGCTTTTGCGCCCCGAGCCGCTATGGGAGGCTCGCGCGCGGGAGGCGTTCCAGCTGGATGATCGGCCCATTTTGCTGTACGCGGGGCAGATCGACACCAAAAAGAACATCCCCAACATACTCAGCGCGGCCGCAATGCTGTACCACAAGGATTATCAATTCCAGCTTGTGCTGGCGGGGCAGGGGCAGGACGCGCAGCTCCTTTCCGAGATGAGCCAAGGCCTTGGCATCGGCCATCTGACGCATTTTACCGGGCATCTTTTTGATATGAAGCTGCTCAACGGCCTATACATGGCCGCTACGCTGTTCGTGTTCCCCTCGTTGTACGATACGGGCGGGCTGGTGGTCAGCGAAGCCGCCATGATGGGCACGCCCTCGCTGGTGGTGGAAAACAGCGCGCCGGCCGAGGCAATCGCGGATGGCGTAAACGGCTTTATCTGCAAGGACGACCCCAAGGCTCTCTGCGCCGAGATGGAGAAGTATCTCTTCCACATGGACGCCGCCCAGCGCAAAACCATTGCGGATAACGCCCAGAAGGCGCTGCCCGAATCTTGGGATGTGATCTACAAGCAGGTGGAGGCGCGCTATCAGCACCTGTGCGGCATGGTGCGGGACAAGCATTGATTCACGGCGAAGCTCATCAAAATTGCGACATAGCCCTTTTTTGACATGTCAGCGCCCTCCGTGCGGAGGGCGTTTTGATGTGGGCGCGTATGTCCGCGCCAAAACGGCGCAACCTATTCATACGCCCCATACCGGGCGCTGGAGGGATGCGCATGCCATGGATCATCGCGGTCGGTAGCCTGATCGTACTCGCGCTGCTGGCGCGGGCGGCGCGTCGGCCTGTGCTGGATAGCTACCGCGAGGCGCCGCTGGACGACGAGCTGCTTGCGCGTGTCGGCACGGTGGCGACGCGCTGCAAGACGTCCGGCACAGTGCGCCTCCGCGTGGGCAAACGCACGCTCCGGCGGCTGGAGCGCCTTTTGCGCCGCCTGAACCGCACGCCGCGCGAGCAGCAGCTGCCTGCCGTGCAATGGCTCACGGACAACGGACGCTTTTTGCAGGAGACGGTCGCCTCCATGGTGCTGGATACGAGGCGCATGGGACGGCTGCCGCGCGTGGAGAGCGGCGAGGCGCGCGCGACGCTCTTTGCGCGGACGCTGCTCTCGCATGCCAACGCGGAGCTGAACCCCGCGCTGCTGATCAAGGCGATGGAAGCGTGGCAGGACGCGTCGCCGTTCCATGAGGACGAGCTGCTCGCGCTCCCCGTCGTCCTTCGGGCTACGCTGATCCGCATTCTGATGGAGCTGCTGGCGCAATGCGCAAGGGAGCAGCGGGATGCGAACGCGGCCCCGGTGTTCGCGCAGATGCTGACCGGCGGCAAGGGGAAGCGCGTAGAGCGCATCTTCGAGCGAATGAAGCAGAGCCCGACCTTTCTGACGCACCTGCTGGCCGAGCTGCGCGCGCTGGAGAACGCGAACGCGCTCGCGTGGCTGGACGCGCGAACGCACGGCATGGAGCCGTCCCCGTCGCAGCTGGCGGAGGCGGAGCTGGAGCGGCAGACGGAAAACCGCCTGTGGGTGGGCAACGCGGTCACATCCCTGCGGGTTGTGGCGCGCACGCCGTGGAGGCAGATCAGCGAGAACGCCAGCCTGCTGCACGAGGCCCTCACGCACGATCCCTCCGGCGTATACGAGCGGATGGACGAGGAGAGCCGCGGCTACTATCGCGCGCGAGCGGTGCGCTTCGCGCGGCTGTGCGGCGCGACGGAGCTGTCTGTCGGGCGGATGAGCGTCACGCTGTCGCAAATGCACGCGTCAAACGATCTGGCGGCGCACGTCGGCTACTATCTGCTGGACGACGGCGTTCCGCTGCTGCTCACGCAGCTGCGCGGCGCCAGCGCGCGCGTGGCGTTCGCGCTGTTTCTGCGCAAGCATCGCGGAGCGCTGTACCGCGCGAGCGGCTGGGCGGCGTTTGCCGCGCTGCTGGCGCTGTGCATGGCGCTGGGCCTGCCCGCGTGGCTGTGGCTTCCGTTTGTCGTCTGCTTTTTACAACCCATGGGGAGCCTCCGGGCGGCGCTCCTGCGCAGGCTCACGCAGCGGCGCATGACGCCGCGCCTGCGGCTGGACGCGGTGCCAGACGGCCTGCAAACGCTGGTGGTTTGTCCCACGCTGCTCACGGACAAGGAGCAGGCGCTGCACATGATCAAGCGGCTGGCCGTGATGCGTCAGGCCAATCCCGACCCGCGGCTGCACTTCCTGCTGCTGGGGGACTCGCCGGACAGCGTAACCGGGACGCTGGCGGACGACGAGGCCATCGTGACCGCCGCCGCCATGGCGGTCAAGGCCCTGCGCGAGGACAGCAAGCACCCGTTTTTCTACTTGCAGCGGGCCCGCGTATACAACGCCCGCGACCATGTGTATATGAGCCGGGAGCGCAAGCGAGGCGGTGTGGATACCATCCTGCGTATTTTGGAGAGCCGCCCCATCGAGGATCAGTTTACGTACTGCTCCTGCCCGCGCTCCGAGCTGCAGGGGCGGTATCGCTATGTCATCACGCTGGACAGCGATACCCTGCTGCCGCCGGGCTCGGCCCTTCGGATGATCGGGGCGATGGCGCATCCGCTGCAGCAGCGGCGCGTGTACCACGAGCGGCTGCGCGGCATCAGCGTGCTGCAGCCGCGCATGGAGACCGCCGCGCACACCGTTGGCAACCCGCTGACGGCGCTGCTGGGCGGGCGCGGCGGCACGGAGCCCTATAACGCCCTGTATGCGGACGAGCTGTACGATCTCGCGGGCAGCGGCACGTTTATGGGCAAGGGGATCATCGACCCCAAGGGATTCCTCAGCGGCATGGAGGGCAATGTCATTCCGGGCGCAATCCTGAGCCACGACCTGCTGGAGGGCGAGCTGACCGGCTGTGATAACGCGACCGATATCGCCCTGTACGACAGCCAGCCCGCCACGCTGCGGGCGTTTCTGCTGCGCCTGCACCGTTGGACGCGCGGGGACTGGCAGCTGCTCCCTTACCTGCTGCCGATTTTTCCGGCGCAGGGCCGCGCGCCCAAGGCGGGCCTGAGCCGCATGAGCAAGCACAAGCTCTGGGCCAATTTGGTGCGCAGCCTGTTCGCGCCCATGCGGCTGATCGTGGCGCTGGCGGCCGTCGGCCTTGGCAACGGCTGGCTGCTGGCCGCGGCGCTGCTGCTGGCGGAGCTGCCCTCGCTGTGGCGCGCGGACGCTCGCGCGCTGGCCGCCCTGCTGGTCAGGCTGCTTTCGCTCCCCGGCGAGGCGCTGCTGACCGCTGACGCGATTGGCCGGACGCTGTACCGCCTGCTGATCAGCCGTCAGCATTTGCTGCAATGGACGACCGCCGCGCAGCTGATGCAGCGGCCGCGCAAGCCGTCCCCGCTGCTGCTCAATTTGAGCCTTTCGATCGGAGGAGCCTGCGCGCTGCTGGCGCTCGCGCCCGGCGGGCTGTTCTGGGCCGGAATGCTGATCGGCGGCGGCTGGGCGGCGTTTCCCGTGCTGCTGCCCATTTTGGAGCAGCCGCGCGCGCGCCGAGAGCCTGTAACGTTTTACATGCGCGAGGAGCTGACGCGCATTGCCAAGTCCACATTCCGATACTTTGAGACGGTGGCTGCGGAGCGCGAGCATTTTCTGCCGCCGGACAACTTGCAAATCGACCCGGACAAGGGGGCCGCGCCGCGCACGTCGCCCACCAACATCGGGCTGTACTTGGCCTCGCTGATCGCCGCCGAGAAGCTCGGCCTCCTGTCGCCGGCCGATATGGCCGAACGGCTGGAGCGCACGCTGACGACGATAGAGGGCCTGCCGACCAGCCACGGACATCCCTACAACTGGTACGATACCCGCACGCTTTTGCCCCTGCGCCCGTACTGCGTATCCTCCGTGGACAGCGGCAATTACGCCGCCTGTCTGCTTGCCTGCGCGCAGGGCGTGCGCGCGCTGCTGCCGGAGCTGCCCAGCGCCTATCATCCGCTGGCCGCAAGGCTGGACGCGCTTGCGGAGCAGATTGATTTTGGCTATGTGTACGACCCGGACGCGGAGCTGTTTTACATTGTGCGCGCGGAGGGGCAGCCGGGCGATCCGCTCTCGCACTACGACCTGCTGGCCAGCGAGGCCCGCCTGCTGAGCTATGTGGCGATCATGCTGGGGCAAATCCCCGTGCGGCATTGGTATCGGCTGGGCCGCGGGCTGACGCGGACGGCGTTTGGCAACACGCTGGTCAGCTATTCCGGCACGATGTTTGAGTACCTGCTGCCGCTGCTGTTCCAGCCGCTGGTGCGGGATACGCTGCTGTGGCAGAGCTGCCGCCGCGCGGCGCGCGAGCAGCGCCGCTGCCGCCAGCAGGGCGTGTATGGCGTGAGCGAAAGCGGCTATTATGCCTTCGACCCGGAGCTGTACTACCTGTACAAGGCGTTTGGCGTCCCCTCGCTGGCGCTGGATCCAATCCGCAATCAGCGCGTGGTCGCGCCGTACGCCTCGGCCCTTACGCTGACGCTCTCCGCGCGCGCGGCCTTTCGCAACCTGCAAAAGCTGCAAGGGCTTGGCATGGAGGGCCCGCTGGGCCTCTATGAGGCTGTCGATTTCGACCCGGAGCGCATCGGCGACCAGCCGAGATGCATCGTGCACAGCCACATGTCCCATCATCAGGGGATGATCCTGCTGTCGATCTGCAATTTGCTCAGCCCGGAGCCCTTCGACGCGCTGTTCTCATCGCTGCCGCGCGCGCAGGCGTACCGCCTGCTGCTGGAGGAAAAGCCCGCGCGCAGCCGCCTGCTGATCCGCCGTCCGCTCAAGCGCGTGGAGCCGGAAAAGCAGCTCCCCACGCTGAAGGCCGACAGGCTGGCCTATCCGCTTTCTTTCCCCATCGACGCGCATCTGCTGCACGGCGCGGACACCACCGTGCTCATCGACGCGCAGGGGAACGGCTACATGGCGCACGGCGGCGTGATGCTGACGCGGTTTCACGAGTCGTGCGCGCTGCCCAGCGGCGTTCGGTTTCTGGTGCGGGATTCGCAGACCGGCGCGCACTGGTCTGCGACGGAGCCGACCGCGCCCGGCACCACGGAGTTTGATACCTCGCAGGCGTCCTTTCTGCGCAAGGTCTCGCATATCGAGAGCCGCCTGCGCTGCTTTGTCAACCCGCTGGACGGCACGGTGGTGCATCAGCTCACGCTGCGCAATCTATCGGCCGTCGATCGCATGCTGGAGGCGATCAGCTACTTGGAGCCGTCGCTCGCGCCGCGCAAGGACGATCAGGCGCACCCGGCGTTCCAGAACCTGTTTGTACGCACGTCGCGGCCAAGCAAAACCTCGCTGATGGCCGAGCGCCGCCCGCGCGGGAACGAGGGTGAGACGCTGCTCTTGGTACACGCCCTGACCTCCGATCTGGCTCCGACGGCCTTCCATGCGCAGACCGACCGCGCCGCTTTTCTGGGGCAGGGGAATCAACTGGAGCGCGCGCAGTCGCTTGAGCTGCCCATCAGCGCGCTCACGGACCGCGTGGGCAGCGTGATCGACCCCTGCATGAGCCTGCGCGCGCAGTTTGTGGTGCCCGTGCAGGGGCAGGTGCAGCTTGTGTTCACGACGGCGGTGTTCAGGGACAAGGCGGACGCGAGCGCCTTTTTGGAGCGCTACGCCCACCCGGAAAGCGCCGCGAAGGCCGCCGCGCTGGCGCTGACCAAGGGGCTTGTTACGGCGCGGCATCTGGGCTTGCAGCCCTCGGCACAGAACCTGATTGGCAAGATGATCGGCAGCTTGGCGTATGCCGGTCAGCCCCATCAGGCGCAGCCCTTTGATCGGGACGCGCTGCCGCTGAGCGCTCTGTGGGGCCTGCGGATCAGCGGCGACCTGCCGATACTGCTCTTGGAGCTGGACGACGCGAAGGAGCTCTTTTTGCCGAGGCTGCTGCTAAAGGCGCACGCGTACTATCGCATGTGCGGCTTCTGGTGCGACCTCGTGCTGGCGTTTGATCAATCGGCCGACCCAAGCCTTGAGGACAAGCTGAAGGAGCTGATCGGCGCGTCGCAGAGCAAGGAGCAGCTTGGGCTGGAGGGCGGCGTGCATATGCTGGAGACAAACGCGCTGGGCGAGGCCCTCCTGCGCCTGCTCCGGCGCGCCGCGCGGCTGGCGCTGCGCCAGCGCGACGGCAGCCTGCCGGAGCAGCTGCAACGGACACTGTACAACGTCAAGCCCATGCCGACACGGCAGACCCTGCCTCCGCGCCAATGGCCGGAGCTGCCGCTGGAGCAGGAGGTGCTGCTGTTTGATAACGGCTACGGCGGCTTTACGCAGAACTCCGGCGATTACGTCATCCATCTGCCGGCGGGCCGCTGCACGCCCGCGCCGTGGAGCAACCCGCTGTGCAACGCGCGGTTTGGCACGCTGGCCACGGAGAGCGGGCTGGCCTTTACCTACGCGGGCAACAGCCATCAGGGTCGGCTGACGCGCTGGCCCAACGACAGCGTTGCGCTGCGCAGCGACGAGAGCTACTGGATCAAGGACGCGGAGAACGGGCTGCTCTGGTCGCTGACGCGCTGGCCCGCCGCCGCCGACGCCGCCTTCCGGGTCACGCACGCGCCCGGCGTGACCGTGTACGAGAGCAACCGCAGCGGGATCTCGCAAAAGCTCGTCTGCTTTACGGACGCGGACGAGGCGCTGGGCGCGCGCGTGATAACCCTGCGCAACGAGGGCAAAACGCCGCGCACGCTGCAATGCCTGCAAGCCGTCGCCTTTTGGCTGGCGGAGAGCGACGCGGGGCGGCAGCTCACGGCGCTGGAAAAGCGCGACGGGCTGATCCTCGCGCACAATCCGGGCATGGCGGGGCTTGCGGCGATCGCCATGCTGGACCCGGCTCCGTCCGTGCAGGCGGTGATGAGCCCCGGCGTGTTCGACGGGCTGACGGGCGAATTGCCCTTCGCGCTTACGCAGGACGGCGCGCTTGCCGATGGCGTCGGCTGCGTGGGCATACAGGCCGCGCGCTTCACGCTCAAGCCCCGCGAGAGCATCACGCTCACGTTGGCGATCTGCCACGGGGAGGACGAGGCGGACATTCGGCGGATGCTCGCGCTGCTGCACCAGCAGGGCGCGACTCAGCGGCTGCATCGCGTGCGGGCCTATTGGGAGGTGGAGCTGGGCGCGCTGCGCTTTGATCTGCCGGACGCGGCGCTGACGCTGCTGCTCAACCGTTGGCTGCCCTATCAGGTGCGCGCGGCGCGGCTGTGGATGCGGGCCGGGTTTTATCAGGCGGGCGGCGCGTTTGGCTTCCGCGATCAGCTACAGGATATGCTGGCCCTGCTGCCCGTGCGGCCGCTGGACGTGCGCGAACACCTGCTGACCTGCGCCGCCCATCAGTTTGAGGAGGGCGACGTGCAGCATTGGTGGCATCCCCCAAGGCGGGGGGTGCGCACGCGCGTGTCCGACGATATGCTCTTTTTGCCGTATGTGCTGGCACTGTATGTGCAGTCCACGGCCGATACCGCCCTGCTCACCGCGCAGGTGCCCTACCTGAGCGCGCCTCCGCTGGGGCCCGACGAGCGCGAGCGGGTGGAGGAGCCTGCCGTGTCCGACCTGCGGGAATCCATGCTCCAGCACGGATTGCGCGCCATCGAGCGGGTGAGGCTTGGGGCGCACGGGCTGCCCCTGATGGGCGGCGGGGATTGGAACGACGGCATGAACCTCGTGGGCGGCGAAAACGGCGAGAGCGTTTGGCTGGCGATGTTCTACTGCGAGGTGCTGCGCGCCTTTGCGCCGCTGTGTGCGCAGCAGAAGGCCGACGAGCTGTACGCAAAGCGAATCGCCATGCTGAGCCGCATAGATGAATACGCGTGGGACGGCTCTTGGTACCTGCGCGCGTGGTATTCCGACGGCACGCCGCTGGGCGCGGCCTCGTCGCGGGAGTGCAGGCTGGACGCTCTGCCCCAGTGCTGGGCGGTGCTCAGCGGGGTATCGCGGGAGCGCGCGGCCATCGCCATGGACAGCCTGTGGCGCGCGAACTTCGACGGCGAGACGGGGATCCTCAAGCTGTTTACCCCGCCCTTCGACGGAGAACAGAAGCCCGGCTACATCGCCGGATACCTGCCCGGCGTGCGCGAAAACGGCGGCCAGTATACCCACGCGGTGCCGTGGGCCATCGCGGCGCTGCACCAGCTGGGCCGGGACGATCTGGCTTGGCAGCTCACGCAGGCCGCGCTGCCCATCCGCCACAGCCAAACGCGGCAGGCCGCCAATCGGTACCGCGTGGAGCCCTACGTGATGGCGGCGGACGTGTACGCCGCGCCCGACCAGCTGGGCAGAGGCGGCTGGACGTGGTACACGGGCAGCGCCGCATGGCTGCTGCACGTTGTGCTGACGCAGCTCTTCGGCTTTCAAAAAATCGGCGATACGCTCCGCCTGCGGCCCTCCGTGCCGGAGGTTTGGGAGGGCTTTACGCTGACATATCAGTTTGGCAACGCCACCTATCGGCTGCATGCCAGCAAGGACTGCGCTTGCCCCATGGCCGACGGCGAGCGTCTGCCGGGCGGCGTGCTCCTGCTCCGCGACGACGGGCGCATCCACGAGGCGACTTTTCCGATTCGCAGCCTTGTTCCTACCGGGGGCGCGTGATATACTGCTTTCAGGCAATGCCTGAAAGGGGAAAGCTATGAGCGCGCCTTTTTTACCGGTTACCATGGAGGAATGCCGCCAGCGCGGCTGGGATCAGCCTGATTTTGTTTATGTGGTCGGCGAGGCGTATGTGGACCATCCCTCCTTCGGCCACGCGATCATCAGCCGCGTGCTGGAGGCCGCGGGCTATCGCGTGGCCATGCTCTGCCTGCCGGAGTATCACAGCGCGGACGATTTTGCGCGCTTTGGCAAGCCCCGGCTAGGGTTCTTGGTGACATCGGGCGTGGTGGACAGCATGGTCAACCACTACACGGTGGCAAAAAAACGACGCAATACCGATGTATACGCGCCCGGAGGGCAGGCGGGGCTGCGCCCCGACCGCGCCGTTACGGTGTACTGCAACCGCATCCATGAGGCATACCCCGGCGCACCGGTGCTCATCGGCGGCACGGAGGCTTCGCTGCGGCGTTTTTCGCACTACGACTACTGGGACGACAAGGTTCGCCGCAGCGTGCTGGTGGACAGCGCCGCTACGCTGCTGATGTACGGCATGGGGGAAAACGTCGTGCGCGAGTGCGCGGCGTGGCTGGAAAACGGCATGCGGCCGTGGGAGCTGGAAAAGATCCGCGGCATATGCTATCTGGCCAAGGAACCGCCCGCCGATTGCATCCGGCTGCCCAGCCACCGCGAGGTCGCCGCAGATCGCAAGGCTTACGCGGCGGCGTTTTTAACCGAGTACGAGGAGCAGGACCCCATCCGCGGCAAGCGCCTCTGTCAGGAGCAGGACACGCTCCGGTACTTGGTGCAAAATCCGCCCGCCATGCCGCTTACGCGCGCGGAGCTGGACGCAGCCTACGCGCTGCCCTATCAGCGCACAAGTCACCCGATGTATGCCGCGCAGGGGGGCGTGCCCGCGCTGGCCGAGGTGCGTTTTTCCATCAGCGCCGTGCGCGGGTGCTTCGGCGCGTGCAGCTTCTGCGCGCTGACGTTCCATCAGGGGCGGATCGTCACCTCCCGCAGCGAGCAATCCATATTGGCCGAGGCCAAGCTGCTGACGCAGCAGCCCGATTTTAAGGGCTACATCCACGATATCGGCGGCCCGACGGCCAATTTTCACGCGCCCGCCTGCGACAGGCAGCTCAAGGAGGGCACGTGTAAAAATCGGCAATGCCTGTATCCCACGCCCTGCAAGCATATGAAGGTGAGCCACGAGGAGCTGTGCGCCGTGCTGCGCAAGGCCCGCGCTCTGCCCGGCGTCAAAAAGGTGTTCATTCGCTCCGGCATCCGCTACGACTATCTGCTGGCCGACCCGGATCAGCGCTTTTTGACGGAGCTATGCCAGCACCATATCAGCGGGCAGCTCAAGGTTGCCCCGGAACACCTGTGCGACAGCGTGCTGAGCTGCATGGGCAAGCCCTCCTGCGAGGTGTTTGACGAGTTTGTGCGCCGATATGAGGCAACCAATCGGCGGCTGGGCCTCAAGCAATACCTTGTGCCTTACCTCATGAGCAGCCACCCCGGCAGCACCCTTCGGGACGCCGTGGCGCTGGCGGAGGCCATGCGCGCGCGCGACCTGCACCCTGAGCAGGTGCAGGATTTCTATCCCACGCCCGGCACGCTGAGCACCTGCATGTATTATACGGGCCTTGACCCGCGCAGCGGCAAGCAGGTGTACGTTCCCAAGTCTCCGCATGAAAAAGCCATGCAGCGCGCCCTGCTGCAATGGAAGGACGCGCGCAACTTCCCGCTGATCCGGGAGGCCCTGCGCCTGTGCGGCCGCGAGGATTTGATCGGCTTTGATTTGCACGCGCTGGTGCCGCCGGAGCGCGGCGGCGACGCGCACGGACGGAGCGCCGTCCACGCCGGGCCGACACAGCCGCACGGCGGGCGCGGACGTTCGTTTGATCGCGCCGCAAACGCCCCAGCGCAGCGAGACGCGCGCCGCAAGGAGGCTCCCGCCGACGGCCGCGGAGGGCGTCGGGCGAGTCCGTCCGGGCAGAGGCGGGGGAGCCGATAGGCTGGCCTGCTTTGTAAAAAAGCATCGGGTTGGCAATCCTCCTGCATTGTGATATAATAAAGCTTCGGGTGAATCGGGAATGCAAACAAAGGCGGTGACAGCTATGCGGCCCACAACGGCGCCCTCCCAACTCACGGCGGAAACAAGGCCAAAGCTGCGCGTGTGGGCGCTGCTGAGCGTTGCGGTGCTGATCGTATCGCTGCTGCCGCTGTACGCGATTTCGATTTACAACCACCCCAGCTACGACGATTACGGCGCGTCCGCCACGCTGCGCGCCGCGTGGGTGGAGACGGGCAGCCTGAGCGCCGTCGTCAAGGCGGCGTTTGACCACACGATCCAAATGTACAATACGTGGCAGGGCGGCTTCACGCCAACGTTTATCAGCTCGTTCCAGCCCGCGATTTTTGGCGAGCAGTATTATGCCGTCACCACATGGTTTTTGCTGACGGCGTTTTTGCTGTGCACGGGGTTTTTCCTGCGCACGATCCTACGCGACCTTCTGCATGCCGGAGGCGACGAGACCGCCATCCTGACCAGCTTGATGCTCCTGCTGATGGTTCACTTTCAGCCGGACGCAGCCGAGGCGATGTTCTGGTTTAACAGCGGAGTTGGGTATCTGCTCATGGAGGCGCTGCTGCTGCTTGTGTTCGCGCTGGTGACCAAGCTCCAGCTCGCGCAAACGGCCGGAAAGCGCATCGCGCTGACCGCTGTTCTCTGTGTGCTGATGTTCCTTCAGGGCGGCAGCAATCCCATCAGCAGTTTGATTTCCGTATTGGTCATGGCCGGAGTGACGGTGTACGGCTTTGTTGCGCGCAAGAAAAGCCGCCTGCATAACGCGGTTCTTTTCGCGGTGCTGGTCGCGGGCTTTTACCTGATGTTCTCCGCGCCGGGCAACGCGGCCCGCGCGACCCTGATTGAGGGCTCCATGACGAACCCCGCGACGGCGGTCGTCAAGGCCTGCTACTATGGCGCGGCGTTGGCGGCCAACTGGCTTACGCTCCCGGTGCTGGCCGCGCTGCTGCTTGGCGCGCCGCTGCTGGCGCGCGTCAGCCGCAATAGCGGATTGACGTTCTCCCACCCGCTGCTGACGGTTGTCGTCGCCGCGGGGCTGTTCTGCGCACAGCTTGCGCCCACGCTCTATTCGGGCGTGTTCTTGGGCGCGGGCCGCACGCGGGACACGTACTACGATCAGTATATCCTGCTGCTGTTTGGCCTGAGCTTCTATTTGATCGGCTATGTGACGCATCAGTTTGACACCGCCTGTCTCGCGGGGAGCGACTGGGCGCAGGGCCTTGAGAACAAGCTCAAGACGACCCTGCCGCGCTGGGGCACGCGCTTTGCGCTTATCGGCCTGTGCGTTCTGCTTTGCGGCGTGGCGGGCTTTCGCAAATATGACGATGTGAGCTACGGCCCGCAAAACACCGCGGGCGGCTCGGCGCTGCTGTCTCTGGTCAAGGGCGAGGCCAAGCGGTACGACGCGGAGATGGACGCGCGCGAAGCCATTCTCAACGACGCGAGCATCCCGGATCCGGCCTTCGCGCCGCTGACCTGCGTGCCGGATGTGTTCATTCCCGATTTGCTGCGCAGCGACGCGGCGTACGATGTAACGGGCGCTCTCAAGGCGTACTACGGGAAGAACAGCATCACGCTGGTGGACACGCCGCAGGAGGCCACCCAAAAGACAGACTGACACACGAAAAGAGGAACCTGAATGAAGACCCTATCCTTTGTGATTCCCTGCTACCATTCCGCGCACACCATCGGCGGCGTGGTGGCGGAGATCGAAGCGGCCGTCGCGGCCCGCGCCGACGAATACGGCTACGAGATCATTCTCGTCAACGACGGCTCGCCCGACAACACCGCGCAGACGATTGCCGAGCTGTGCGCGCAGGACAAGCACATTGTGTTTGTTAATCTGTCGCGCAATTTTGGCCAGCACTCCGCGCTGATGGCCGGCTTTGCGCAGGTGCGCGGCGATATCGTCATCTGCTTGGATGACGACGGCCAGACTCCGGCCTGCGAGTGCTTCCGCCTGATCGACAAGGTGGCGGAGGGGTACGACATCGTGTTTGCCAAGTATGGCAACAAGCAGCACAGCCTCCTGCGCAATTTGGGCAGCCGCTTTAACGCGGCGTGCAGCCATTTCTTTTTCGATCAGCCCAAGGACTTGACGTTCACCTCCTACTACGCCTGCCTGCGCTTTGTGGTGGACAACGCGCTGCGGTACCACAACCCGTTCCCGTATATCGGCGGGCTGCTGTTCCAGAGCATCAGCACCTATACCAGCGTGCCGATCAATCATCGCAGGCGCACAGATGGCAAAAGCGGGTACAGCCTGCGCAAGCTCGTCGGCCTGTGGGCCAGCGGCATCACCGCGTTCTCCATCAAGCCGCTCCGATTCGCGGACTATTTGGGGATGGTGATCGCGCTGTGCGGCTTTATCTTCGCCATCGCCACGGTGATCCAGCGTATCGCCAATCCCAACATGGCCGCAGGCTGGGCCTCCACCACGTCGATCATGCTGATTCTGGGCGGAATCATCATCCTGCTCATCGGCATTGTGGGCGAGTATATCGGGCGCATTTACCTGAGCATCAACAACAGCCCGCAGTATGTGGTGCGCGCGGTCGTTGATCCGCGCAAGGGCGACGAGGCCCCGGCCGAAGCGGCCCCGGCCGACGCGCCCGTGAATCCGGCAGCCGAGCCTGCCCCGGCCGACGAGCAGACCACGCTGCCCGCATAAGGAGGAGCTATGAGCGAAAACCAAGCCGTGCCGAGCGCGCCCAAGCGCATCGACTGGAAGGCCTTTCTGCTGCTGCATATCACGCTGGTGCTGTACTCGGTATCCGCGCTGTTTGGCAGCTTGAGCGGCAAGTCCATGTCCGCGCTGCTGGGCGGCTTGCTTAGCGGAACGGTGGCCGACTGGGCCGCGCTATGGTACTTGATCGCGGAGTTTGTTTGCCTGCTGGTGTATGCCTTCCTGTGGCAGCAAACGCTCAAGCGCATGCCGCTCACGTTTGCTTACGCCAACAAGGCGGTGTGCCTTGTATGGACGACGCTGTTTGGCATTCTGCTTTTTGGCGAGAGCATGACGTGGGGCAAGGCCGTCGGCCTAGCCGTGGTACTGATTGGCGTAGGGGTGGTGACGAGCGAGCATGAATGAAATACATCCTTTGGCCGTCGCGCTGTTTCTCATTTCGCCGCTGGTGTCGGCATTCTCGCAGATCATCCTCAAAAGGAGCGCGGACGACGCGAGCCTTACCGGCATCCGGTACTACCTGAACATCCGCGTCATCTTCGCGTACGCGCTGTTCTTCGGCTGTATGCTGCTCAACATCTGGGCGTACAGCCTTGGCATGCAGCTGAGCTTGGGCACCATTTTGGAAAGCTCCGGCTACCTGTACGTCATGCTGCTCAGCGCCCTGTTTCTCAAGGAGAAGATCACGCGCCGCAAGCTGATCGGCAACGCGCTCATCGTGCTGGGCATTGTGCTGGCGCTGACGCTGCCGTTCTAGGCAAACAATAAGGGCCGTTACGGCCCATAAGGAGGAACCCCTATGCAAACCGAGGCCCCCAAAAGGACGATATTCTCCGGCATTCAGCCCACCGGCACGCTGACGCTGGGCAACTACATCGGCGCGCTGCGCAACTTTAAGCTGCTGGAGGACGAGTACAACTGCATCTACTGCGTGGTGGACATGCACGCGCTCACCGTCCGGCAGGACCCCGCCGCGCTGCGCCGCCGCTGCTTGGAGCTGACAGCCATCTACCTCGCCACCGGGCTGAACCCGGAGAAGAGCCTGATCTACTGCCAAAGCCATGTCAGCGGCCACGCCGAGCTGGCGTGGATCCTCAACTGCTTCACCTACATGGGCGAGCTGCAGCGCATGACGCAGTTTAAGGACAAGAGCGCCAAGCACGCCGATAACATCAACGCCGGACTGTTCACCTACCCGGTGCTTATGGCCGCCGATATCCTGCTGTACAAGGCGGACTTGGTGCCCATCGGCGCGGATCAGAAGCAGCACCTTGAAATTTGCCGCGATATTGCGACGCGCTTCAACGGCGTGTACGGCGATGTGTTCACCATCCCGGAGGGGTACTTCCCCAAGGTCGGCGCGCGCGTCATGAGCTTGCAGGAGCCTACCCGCAAGATGAGCAAGTCCGACCCGGAGGAGACCTACATCGCCCTGCTGGACGCGCCGGAGGTCATCCGCCGCAAGCTGCGCCGCGCCGTGACGGACAGCGACGGGGAGATTCGCTTCGATCCGGAGAACAAGCCCGGCGTGAGCAACCTGCTCAGCATTCTGTCCGCGCTGGGCGGAGGCACCCCGCAGGAGGCCGCCGACGCGCTCGCGGGGCAGGGCTACGGCGCGCTGAAGGACCGCGCGGCGGATTGCGTCATCGAGACGCTCGCGCCCTTGCAGGCCGAATACGCCCGCCTGATGAACAGCAAGGACTATTTGCAGGACGTGATCGATCGCAACGCCGAGACGGCCGCCCGCCTCGCCAACCGCACGCTGGACAAGGTAAAGCGCAAGGTCGGCTACGCGCCTCACGGGAAAAAGTAAAGCCATCAACCGCAAAGCAGCGCCTCTCCGCCCTAGGGCTTGGAGAGGCGCTGCGCGGATAAACGGATCCATCAGGTAAAGTCGGTGTCCAGCTGCACCACCACGTCGTAGCGCGGGTCCAGCGTTTGCACGAAGGCCCGCAGCAGCAGGGGCAGCTCGCTGCGCTCCTTGCAATCGGCGGGTACCAGACAGTCGAACACAAGGTTGACCTTCTCTTGGCCCGGAACGATGCGAAAATCGTGCAGCGTCAGGCGCGGGTCGAGCCCATGCAGGAACTCCAGCACCTTCTCCTTGGCCTCGTTGGTCTGCTCGTCGTCGGTGACGATGGGATCCATGTGGATGCACAGCGCCATGTTCATGGCGGCGGCGGTCTCGCGCTCCGCCTTGTCCACAAGCTCGTGCGCCTCCACGATGTCGGACTTGGCGCTCACCTCCGCGTGCACGGACGCGATGCAGCGGCCCGGCCCATAATCGTGCAGCACAAGGTCGTGTACGCCCAGTATGCCGGGGTAGCTCGTCAGCCGGTCGCGCAGCTCCTTGAGCTTGGCGGGGTCGGGACGGCCGCCGAGCAGCTCGCCGACGGTATCCTTGCACACAAAGATGCCCGCGCGGAGCACAAACAGCGCCACGAGCACGCCCATGTAGCCGTCGATCTGCCAGCCGAACGCGTACTGTAAAATAATGCTCAGCAGCACCGCCGAGGTGGCGATAACATCGCTTACGCTGTCCTTGCTGGCGGCCTGAAGGGTAGCGCTGTTGATGGCGCGGCCCAGCTTGCGGTAGTAGAAGAACAGCCACAGCTTGCACAAGATGGATACGGCCAGCAGCACGACGGCCAGCACGGACAGCGAGAGGGGTTCCGGGTGGAGAATGGCGGACACGCCGTCCTTGAGGAGCTGCAAGCCCATCAGTACGATAATCGCGCCCACGGCCAGCGCACCGATATACTCCATCCGGCCGTGGCCGAACGGATGCTCGCTGTCGACGGGCTTTTGCGCCACGCGCACGCTGATCAGCGACACGACGGAGCTGCCCGCATCGGAGAGGTTGTTTGCAGCGTCGGCGATGACGGCCTGCGATCCGGTCAGCTGGCCCATAACAAACTTGAGCGCGGCCAGCAGCACGTTGATCACAATGCCCGTCAGCGAGCCCAGCGTGCCGTAAGCTCCGCGGACCTTTTGGTTTTCGGTGTCCTGCGGATTTTTGATAAATAGCCGGATCAGCCATGCGGTCATAGGGATTCACCTCGAACAGAGTATTATTCTCCATTATATCATAGAAACGCGTAGGATAATATCGATTCTGGAAAAAATGCGCGGGCGGACAATCAACAAGCGCCGAGCGAGATCGCCCGGCGCTTGCAGGGGGAGACGCGGCCGCTTACAGCAGCTCGATATTCTCCCGCTTGGCAATGGCTTTCATGGCGTTACGCGTATCCAGTATCAGCTTGGCGTGCTCGCTGACCAGCGCGTAGTCTACGCTGCTGTGCGCGGTGGCGACGATCACCAGATCGGCCTGATCAAGCACCTGCGCGGTCAGCGCGGGCAAGCTGCGGCCCGTGCGGCCCACGTGCTGATATTCGGGCACGTAGGGATCGTAATACTCCACCTGCGAGCCGACCCGGAGCAAATTGTCGATCAGGTGCAGGGCAGGGCTTTCGCGGTAATCGTTGATGTCCTGCTTGTAGGCGACGCCCAGCACCAGCACATTCGCGCCGTTCATGGCCTTGGCAAAGCGCTGGTTCATGGCGCGAGCGGCGCGGTCTACGCAGTATTCGGGCATACGATCGTTGACGATCATGCTGCTTTCGATCATCGAGGTGTGAAAGCCAAACTCGCGGGCCTTCCAGCTCAGGTAGTACGGATCCAGCGGGATGCAGTGGCCGCCCAGACCGGGGCCGGGATAGAACGCTTGAAAGCCGTAGGGCTTGGACTTGGCGGCCTCGATGACCTCCCAGATGTTTATGCTCATGCGGTCGCAGAGCATCGCCATTTCGTTGATGAGGCCGATGTTCACGTTGCGGTAGGTGTTCTCAAGGATCTTCTCCATTTCGGCAATGGCGGGGGAGCTGACCTTGTGGATGGGCGCGGACAGCACGGCCTCGTACAGGGCGGCCGCGATCTCCGTGCATTCCGGGGTTACGCCGCCCACGACCTTGGGCGTGTTTTTGGTCTTGTACACGGCGTTGCCGGGATCGACCCGCTCCGGCGAGAACGCCAGATAGAAATCCTTGCCGCAAACAAGTCCGGAGCTCTCCAAAATGGGCTTGAGCAGCTCCTCGGTGGTGCCGGGGTAGGTGGTGCTTTCCAGCACGACCAGCATATCGCGGTGCATATAGGGCGCGATGCTTTCGCCGCTCTTGCGCACGTAGCTGATATCCGGCTCCTGATGGGGGTCCAGCGGCGTAGGCACCGCGATGCAAACGCAGTCGCAATCCTTGGCGAGGCGAAAGTCCGTGGTTGCGCGCAGGAAGCCGTTTTCCACGCGCTCGCGCAGCTCCTCGTCCTTGATATCGCCGATGTAGTTTTTGCCGACGTTGACGCTGTCTACCTTTTGGGCCTGCACGTCGAAGCCGATCACGTGAAAACCGGCCTTGGCTTTTTCGACCGCAAGTGGCAGACCTACGTATCCAAGCCCCACAACGCCCAGCGTGGCGGTATGGTTCTGTATTTTCTGCTTTAGTTCGGACATGTGCGCGCTCCTTCCCATTTTGCAAAAACGGCGACCCTTCGCACCGTAAAGAACCTGCTTATCATACACGGATACGGGCCAAAAGTCAACGCGCCGACGCTCCGGAGCGTTTCTTTTGTTGCCGGAAACGCCAGTTTGCTATGGTCATTTGGGTGAATCTGTTGTATAATCATTTCATACAATCGGATGGATCGGAGCCCAAATGAAAAGGGGTATTACATGAAGGGAATGTGGCGCGGAGTATCCAAGACACGCATAGCCGTATTGGCGATGTACGTTGTGTTCGTCGTACTGTCATGCGCGTTTTTTGACGCGTTCTTCCCTACGCATATCGGGGACGCCGACGCCGAATGGCAGGAGGGCTGGATGGCCCGGACCGAGGCGGGCGAGACCTTTGCGGCGCAGCTTCCCTGCCGCCTGCAGGCTGATACCCTCACGCTGGCCAAGGCGCTCCCCAATGAGATTCCGCCGGAGACGACGCTTTTTTTGAAGAGCAACTACCAGCCCGTCGCCGCCGCCGTGGACGGCGTGCCGCTGGCGGTGGACGGCGTTTACGATGCGAGCGTCGCCGTCTATCGGGTGGAAATGCCATGGGTGCGCGTGCGCATCCCCGCGGAATACGCGGGGCGGACGCTCACGCTCACGGTCGGTCCGGGCGGCAGCAAGGCGTGCATCGAGCTGTATCACGTGCTGCTGGGCAGCGACGCGGACATCCGCCTCGCGCTGGCGGGCTCCGCAATGCCGCAAACGCTGCTTAGCGTTGTGCTGTGCATTTTGGGCGTGCTGCTGCTGCTGTTCGCGTTTTTGGAGCGTCAAAAGCTCAAGCGCGAGGGTGGGCGCGTGTTTGCGTTTCTGGCCCTGTTTATCCTGCTGGCTGTTCTGTGGGTTTTTACGGACAGCGATATGCAGGGCGCGTTTTTTATCGGCAGCAAGGCGTTTTACTTGATCAATCTCTACTCCTACACGCTGATGGCGGTGCCCTATATCCTCTACATTCGCCAGACCTGCCATGAGTTTAAGCGCACGCTGGACTGGATGCTGATCGTCTACTGCTCGCTGGTGCTTGCGCAGGTTTTCCTCACGATGTGCGGCGTGTTCAACTTGGCCGCTACGCTGACGGCCAGCCATCTGATGCTGGTGGGCACCATAGGCGCGCTGCTGATCTGCTGCTGGTGCGAGGGGTTCCGGCACCGCAACAGAACCGTGATTACCAACCTGTACGGCACGCTGATGCTCTCCGTGGCCGGGCTGGCCGCGATGATCCAGTTTTACCTCATCACCAGCGCCGATAACACCGCGCTCTTCCGCGTGGGTCTGCTGGCGTTTATCATCACGCTGAGCATCGACGCGTTGCGCAACGGCATCGGCCTCATCGTCAAGGCCAGCTCCTTTGAGCAGCTTCGCGTGCGGGAGGAAGAATACCGCATCGCCGCCAAGCACAGCGACAAATTTATTCTTCGGTACGATATGCAATCGCAAACCGTTCAGCTGCAGGAGGACGCCGCCCATCGCCTTGGCGTGCACGCGGAGATCGGCGATATCCCGCAGCGGTTGCTCACCGCGAAGCAGGTGCTGCCGGAGAGCCGCGAGCCCCTCGCGCGCTTTTTTGAGCAGATGCTCGACGGCGTGCCCAACGGAGCCGTGGTGGCCTGCCTGTACACCTCGGAGGGCGAGACGGTTTGGTATCACGCCGATTATACATTGATCTTTAACGAGCTGGGCGCGCCGCTCAAGGGCGTGGTGTCCTTTTACGATATTACGGATATGCGCGAAAAGGAGCTTGCTTACGAAAAATGGCAGCAGAACTACGAGGCGCTGCCTCTCGCAAGCAAAAGCTACTATGAGTACAACCTGACCAAGGATACCTTCGACCGGGAGGAGAGCGGACTGCTGCCGCCCATGCCGCAGGATGTGCAGCGCGCGCTGTCCGCCGTGGCGCTGCATATCGCCGATCACTACGTCTACGCGGGCGATTGCGATAAGTTTCTCCGCTTCTTTGACCGCAAGCGCCTGCTGAGCATCTACGAGCGCGGGATCCGCAGCGAGCAGATTGAGTTCCGGCGCGCGGTGGACGATGGCGATCCGCTGTGGACGCAGGCCTCCGTGCAGCTGGTCAGCGATCCGTATTCCAGCAACGTCAAGTGCTTCTTGCTTTTGCAGGATATCGACGAGCAAAAGAAGGAGGCCATGAAGGCGAAGGCCCGGTCCAACGAGGATCCCCTGACCGGCCTGCTGAACCGCGGCGCCTTTACCGAGCGCATGAACGAGCTCATGCTGGCCACCGACGAAAAGCATATCCACGCGCTGATCGAGATCGACATCGACGGCTTCAAGGGCGTGAACGATACCTACGGACATCAGTTTGGCGACCGCGTGCTGATGGACGTCGCCAACGATCTGCGCGCCATGATGCGCAACGATGATCTGGTGTGCCGCATGGGCGGCGACGAGTACCTCATCTGCATTCGCAATATCCCAGCGGATCTGAGCTTTCTGGAGCGCAAATCGTCGTTTATCCTGCAAGCGCTCAACAAGCAGTTTGGCGTGGAGGTGGCCGTCTCCGGCAGCTTGGGCATCTCCCTTTATCCAAGGGACGGGCGCACGTTTGAGGAGCTGTACCGCAAGGCGGATAAGGCGCTGTACCATGCCAAGCACCACGGCAAGAACCGCTTTGTGTTTTATTGCGACGATCTGGCAAACGGTGACGCCAACGCGCCCTCCGCGCCAAGGCTTGCGGGCAGCGAGCTGAACGATATCGACACGCCGCCGGAGCCTGCGGCGGAGCAAATGCGCACGCTGCTGATTGTTGACGACGTGGAGATGAACCGGGAGATCTTGGGCGAGATCTTCCGCGAGGAGTACAGCATTCTCATGGCGAGCAGCGGCGACGAGGCGCTGGACATCCTGCAAAGCAGTGAAAACGCCATTTCCGCTATGCTGTTGGATCTCATCATGCCGGGCAAGGACGGCCTGAGCGTGCTGGGAGAGATGCAGGAGGACGCGTTCCTCAGCACCATCCCGGTGGTGGTCATCAGCGCGGCGGAGGAAGCAGAGTACAGCATGCGCGCCATCGACTTGGGCGCGACGGACTTCGTCGGCAAGCCCATCGATCCCGCGCTGGTCAAGCTGCGCGTCAAAAACGCCATTCACAAGCGCGAGACTGACGAGCTGCGCGCCCAGAACCGCTACCTGCTGGTGCAAAAGTCCGATGAGAGCCGCCACCAAAACCAGCTCCGCTACCTCGCCGAGCACGACAGCCTCACCAAGATTTGCAATCGCGCCGCTTTCTACCAAAAGACCGAGGCGCTGCTGAAAAAGAACCCGGATGACACGTTTGTCATCATCAGCTTCGATATTGAGAAATTCCGCGTCGTCAACGATATCTTCGGCCACGACGAGGGCGACAGGCTGCTGCGATTCATCGCCACGCGGCTGCAGGCGCTGGTCGGGCCGAAGGGCACCTACGCCCGCATCGATACCGACAACTTTGTCATCTGCACCCGGTATGACAAGCGGAAAACGCTGGAGCTGCTGGCCGCGATGGACGGCGAGATGAAGGACTACGATCTCGCGTTTGAGATCCTGCTCTGCTATGGCCTGTGCATTGTGGACGACGCCAACCTGCCCGTCAACATCCTGCTCGACCGCGCCGTAATGGCCAAGCGCGCCGTCAAGGGCAATTATATCGACCGCTATTCCTTCTATGACGACGCGCTGCGCGAGGACCTGCTCAAGGAGCAGGAGATCGTAAACGATATGGACGCCGCGCTGGAGCACGGAGAGTTTGATGTGTATTTGCAGCCCAAGTGCCGCCTTGACACGGGCGAGGTGGTCGGCGCGGAGGCGCTGGTGCGCTGGAACCATCCCGTAAAGGGGCTGATGAGCCCGGACCAGTTCATCCCTGTGTTTGAGAAGAACGGCTTTATTATGAAGCTGGACGCGTATGTGTGGGAACGCTGCTGTCAGCTCCTGCGCGGCTGGATGGACGCGGGCAAGCCCCGTTTGCCCGTGAAGCTGTCCACCAACATCAGCCGAATCGATCTGTACAACCCCAACCTCTGCCAGACGCTGGTGGAGCTGGTGTCGCGCTATCGCATTCCGGCAGGCATGCTGGAGCTGGAAATCACCGAGAGCGCCTATTCCGACAACCCCACGCTGCTCACCACCGTGATCGGGCAGCTCCGCGAGAACGGCTTCAAGGTGCAGATGGACGATTTTGGCAGCGGGTATTCCTCACTGAGCATGCTCAAGGAGATCCCGGTAGACGCGCTCAAGGTGGACATGCGCTTCCTCTATGGCTCGGATCATGACGGGCGCGGCGGCAGCATCCTGAACAGCGTGGTGCGCATGGCCCGCTGGCTGACGCTCCCGGTCATTACCGAGGGCGTGGAAACGCGGGAGCAGGCTGACTTTTTGCGCAGCGTGGGCTGCGTGGTGGCGCAGGGCTATCTGTTCTACCGCCCGATGCCCGTGCCGCAGTTTGAACGGCTGATGGCGCAGGAGAGCGCGCAGCGCAAGGGCGACGAGCTGCCCTATGCCGCGAGCAATCAGCTCAAGGATTTATGGGGCATCAACGGCGATATGGACCGCACGCTGGAGTATGTGGCGGGCGGCATGGCGATCTATGAAATGGTGCAGAACCATGTGGAGGCGCTCCGCGTGAACCGCGAGTTCATCCGTATGCTGGGCATTACGCAGGATCGCTTTTTCGAGGATCTGACGGACGTGGAGAAAACGCTGGACGCCCCGGAATGGAAAAAGATCTACGCGGCCGCCGAGCGGGCGCGAGATACCGGCGAGGTTGTGGAGTGCCTGTATCAACAGCGCTTGAAAAGCGGCGGATCCCGGCCGATGCGCGTACACATCAAGCTGCTGCAACGAACCGAGGAAAGCGCGCTGCTCTCCGCTTTACTGGAATGGGCGGACGGCGCGCAGTCCGAGCCAAAGGAGTGAAACCCATGGAGCTATCCGTATTCATGGCGCATATTCAGGAGGCCGCCAAGCAGCGCGGCCTGACGTTGGTTGACGTGTGCCGCCGCGTGCGCGAGCTGGGCGTCGGCTATGTGGAGCTGTCCAAGGAGGACGCGCAGGAGCCCGGCAGCGAAGTCCTGCGCGCGCTGGAAATCTCCGGCTTGAAAATCGGCTGCATCTACGGCTGGTTCGATTTTGGGCACAACCAGCGTCAGGAGCCCGCCGAGGGGTTTGTGACGCAGGCGCTGCGTCTGGGCGTGCGCGACCTGCTGGTGGTGCCCGGCTTCCTGACGGAAAAGGATGACCGGCACGACGCAATGGGACGCATGGCGGACTGTGTGGAGTACCTCTGCGATTATGCCGACGCGCGAGGCGCCCGCGTCGGGCTGGAGGATTTTGACGGCGCGCAGGCTCCGTACGCCACAACGGAGGAGGTAAGCTGGTTCTTGGAGCGCGTGCCGAGGCTGGGCTTCACGCTGGATACCGGCAACTTTTTCTTCAGCGGCGAGGACCCGCTGCGTGCCGTTGATCTGCTGGGCAAGCGCATCGGCTATGTACACCTGAAGGACAGGCGGCTGACCGGGGAGCCGGGCGAAGCGCCGCAAAAGACCGCTTCCGGTGGGAACATGTACGCCTCGCCCGTGGGCGGCGGCGTGATCCCCATGGCGGAGATCCTGCGCCGACTCGCGGCGCTGCATTACAACGGCAAGCTGGCCATCGAGCACTTTGGCGCGCCCGATCAGCTGCGGTACATCGAGGAATCCGCGCGCTGGGTGCAGGGCGAGCTCAGGACGCTGGAGGCGTAAGCGGACGATCTCGTTGCGAGACAGACGCAGCCGCACCGAAAAATGCGGCTCGATGCTAGAACTCAGTCAGCCGTTCCATACAAGGGTGGTTTGACGTGAGAGAAAAACAGCCGCCCCGAACGGTTGCGGTTCGACGCAAGAAAGAAACAGCCGCCCCGAACCATTCCAGTTCGGGGCGGCTGCCATATCTGTGCTGACGTTACGACTGCTTGAGCAGCCCATCCAGCTGCAGCAGCGCCTGCTGCGCAAGCTCATCCTGCGGCAGCGCGCCGCTTTTCAGCCCCTGCTCCATTCCGTACAGCAGGTCATACGCGGCCTTGAGCTGCTCCGGCGTGTAGGCGCGAGCCTGCTGCTGCGTGCGGTTAACCGAGAAGGGCGGAATGCCCAGCAGCCCCGCCAGCGAGGCGCTCGGCGCGCGCTCCAGCTGCAAGGCCTTCATGTGATAGAGAATCCGATACTGGCGCAGCAGCATGGACAGCACGCCAAAGCTGTCCTCCCCGCGCAGCAGCATGGCACGCAGGAGCGTCAGCGCGCGGGGGAGATTGCCCGCCACCTGCGCGTCGATCATCTGGAATACCGTGCATTCCAGCGACGGCGCGCAGATCGCGTCGATATCCGCCGCCGTCACAGCTTCCGCGTCGCCCACGGAATCCGCCAGCTTGTCCATCTCCTGCTTGAGCAGAGCGGCGTCCCGACCGACGGTGAACATCAGGTGCTCGGCGGCGGCCCGATCGGCAGCCTTGCCGCGCTGCTTGAGCGTGCGCTGGATCCATACGGCGCACTCGCTGTCGTCCATCGGCTCAAAGCTGACGATGGCGTTCTCTTTTTTGAGGGCGAGGTAGAGCTTTTTGCGCGCGTCCGCCTTGCCGCGCTGGTAGAAAACGAGCGTCGTGGACGGGGAGCGCTTGGGCAGATAGGCGAGCAGCGCCTCGCATTTGCTGTCGTCCTCGGCTTTTTTACCGGATGCCAGCAGGTCGCAGTCGGTTACGATCAGCACGCGCTTTTCCGATAAAAACGGCAGCGTTTCACAGGCGGCGATCAGCTCGTCCGCAGCGGGGTTGGCCAGCGTGGATACGTTTAGCGCTTGCAGATCGGCCGGCACGAGGGCCTCGGTCAGCCGGGCAAGCGCCTGACGCTTGATGTACTCCTCTGTGCCCTCCATCAGGCAGACGGTCGGCGGCGCGCCGTTTTTGAGGGCGGCAAAAAACGCGGTATGGTTCATGGCTCTCTCCTTTTCAAATAGGGCGTCAGGGTGAGCTGATCGCCCCGCAATGTCAGGGTGATATCGCCGTCCTCGTCGGTGCGATAGACCTGCGCGCCGGCGTCGGCAAGGCGATTGAGCAGCGCGTCCGCGGGCAGGGAACGCGAGCCGGAGCAGCCAATCAGCGCGACCCGCGGACTTGCCTTCGCCAGAAAGTCGGCCGACGTGGAAGTTGAGCTGCCGTGGTGCGCCACCTTGAGCACATCGCAATCGGCGGAGAAATATGCCTCGTAGCGATCCGATACGTCGCCCGTGGAAAGTATGCGGTAATCGCCCAGCCCGATCAGCAGCACCATGGAGGACTCGTTCGCGTTCTGTCCGGCGCGCACGCTGTCCCGGATGGGAAACAGCACGCGAACGCTGCCCTGATGATAAGGCACCTCGTCGCCCGCCGCAAGCTCGCGCACGGGGATTCCCTCGTCGGCCAGCCGATCCAGCAGCGCGAGGGTGTCGGCGTTCAAATCGGCGCGCTCCGTCCCGTAGGGGATGTACACCTGACCAATCCGTATCCCCGCGTCCAGCAGCGCGGCTACGCCGCCCGCGTGGTCGATGTGCAGGTGCGTAAGGAACAGCAGGTCAATGCTGCGGTTTTCGGCCTCCAGGTAATCCAGCACCTCCGAGCCGTACACGCCCACGTCGATGGCAACGGTCTGGTCGCGGCACAGCAGCAGGGCCGCGTCCGCGCGCCCCGCGCTCAGCTGCACATAGCGCAGGGGTCGATTGAGCTGCCACGCCACGGCAGACGCGCCCACCGCCACGCACAGCGCAATGGCCGCAAACCGCCTGCGCAGCGGCATACGCCACCGCGAGCACAGGAGCAGCAGCATGATGAACGCAAGCGTCAGCGCGATGGGCGGCGTGCCGACGCGCACCGTCGCGCCGGGCAGGGCGGAAACCGTGCCCGTCAGCCAGATCAAAACGCCCGACAGCAGCTTGGTCACAAAGCCAACGGCGACGTTCAGCACGGGGATCCAAGAGAAAAGCAGCGTCAGCGCATACAGCGGCACCAGCAAGCCTGCCAGCGGCACCGCGACGAGGTTGGTCAGCAGCCCGTACAGCGGCAGCCGATGGAAGCAGCAGGCGGTCGGGATCAGCACGCCAAGCTGCGCCGCGATGGAGACGGCCATTGGATCAAGCGCCTTGTACGCGCATTGGCGAGCAACGCGCCTGTTCTTGCGCGCGTTCGCCCATGTTGTCGTTACGCCAAGGCGATGGGTCAGCGCCTCGTTAAGGCGCGGGTACACGAGCTGGATGCCGCCGACCGCGCCGAAGCTGAGCCAAAAGCTGGCGGAAAAGAGCTGCAGGGGATTGATGAGCAGCACGACCACCACAGCCGTGCTCAGCATAATCAGCGGGTCGGCTTGCAGTCCGAGCGCCTGACCGATCAGCACGAGGGTCATCATCACGCTGGCGCGCGTGGTGGACGGCGAAAAACCCGTCAGCGCACAGTAGCACCACAGGAACACGATGGCGATGGCCGTCCGCAGCGTTTTGCGCAGGCCGATTCGCTCCAGCAGCCACATCAGCGCCGTGGCCAATATGCCAACATGCAGGCCGCTCACGGCCACGATGTGCGCTACGCCCGAATCCCGAAAGGACTGCATCTCGTCGTCCGGCAGTCCGTCCTTTTGGCCCATCAGCATGGCCGTGGCCAGCCCGGTATACTCGCCCAGCAGCGGCTCGCAAGCCACGCGGAAGGCCTCGCTGGCGCGCGCGGACAGCGACTGAATCGGCGCGGTTTGGCGCGTGTTCAGCACCGTTACGCCCTGATTGACGGAAATCCCAAAGGACATACGGTTTTGCAGCAGCCACAGGCGGAAATCGAAGTCGTACGGCCCGCTCATCCCGGAGGGCTGATAAACGCTGCCGCTGAAGGCGATCTCCGCGCCGTCGAAAAGCTCCGGCAGGGGAGCGTCGTCGTAGGTGTAGCAGGTTACATACGCGCTGCCGGCCTGCGCCTCGCCATCCAGCGTAACGCCGCGCAGCGTGAAGGACATGCGGCTGTCCGTGCGGAGCTTGGGCGTCCCGTACACTACGCCCCGCACCGTGTACAGGCCCTCCGCGGGCATGGCGGGGTTGAGCGCCGCTTGCGCGAACGTTAGCCCCAGCGCCAGAAACGCAAGGCACAGCGCGGCGCGTCTGCGCAGGCGCAAGCGCTTGAGCAGTACGGATAGCGCGACGGCCGCCGCAAACAGGAGCAGCAGCCAAGGGGAGGGGCGCAGATAAAGCGCCAGCCACACGCCTGCGGCAAGGCTCGCGGCCAAAAGAACCATGGTATGGTCGCGCCGGATGGCCATTTCGGGCAGCGTTTTGCGCGGGATCATGGCTGGCTCCTTTGTACGGGATGAATCACGGAAGCAGCGTGCAGACCGCGTGGGCGCTGATTCCGAGGCCCTCGCCCTCGAAGCCGAGGCCCTCGGTGGTGGTGGCCTTTACGCTGATTTGGTTCGGATCGGTTTGCAGCGCGGCTGCCAGCGCGGCGCGCATGCGGTCGATGTAAGGGCGCAGCTTGGGCGCCTGCGCGACAATGGTGATATCCGCGTTGCCGACGCAGTAGCCCGCGTCCGCGACGCGCGAGGCGACCTCGCGCAGCAGAGCGATGGAGGACGCGCCGCGATAGCGCTCGTCGGTATCCGGGAACAGCATGCCGATATCGCCCAGCGCCAGCGCGCCAAGCATCGCGTCCATCAGCGCGTGGACGGCAACATCCGCGTCGCTGTGACCCAGCAGACCGCGGGCATAGGGAACCGTCACGCCGCAGAGGACAAGCGAACGGCCCTCTACCAGACGGTGTGTGTCCATTCCGTGGCCGATGCGCATTGCGCGGGCGCCTCCCTTGTGCAGCAACGCTTCCGCCAGCGCGATATCGGCGGGCGTGGTGAGCTTGATGTTGTTGCGCTCGCCCTCGCAGAGGACGACCGGCAGACCGATATGCTCCAACAGCGCCGCGTCGTCGGTTCCGATAAAGCCGTCCTGCTCGGCACGTTCATGCGCGAGGAGCAAATCCTTTGCCATAAAGCCCTGCGGCGTTTGCATGGCGTACAGCCCGTTGCGGGGCAGCGTATCGAGCACGCGCGCGTCGGAATCAGCGCGCTTGACGGTATCGGTGACGGGCAGGGCCGCTACGCCGCTGCCACGAGCCTCGGCACATGCCAGCACGCGCTCGATCAGGCCGGGCGAGACCAACGCCCGCGCGCCGTCATGCACCAACACAAGCCGGGTATCGGGCGGGAGCGCGTTCAAGCCGCAGCGCACGGAGGCCTGCCGCGTGTCGCCTCCGGGCACGATGGCCAGCACAGGCAAGGCATACTCGGTCAAAAGCGCGCGCAGGGCGGGCATATCGTTTTCCCGCGCGACCAGCACCACGGGCAGATCGGCGGCCTGAAAGGCTTGCAGCGTGCGCGCGATAGCGGGCACGCCGCCAAGCGGCAGCAAAATTTTGTTCCGCCCGCCGCCCATGCGCGTGCCGCTGCCGCCCGCCAGCACGATGGCGCATGCGTTACGCATCGCGGTCTAGGCGAGTCTGCTCGTCCTCGGACAGCACCTCGTACAGGTCGGCGGCGCCCTCCTTGCGTACACTCTCTTGGATGGAGAGAATGCGGTATTTCCCAACGCGGTTGCCAAAGCGGATTTCCAGCACGTCCCCGGCCTTGACCTCCGCGCCGGGCTTGCACACCTTGCCGTTGACGGATACGCGTCCGCCGCCGCAGGCCTCGTTGGCGACAGTGCGCCGCTTGATGATGCGGGAAACCTTGAGGTACTTATCCAGACGCATACAAACATCCCTTTCAGCAAAATCAGGCTCGTCAAAGCGTTGCCGCGCGCGGCGGAAATGCTTTCGCGCTCCTGAAGGATAAAGAGGAGCGCCCGCACCGGGGGGCGCGAGCGCTCGAAGAAAAAGAAGGAGATTACTTCTTGTTGACGCTGTCCTTCAGGGCCTTGCCAGCCTTGAACACAGGAGCCTTGGAAGCCTTGATCTTGATCTGCTCGCCGGTGCGGGGGTTGCGAGCCACGCGGGCGGGACGATTGCGGACTTCGTAAGAGCCGAAGCCAACGATCTGAACCTTTTCGCCGGCGGCCAGCGCTTCGGTGATCACTTCGGTCACAGCGGCCAGAGACTTTTCAGCTTCCTTCTTGGTGCAGTTGTTCTTCTTGACGATGGCAGCACACAGTTCAGCTTTGTTCATGAGATGTACCTCCTTAGTTTTGACCATGCTGCGCATGGCTCTGCTCTGGAATCCCTTTGAAAAGCCCGCACTCGACACTACTTTTCATCAAAGTACGTGTCTGCTTGCTTTTCTGCTTCCCAGTATACATCCATTTCGGACAAAGTCAAGTCCTCGACGCATTTTCCTGCCTTTTTTATAGATTTTTCCATCCCTTCAAACCGCGCGATAAAGCGCTCCGTTGAAGAAAATAAAGCAATATCAGGGTTTTTGTCCAACAGGCGGCATACGTTCACAATTGAAAAAATCAGGTCGCCGAGCTCGCCTTCGACGTCCAAACCCCGGTCGATAGCGTCCAACACCTCGTCGGCCTCCTCGTGGATCTTGGAAAGCGCCTGCCTTGCGGAGTCAAAATCGAACCCGACCTTGTGCGCCTTGTGCTGCACCTTTTCCGCGCGCAGCAGGGGGGAGAGGCCCGTGGATACGTTGCGCATCGCCCCGGCGGTGGTAGTGATGCCGCGCTGCCGGCGCTTGAGCGCCTCCCAGTTGTTGAGCACATCGTCGGCGGTTTCGGCTTTGACGCTGCCAAAGATATGGGTGTGACGCTCGATCATCTTGTGGCAGATGGCGCTGGTCACGTCGTAGATATCAAATTCCCCGTGCTGGCGGCCGATCTCGGCATGAAAAGCGATTTGCAGCAGCACGTCGCCAAGCTCGTCGTACATGTGCTCCACGTCGTGCTCGCGCACGGCGGCGATGTACTCGTAGCTTTCCTCCAGCAGGTTGGTGAGCAGGCTCTCGTGCGTCTGCTCCTTGTCCCAAGGGCAGCCGTTTGGGCCGCGCAGGCGGCGCATCACGGCGCACAGGTCGTCCATATCGTACCGCTGGCGGGACAGCATGGGCACGCCGGGCACATACGCGGCCGATAGATGATCGTACGCGGGCTGACGGTCCAGCTCCGTAAGCGGAACGGTGATCGCCTGCAGCGCGCCGTCCTCCTTCCCGGAAAAAAAGACAAGCTCTGTGTCGTCCGGCAGCAGGTTCATCAGGCGCAGCTTGCAGTCGCTCGCGCACTCGCGGCTGTGCAGCTCGCTCAGCAGCAGGGCTTCCTCCGGCGCTTGCGACGCTTGCAAAAAGTCTGTCGCGGCGCAAATGCGAAGCGCTCCGGTTGGCGGCTGCGGCAGCAGCGATAGGCACCTTTGCGCATGAGAGACGCCCGGCAGCACAGCCAGCTCCGCACGACCGACGGCCTCCCGGCGCAGCAGGGCGACGGTCGCGTCGGTGGTCGGATCGGGGACGGCGTAGACGATATCGGCCTCATCGGCCAGCGCGAGCAAACGCTCCACGCAGGCGCGGCTGCAAGCGTCAAAATCCTCGGCACTCTCGTACATCGCGTCGAGGCTCTCAAACGCTTTGCCCTCCCGCGCCATTTGACGCGCGACCGCGTGCCGCTCGGTGCGGAAGATCAGGCAATCAGCCTGCCGGAGGGCCTCGGCGGCGGCCAGCGTGAGCAGCTCCCAGCCGCCCGTGCTCAGGGATACGACGGTAATGTGGTTCATTGCGCTTCTCCTTTGTGACGCCGCCTGCGGAACTTGCGCAGCACGGCCAGTACGTTTTCCTTATGCAGAGCGCCCGTCAGCAGCGCGAAGCCGACAAACGACAGTACCCCCAGCGCCACCAGCAGCAGCGTCCACAGCCTGCCGGACGGCAGGAATTTGATGCCGAGGTACAGCACCGCGCCCATGCCGACAGCCGCGCCCAGCGGACGCAGGATCACATCCGTCACCTTCAGGCGCATATCGGCGTATTTGAGCACGTAGTACAGGTTGGGGATCAAGCTGATGGTGTAGCATGCGATCGAGGCCATGGGCGCGCCGTAGATGTTGATTTCCGGAATCGCCACCAGCGTATAATTAAGGTAGATCTTAACCGCGACCCCGGCGATCAGCGTGTACATGGGGATGCGCTGCTTGCGCAGGCCCTGCAAAATACCGCTGGTGGCCTGCACAACGGTAAAGAGGATGATGGTGCAGGCGCTCATGCTCAGCAGCTCGGCGGTGGACGCGAGGGCCTCCGGCGTATCAAAATGATAGATCAGCGAGAGAAGCTGCTTGGACAGGAAGCTCATCCCCACGGAGCAGGGCAGGCCAATCAGAAAGGCCATGCGAAGCCCCATGGAGCTTTGCTGGCGTACCGCGCGCATATCGTGCTTGGCCAGCGCGCCGGAAATTGCGGGCACCAAGCTCATGGAAATCGCCGCCGCAAGCGCCGTAGGCACGTTGATGAGCGTGAGCACATAGCCGGAGTATCGCCCGTAGCGCTTCAGCGCCTCCGTGGCGGTAAAAATGCCCGTATCCACCAGCCGATTGACCAGCATGCTGCTGTCGATAAACGCGGCCAGCGGGATGATGCACGCGCCCAGCGTGATGGGCACGCTGAGCGTCATAAGGCGCTTGAGCAGCTTTTTGCCGCGCGTGGGCTTGAGATTGGGGTTCTGCGGCAGCGCGTCAAAGCGCGTTTTCTGCTTGCGATATACGATGAACATATACAGCAGCGCCACACCCTCGGCGATGGAGGTGCCCAGCAGCACCCCGGCCGCCGCGTACGCGATGGAGACGCGCGAGCCGAAATACGCCAGCGGCAGGGCGACAAACACCTTGCCCACCTGCTCGATCAGCTGGGAGATCGCGGTCGGCACCATGTTCTGCTGGCCCTGCATATAGCCGCGCAGCGCGGACATGGTGCATACCAGCAGCAGCGCGGGCGCGATGGCCACAAAGCCAAGCTGCGTCTCGGCGGCGCCTACGCGCTGGGCAAGCTGCGGGCTGAAAACGACCATCAGCAGCATGCACACAAAGCCCAAAAAGCTAAGCACCAGCAGCGCGAATTTGAGCACGCGCTTAGCGTTGCGCGGGTCGTCCTTCGCAAGGGAGAAGCTGACCATGCGGCTTACCGCCACGGGCAGCCCGGCCGAGGAGATGGTGAGCAAAATGTTGTATGTGGGGAAAACAAGCTGATAGGTGCCAAGGCCCTCGTCGCCGATCAGCCACGCCAGCGGAATGCGGTACAGCGCGCCCACGAGCTTGCAGATAATGCCCACGACGCTCAATATCGTCATGCCGCCAACGATTGATTTTTGCGTGGAAGACAAAGGCCCGCCTCCCTTCCCCCTATGGCTGGATGCGGCGAACAAAAAGCCGCAACATGCTTATTATAAGCGTTCTGTTGCGGAGAAACAAGATGCACTTTTCGGATTGGCCGCAAACGCGGCTCACTGCTCCATTTGGCGGCCGACAATCCCGGCGGCGGTCTCGGCGACCTTTAGCTCGGTGTCGACCATCTTCGCGCCCTGCTCCTTGCTGAGCAGCAGCACCGCGCCGATCGCCTCGCCGTCCGCGATGATGGGGGAGACGACCTGCGCCGTATAGCCGGTGATATCCTCCTCGTTGGTCACGGCGACGATTCGGCCGCCCATGCTGCGGTTGAGCGCGACAGTCTGCCGGTTCTGGATGGCGGTCTCCAAATCCGGGCTGATGGGCTTATCGTTGAGCTCCTTTTTGCTCACGCCGCTGGCGGCTACCACCTGATCCCGATCCACAATGCAGGCGATGTGTCCCATGGAGCGAAACAGCGATTCGGTATAATCCTTGGCAAAAGCGGACATTTCGCCAATGGGGGAGTATTTTTTGAGGATGACCTCGCCGTCGCGGTCAGTGTAGATTTCCAGCGGGTCGCCCTCCCGTATTCTCAGCGTACGGCGGATTTCCTTGGGGATCACGACGCGGCCAAGCTCGTCGATTCTGCGCACGATGCCCGTTGCTCGCATAGTCCAGCCTCCTTGATGGTTGGCCGCGCGCGCTGGTGGCGTTTGACGCGGCTGTTGCATCCCTAGTATGGAATTTTGCGGGGCTTTGATACCGTGGAAAGGTTTGGGATATGCCTCATTTGCCGGATGCGAATTGCGCCGCCGTCTGCTATAATGATGCAAAAGGGGCGATGTGCATGCCGGATTTTCAATCGGCGCGATTTTGGGCGCGGGAGATCATCGAGAGCGCTGTGAGCGAAGGCTCCGTTGCGGTTGACGCGACCATGGGCAACGGCAACGATACGCAGTGGCTCTGCGAGCGGGTAGGGAATACGGGCCGCGTGTACGCGTTTGATATTCAGGCGGAGGCGGTCGCGCGCACGGAGGAGCGCCTCCGCGCGGCGGGCCTGCTTTCGCGCGCGACGCTGCTTTGCGAGAGCCGCGAGCGCATCTTGGAAGCGGTCGCGGAGCCAATCGACGCGGCCGTGTTCAATCTGGGATGGCTGCCGGGCGCGGAGCACGGCGTGACCACGCAAACGGAGACCACCCTGCGCGCGGCGGAGGCGGCGCTTGCGTGCCTGCGCGAGGGCGGCGTCATGACGATCTGTATCTATCCGGGGCACGAGGAAGGCGAGCGCGAGCGCAAGGCGCTGCTGTCGTGGGCGGAGGGGCTGGATCCGCGCCGATATGACGCGATTGTCAAGGCGTACCTCAATCAGCCCAACCATCCGCCATGCATGCTTGCCGTGCGGAAGCTGCGCCGGAAAGGAGGCCAATCCAAACAGGAGCATATTTGATCGGTCGCACCCGACCGATTATCACGCGGGCGCACCCGACTGATCGTCACGCGGCCTCAGCCCTTCGCCCACCCGCGCGCGAGCCTTTCCGCCTCCATGGTCACAGAGTCCACGATATCGTGCACATAATCGCAGTTACCGCAAAGCGCCAGCCAAGGCGGAAGCGCCCCCTCGCCCGCGCTAAGGCCGCCCAGCAAGGAGCGCTCCGGGATCAGGCCCAGCGCGGTAATCAGCGTGTCGCAGGCCAGCCGCTCCCGCCTGCCCGTATCCAAGTGCTTCACCCATACGCCGGATAGGCGCGCGTCGCCGCAGAGCTCGTCCACCGTGGCTTGGAGCATCACGGGGATGCGGCACGCCTCCACGCACTCGCGCTGATTGCGCGGCAGGCCGCCCAGCGCGTCGCGCCGCTCGACCATCGCCACAACCTGCCGCCCGCGCTGTACCCAATGCCGCGCCACGATCTGGCCGATATCCCCGCTGCCGAGGACGACCGCTCGCTCGCCTACGTCAAGCCCCTCTAGGTTGATGATTCGCTGCGCCTCGCCAGCGGTGTAGACCCCGGCGGGCCGGGTGCCGCATACGGGCAGCGAGCCAATGGCTTGCTCGCGGCAGCCGCAGGCCAGCACGCAGCGCCGGAACCGGACGGTTTCCACGCCGTCCGGCCCGCTGAGCAGCGCCGAGCGATTCCCGCACAGCCGCAGCACGGAGGTCCGCAGCCGGACGCTCACGCGCGAGCGCCGCATCCGCTCGATAAAGCGGCTTGCGTACTCGGCCCCGGTCAGGCTGTCGCCGAAGATGCCGACGCCGAAGCCCTTGTGCAGGCATTGCGGCAGTACGCCGCCCAGCGCAGGGCCGCGCTCCGCCATCAGGATGGAGCCAACGCCCGAAGCCTCCGCGGCCAGCGCGGCGGCCATTCCGGCGGCCCCGCCGCCGACGATCAGCCAATCACAGGTTGCCATGCCATAGCACCTCCGTGCCGGGCCCGCCCATGCGGACGCTCTCCGGCGGCACATGCAGCGCCTGAGCAAGCATACGGGCGATCTCCCGCCGACATTCGCCGCCCTGACAGCGGCCCATCCCCGCGCCCGTGCGCCGCTTCACGCCGTCCACCGTTACCGCGCCGCGCCGGATCGCCTCGTCGATTTCCCCGCGGCTGACCTGCCAGCAATGGCAAACCATCTCTCCATAGGCGGGGTTGCCGCGGACGAGCGCCGCCCGCGCCTCGTCCGAGAGCCGGCGCACGGCGGGAATGCCCTGCCGATAGGGCGCAAAGGACGCGTTGCGGCTGTCGCAGCGCAGAAACGCCGCAATGCGCGCGGCCATTTCCCGTCCCAGCGGGGCCGCGCAGGTAAAGCCGGGGGTCTTGACGCCGATCAGGCTGTACAGGCCGTCGTCCTCCAAAATGCAAAAGTCGGGAATGCTCTTGTCCTCCCGTATCCAGCGTTCGCCCTCTTGGCGGACAAAAGCCGGGTTGGGACGCGTCGCGCCGAAGCTGCGAATCAGCCCGTCCAGCTTGAGCCCCGGCATAAGCCGCTCGCATTGCGCACGCAGGGAATCCAGCCCTTCGCGGGCGGTCGGGTTTCCCGGACGGCCGTCAAACGGACGTTCCGTCGGGCCGACAAGCAGGCTTCCGTCCACGGTGGGCGTGAGCGTAAGCCCTTTGACCTTCTCCTCCGGCTCAAAAAACAGCACATGCTTGGGTTGGCCCTCGCCGCCAGCGTCCAGCACCCAATAGTCCGCCGCCGTGGAAAAAATACGAACGTTGGGCCTCTCCGACAGCTCGCGCACCGCGTCAGCCTGCAGCCCCGCGCAGTTTAGCACCGCGCGCGCGTAGTAGGTTTGGCGGTCTGTCTCCACCGCAAAGCCGTCCGCGCGCCGTTCCAGCCGCAGCACAGCCTCCTGCAAATGAAAGGCCACGCCGTTTGCGCGCGCGTTTTCGCATGCCGCGATGCCCATGGCCCATGGGTCGGCGACGGCGGTTCCGGGCGCATACAGCGCGGCGGTCGCGGCTTGCGTCAAGCCGGGCTCCATGGCAAGCGCCTCGCTGCGAGTCAGCAGGCGCAGTCCGGGGACGCCGTTTTGCTCTCCCTGCGACAGCTTGCTTTGCAGCACGGCCTCCGCGCGCGGGCCGCACGCGACCATCAGCGAGCCGGGCCGCGAATAGGGCACGTCCAGCTCGCGGCAGAGCGTATCCAGCTCGGCGGCCGCCTGCACGCAAAGCCGCGCCTTCAGGGAGCCGGGCTTGTTGTCGTAGCCCGGATACAGAATGCCCGTATTCGCCCTTGATACCCCCGTGCACACATCCTCGCGCCGCTCCAGCACAAGCGTTTGCAAATTCCACCCGGCCAGCGCGCGGGCCGCAAAGCAGCCCAGCAGCCCCGCGCCGACGATGATCACATCCGCGCGCGTCATAGCCGCGCCCGCACCCGGCCGGGATGCTCCAGCCGATAGCCGCCCAGCCGCGCCAGTCGGTTGCGGAACGCCTCGCCCGCAAGCACCCGCAAAACCCTCTGCACCATCGGCGTATCCCAAGCGGCGTCCGGGATCAGCAGATCGTATTGCTCCATGCACACGGGCAGGAAATCCAGCCCGTAGAGCTTCGCGGCGGAGTATATGCCCATGCCGGCGTCCGCCGAGCCGCTGGAAATTTGCGCCGCGACGGCCGTGTGCGTATACTCCTCGCGGTCGTAGCCATAGACGGTGGCGGTGTCGATGCCTTCGCGCCTGCACAGATAGTCTGCCAGAATCCGCGTGCCGGAGCCCTTTTGGCGGTTGACGTAGCGCAGGCCGGTGCGCGTCAGGTCGGCCACGCCGGAGAGGCCCAGCGGGTTGCCCGCCGCGACCATCAGCCCCTGCGTCCGCCCGACGCACTCCACTAGCCGCACGCCGCCGTTGGGAAAGTACTTTTGCAGATAGGCGATGTTGTAGCTGCCGTCCGCCTCGTTAAGCAGGTGGATGCCCGCCATGTGCGTCTCGCCGCGCCGGACAGCCATGATGCCGCCCATCGAGCCGACGTGGGACGAGCTCATCAGCAGGCTGGGGTCCTCGATGTGCAGCAGATCGGCCACCTCGTCCAGCAGCGGATCGTGGCTGCCGATGGCGACCAGCGTGCGCTCCAGCGCGGACAGGGGGCGAAGCAGCCGCACCTGCACGGCGCTGCCGGCCTCGTAGCCCTCCACGCCCTGCGGAACGATCAGCAGCCCGTCCGCCTTCATGAACGAGCTGACCACGCCGCTGCCCCGGCTGAGGGGCGAGGCCATCAGCCGATCGCCAACCTTGCCCAGCCGCACGCGCACATACTCCTTGTATTTGAGGCCCGATACCACCGCGCGCGCCAGCGTGGCGGGCTGAACGGCGGGCGCGTCCACAACGCCGCCGTTCCACAGCGCCAGCAGCGGCCTGACGATCTCCTCCAGCACCAGTATGCCCGATACGGGGTACCCCGGCACGCCCACGATGGGCTTCGGGCCTTGACAGCCCAGTATCGCCGGCTTGCCGGGCTTCATGGCAAGGCCGTGATAGAGCACCTGCCCGATCTCGGCGATGATCTCCGTCGAGTAATCCTCGCGCCCGGCGGACGAACCCGCGCCCAGCAGCACAAAATCGCAATCGACCAAAGCGCTTTCCAGCGCCGAGCGAATCGCTGCCCGATCATCCGGCACGATGGGGCAGACGCGAACCTCCGCGCCCCAGCCCGACAGCATCGCGGCAAAGATGGCGGAGTTGAACTCCACGATCTCGCCCGGCTTGGGGTCGGCGGTCGGGGCGACGATCTCATCGCCCGTGGGGATGAAGCCGACCACCGGGCGGCGCAGCACGCGCAGCTCCAATACGCCGGCGGCGAGCATCGCGCCGATGGCGGCGGGGGAAACCGTCAGGTGCGAGCCGAGAATCATTTCGCCCGCGCAAACGTCCTCGCCGATTTGCCGCACATGCTGCCAAGGCGCGGCGGGCGCGTACAGGCGCACAAGGCCGTCCTCGGCGGCGATCACGTCCTCCATCATGACCACGGCGTCGCAGCCGTCCGGGAGCGGATCGCCCGTATCCACCGTCACGTACTGATCGGGCGACAGCGTGACGGGCGTGGTTTCGGTCGCGCCAAATGTCGCCCGCGCGTCCAGCGCGATTCCGTCCATGGCGCTGGCGGGGTAGTGCGGCGCGCAAATGCGAGCGTACACGGCCTCGGCGGTCACGCGTCCGCAGGCTTGCGAGACGGGGATCACCTCGCCGTCGGCCGCAAAGCCGTTGGTCAGCAGCAGCGCCTCGTATTCCGCGAGGGCTGTCTCCGGGGGAACGTTGGTCAAGTATTGGAACGCCATATTTGCCTCCTAGACGAGCAATGTCACCGCGATTTGCGCTCCGGCGGGCAGCCCCTCGCAATCGCGCGGAATGCAAAGGTAGCCGTCGCAGCCCGCCAGCGTGGTGATCAGCCCCGATTTGCCGTGGATGGGGCGCGCAAGCCAGCCGTCGCCCTCCCGCGTGAGCGCAACGCCCACATACTGCGCGCGGCCGTCGTTTGCGCTCAGCGCCTCGGTCAGCCTCGCGGATACGCTTGCGGCGCGAAGCGTTTCGCCTGTTAGGCGCGCGAGCAGGGGGCGCACAAAAAGCAGGGCCACAAAGCAGGCCGCCACGGGGTGCCCAGGCAGCCCCCAAACGGGCTTGCCGCTGATTTTGCCCAGCAGCGTGGGCTTGCCGGGCTTCATGGCCACGCCGTGGAGGAGCAGCTCGCCGCGGCTTTCGAGGACACGGCTGGCCGCGTCCTTTGCGCCGACGGAGCTGCCGCCGGAGAGCAGCACCATATCGCAGTTCCGCGCGGCCTCGTCCACGGCGCGGCCCAGCAGCGCCTCGTCATCCGGCACGATGGGGTAGCGGCACGGCGCCGCGCCCGCGCCGAGCAAAAACGCGCAGAGCATGGGGGTGTTCACGTCCCGCACCTGCCCCGGCGCGGGAGATTGCGCGGCGGGCACCAGCTCGTCCCCGGTGGAAAGCACGCCGACGGTCAGCCGCTTGCAGACCGTCACGTCCGCAACGCCCATCGCGGCCAGCGCGCCGATATCCGCCGCCGTAAGCCGTCTGCCCGCCGACAGCACGGGCCGGCCGGGGCGCGTATCGTCCCCGCGATAGATCAGGCTTTGCCCCGGCGCGGCGGGCTTGCTCAGGCTGATCGTGCCGTCGCCGTAATCCTCGGCGTATTCCAGCATGACCACCGCGTCCGCGTTCGCGGGCACCTCGCCGCCCGTCGGCACGGCCATGCAGCAGCCGGGCTTGAGCGCATCGGACGCGGGCTTGCCCATCAGCACCTCGCCCTGCAAAGCAAGCAGCGCAGGCAGCGCGTCCGAGCAGCCGAAGGTATCCGCCGCGCGCACGGCGTAGCCGTCCACCATGGAGCGGTGGAAGTCCGGCACATATTCCCGGCCGAGCACATCGGCAAACAACACGCGGCCCAGCGCTGCTTCCAAGCCGACGCTTTCCGGCGCGGGGCTTGGCGGGAAGGCTTCCTCCAGAATGGCGAGCACCTCGTCCGGCGTTTTGACGGTCAGCATGGGGCACCTTCCTTATTGAAAAATGGCGCGAGTTGGGATATGCTACTGGAAAGGGGGCGAGGCCATGGACGCGCGTTATCTGCGCAATTTTCCCGCGCTCACGGAGCGGGAGCAGCGGTCGCTTGCGGAGAAGCGGGCGCTTATCGTCGGCTGCGGCGGGCTGGGCGGCTACTTGGCGGAGTATCTGGCGCGCCTTGGCGTGGGCCGCCTCACCTTGGTGGACGGGGACCGCTTTGCGGAGTCCAACCTCAACCGGCAGCTCCTTTGCACGCCCGATACGATCGGCCGGAGCAAGGCGGAGGTAGCGCGCGAGCGAGTGATCCGTATCAACCCGACGGCCGAGGCGCGCGCTGTGGACGCGTTTTTTTCCGCGCAGAATGCCGCCGCGCTGGTCGCGGATCAGGACGTGGCGCTGGACGCGCTCGATACGCCCTCCGCGCGCCTGCTGCTGGAGGACGCGTGCGCGGCTGCCGCCATCCCGCTGGTGCACGGGGCCGTTGACGGCTGGACGGCGCAGGTCGGGGTGTCCATGCCGGGCAGCGGACTGCTGCGGCGGATCTACGGTGATCGGCCTGCGGCGCGTCAGCCGTCCGGGCTCGCGTTCACGCCCGCGCTGTGCGCTGCGCTGCAAGCCGCCGAGGCCCTCAAGCTGCTCTGCGGCCGCGAGCCGGAGCTTGCGGATAAGCTGCTGGTGATCGACCTGCAAGCCATGGACGCGCATACGATCAAATACGAAATCGTTTAGGCTCGGATTATGTTCATCTGCCTGTCGAAAACCCCATGAGAGGCTTGGGAGGCCGCGCTTCCCAACTCAATTTCGTTTTGGGCGACCTGCGCGTTCAAGGCGGCGGCGTTGCGAGGCAACGCTACCCTACGTTTTTCCTCGGCCATGTTCTGTGAGGGAGGCCCTCCGCCGACCGAACAGAGGGGAAAGCGCAAGCCTCAAAAAAAGCGGCAACGACACATTTGACACACATTTATTATACGTCATGCCGAATCAGAAAACAAGCTGGCAAGAATTCGCGCCTGCTGTTGAAATATAGGATTATTTCGTATATAATGGTTACAAAGGAGCGCTGACAGCGCCTCCGAGCGAAAGGAATACGCGCATGGCTACTGTATATGGCGGCTATATGGGCAAGGTGATGCAAATCGACCTTTCCACCCAAAAGGCGACCGAATACCCATGGTCGGACAAGGAACGTTCGCTTTTTATCGGCGGCAAGACAATGGCCGCAAAGATTCTGAACGATCTGTTCACCGGCAAGGAGGAGCCTCTCTCCGAGGAAAATGTCGTTGTCATCTCCACCGGGCCGCTTACCGGCACGGGGGCGCCCAGCAGCAGTCGGTTCAATCTGTCTACGCTGTCGCCGCAGACGGGTTTTTTGTGCTCGTCCAACTGCGGCGGCTCGTTTGGCTACTATCTCAAAAAGGCGGGGCTGGACGCGCTGGTGATCCGCGGCAAGTGCAAGGAGCGCACGTGGCTTGAGATCGCCAATGATCGGTTTATCTTCCACAACGCGGATGACCTGTGGGGCCTGCGCGTCACCGATACCCAGAACAAGCTGGCGGAAAAGCTCGACGCCGCGCGCGGCTGCAGGGTGCATTTTGGGCGCGTGTGCATTGGCCCGGCGGGGGAAAACGGCGTGCTCTACGCCGCCGTCGCCAGTCAGGAGCGCGCGGCGGGCCGCACCGGCGTAGGCGCGGTGTTCGGCAGCAAAAACCTCAAGGCCATCACCGTGACCGGCAACCATACCGTCAGCGTACACAATCCGGCAAAGACACAAAAGCTGCTCCGCAAGTGGTTCAAGTACCTGCACGGCCATCCGCTGACGGGCAACCAGCTCCCGCGCCTCGGTACGGCCGGACTGGTGAGCAGCATGGAGATGCGCGGCATGCTCTCCACCAAGAACTACAACTACGGCAAGTACGAGCATTTTGACGACGTGAACGGCGAGACACTCGCCGAGGGCTTTAACATCGTCAATCAGGGCTGCCTCACCTGCCCCATCAAGTGCGCGCGCACTGTGCGCGTCAACGGCGGGGCCGTAAAGGGCCCGGAGCTTGAGACGCTCGGCTTGCTGGGCGGCGGCATCCTGAACAACGACATGCAGCAAATCCTCAACTGGAACAACGAGCTGGACGAGCTGGGCATGGATACCATCTCCGCCTCGTCCACGCTCGCCTACGCCATGGAGGCCAACGAGAAGGGCCTGTGGAAGAACGGGCTGGAGTTTGGCAAGACCGAGGATATCAGCAAGACATTCGAGGATATTGCGTTCCGGCGCGGTGTGGGGGATGAGCTCGCGCTGGGCAGCAAGCGCCTGAGCGAAAAGTACGGCGGCAAGGAGTTTGCCATCCACAGCAAGGGCTTGGAGCTGGCCGCGTATGAGCCGCGGCGCGCGGTGGGGCAGGGCCTTGGGTATGCGGTGAGCAACCGCGGCGGCTGCCACCTCAACGGCGGGTACTTGGTCATCGTGGAGGGCCTCGGCCTCAACACCGACCCGCAGACCCCCAAGGCCAAGGCTGATTTTACCATGCTGTTCCAAGACCTGATGGAGATGATCTCGGCCAGCGGGCAATGCCTGTTTACAAGCTACGCGTTCTTCCCCGGCTTTTTGATCACGCGGCCAAACGGGCCCGTCACCAAAGCCGCAAACTTTCTGATCCCGCACATCGGCTGGATGCTCCGGCTTATCAACAAGTTTCCGCTGGCGCTGGCACTTCACCTGCCCGTGTTCCAGCACACCAAGATGATCAAGTACGCCGTGGGCATGCCCATGACGTTTGGCAAGTACATCCGCACAGGCGAGCGCGGGTATAACTTGGAGCGCCTTGTGAGCCGCAAGTTTGGCGTGAGCGCCAAGGACGATTCCTTGCCCAAGCGCCTGACGGACGTTCCGCAAGACCCCAACAATCCCAAGACAAAGGTGCCGCTGGAAACCATGAAAAAAACCTACTACAAGGCGCGCGGTTGGGACGCGAACGGTCTGCCCACCGAGCATACTCTGCGCAAGCTGCAAATTATATGAGGGAACAGTATGATTAAAGTAAAATTGTTTGGCCTGTTTCGGCTGGATACCGGAATCCGCGAGTTGGAGGCGGACGCGCCCAGCGTGCGCGCGCTCTATCCCCTCCTGCTGGACGAGGCCCGGCGCGTCAAGCCGGATACCACCGTCACCGCCAAGGACATTGACGGCTGCATCATCGAGGTCAACGGCAAGCCCGCGAAAAAAAGCACCAAGCTGCGCGACGGCGACGAGGTGATGCTTATGTCGCCCGTCTGCGGCGGCTGATGGGAGGAAGCATGAACAGCTATTTTATCACCGAGGCGTGCATCGGCTGCACCCTATGCGCGCGCAACTGCCCGGAGAAGGCCATTACCGGCGTGGTGAAGCAGCGCCACACGGTCGACCCGGAGCTGTGCGTGCGCTGCGGCCTGTGCGCCAAGCTCTGCCCCAAAAACGCCATACTGGACGAGCAAGGCCGGCCCACGCAAAAGCTCGCCAAGGCCGAGTGGAAAAAGCCCCATGTCGATCGTTCCAGCTGCGCGGGGTGCTCCGTATGCATCGAAAACTGCCCGCGCTTTTGCCTTGCGCTTACGGAGCCAGCGTTCCACGGCGACATCCGCACTGTGGCGGAGCTGGCAAAGGCGGAGGACTGCATCGGCTGCGGTATCTGCGCGGACGTGTGCCCCGTCGGGGCCATTACCCTGCTGGGGCCCAACGATCCCATCCCGAAGGATAGCGGCGACAGCCGCAAAAATAAGGGGGAAGCAAACATGGCAAGCAAGGTCTACTGCCGGGTGTTTCAGGGCGTGATGAAGGTCGCTAACTACTTCCTTGGGTATCGCATGCCGGAGTATGTCGAGGGGCCGGGCAGCATCAAAAAGCTGCCGGATATGATCAAGCAGAAGGCGCCGGGCGTCAGCAACGTGCTGGTCGTCACCGACGGCATGCTGATGAAGCTGGGCCTGCCAAACGGCATGCTGGACGCGCTCAAGGCGGCGGGCATTCAGTACACCGTGTTTAACGATATCGCCAAAAACCCCACCAGCGACGATGTGGAGGCCGGCTTTCAGGTCTACCAAGAGAGCGGCTGTCAGGCGCTGGTCGCCTTTGGCGGCGGCGCGCCTATGGATTGCGCCAAGGGCATCGGCGCGAAGGTCGCGCACCCCAAAAAGACCATCGAGCAGCTTCAGGGCGTGCTGAAGGTACACAAAAAAATCCCGACGTTCTTTGCCATTCCCACCACGTCCGGCACAGGCTCCGAGACGACGCTCGCCGCGGTAATCACCGACAGCAAGACCCACCACAAGGCCAGCATCAACGACCCGGCGATCATCCCCAAGTACGCGGTGCTCGACCCGGAGCTAACCATCGGCCTGCCGCCCGCCGTCACCTCCACCACCGGCATGGACGCGCTCTGCCACGCCGTGGAGGCCTACACAAACCATACCTACAACACCAAGCTGGAAAACAAGCTGGCGATCGACGCGGTCAAGCTGATCCACGACAACCTGCTCGTTGCCTACAAGGACGGCAAAAACTTGGAGGCTCGCCAGAACATGCAGAAGGCTTCGTTCTTTGCGGGGCGCGCGTTCACGCGCGGCTGCGTCGGCTACGTGCACGCGGTCGGCCATACGCTGGGCGGCCTGTACGGCGTAGCGCACGGGCTAGCCATGTCCGTTATTCTGCCGCATGTCATGCGCCAGTTCGGCCCCGCCGTGTACGCTCGCTTGGCCGTGCTGGCCGACGCCTGCGGCATGGGCGGCGAGACCGATCAGGCCAAGGCCGAGGCCTTCATCACGTGGATCGAGCAGCTCAAGCGCGATATGGATATCCCCGTCGGGCTGGACATGATAAAGGAGGAGGACATTCCGCAGATCATCGCGTGGGCCATGAAGGAGGGCAACCCGCTCTACCCCGTGCCCGTGATCTGGGGCGAGGCCGATTTCCGCAAGCTGATCGATACACTCCGCGCGACGGCCGCAAAGCCCGCCGAAGAAGCCAAGTAAACAAGCGCAGCAAAGCGCGCCTCTCGTTGCGAGGGGCGCGCTTTGCTGTATCCGCCAATTACTTGCGCGCGCAGTCTCCGCCCTCGCCGCGCAGCATGGTGAGCGCGTGGGGGAGCACGCCGAGGATCACGTCCATGCACTCCGCGCAGGCCTTGGGGCTGCCGGGCAGGTTGACAATCAGCGTTTGTCCGCGCAGCACGGACATGCCGCGTGACAGCATGCCGCGCGGGGTGATGGCGACCGACGCGGCCCGCACGGCCTCGGCAATGCCGGGCGCGTTGCGCTCCATCACGGCCAATGTGGCCTCCGGCATTTGGTCGCGCGGGCTGAAGCCTGTGCCGCCCGTGGTGAGGATCAAATCGACCTGTCGCTGATCGCAAAGCCGCTTGAGGTTCTTGCTGATGGGCGCGGCGTCGTCGCCGAGCAAAAGCTGCTCGACGATTTCAAACCCGGCGCTTTGCAGACGCGCGGCGAGGGCGGGGCCGCTCTCGTCGGCGCGCTCGCCGGCCGCGCCCCGATCGCTGGCGGTGAGCACCGCCGCTTGGAAGGGCAGCGGCTTGTCGCGGGGCACCACGTCGATCGTGTCGCCCACCGCGATCGGGCCGCCCTCCAGCACGCGCGCAAACAATCCCGCCCGCGGCATGATGCAATCGCCCACGCGCTTGTAGATCTCGCAATGGCTGTGGCAGTCCTTGCCGATTTGGGTGATCTCCAGCAGCGCCGGGCCGCAGCGCAGCCGCGCGCCTACGCGCAGAGCCTGTAAATCAAGCCCGCTGGTGAGCAGATTCTCGCCAAACGCGCCGTCGGAAACCTCCGCGCCGCGCGCGCGAAACTCGTCCACGCGCTCCTTGGCCAGCAGGCTGACCTGCCTGTGCCAGTCGCCCGCGTGCGCGTCGCCCTCCACGCCCCAGCTTGCGCGCAAAACAGCGCGCGCTGCCGGGAACTTGGCGGTGCCTCGTTCGGGGCTGGTGCAAATGGCTTCAATCTTGCCCATGGTTCATCCTCCGATCTCGTTCATGGCGGCATGCTCGGTTACGCCGTCGGGGTTGGAAAAGCAATGCTTGGCAGGCTTATTGAATAGGGCCGACCGCATGGTATCGCGCAGCGCTTCTTCGCCCGCGCCGCCGCGCAGCAGGGGCCGAAGCGCCACGCCGCTGTCATAGCAAAGGCAGGGCTTGAGCACCCCGGTCGAGGTCAGACGCGCGCGGTTGCAGCTTGCGCAAAACGGCTGACTGACGGCGTCGATGAGCCCGATGCGCCCTTGGAGCGCCTCGGACGCAAAGTATCGCGCCGGGCCGTTGCCGCGCCGCTCCGATACGGCGTGCAGATCCGGGTACAGCCGCCTGCACAGCGCCAGCGCCCTCTCGGCCGATACGCCGGGCAGCCGACCACCCTCGCCGATGGGCATCAGCTCGATGAGTCGCACGTCCACCGCGAGCCTTTCGGCAATGCGGAGCACGTCCGGCAGCGTGCCGAACGCAGCCTCGGCCAGCACGGCGTTGAGCTTGGTGCGCAGGCCAAGCGCCGCGCAGCGCTCTACGGCGGCCAGCACGCGAGCGGACGCGGCTTCATCCGCGCCCGTCAGGCGAGCGTAGCACGCCGGATCGAGCGTATCCAAGCTGATATTGACGCCGTCGATGGGAAGCGCGGCCAGCTCGTCCAGCGCGTCGCCCAGCAAAAGCCCGTTGGTGGTCAGCGTGACCTGCTTCACACCCGGCAACGCCTTGAGGCGAGCGATAAAGCCCACGCAGCCCTTGCGCACCAGCGGCTCGCCGCCCGTTACCTTGAAGCGGTCGATCCCCAGCGCAACAGCCTGCGCGCACACAGAAAGCAGCTCCTCGTAGGACAGTATCTCCTCATGACGGAGCGCGTGTATGCCGCGCGGCATGCAGTACGCGCAGCGCAGGTTGCAGCGGTCTGTCACCGACAGGCGCAGATAGTTGATCGTCCGTCCGCGCGCGTCAAGCATGGTCGGCCTCAAAGGCAAAATCACCGCTTTTGCCGCCGCGCTTCTCCACCAGATGCACATCGCCGATGACCATGCGCTTGTCCAGCGCCTTGCACATGTCGTACACCGTCAGCAGCGCCACGGTCGCGCCCGTGAGCGCCTCCATCTCCACGCCGGTCTTACCTTCGCAGCGGACGGTGCAGATCGCCTCGGCCTCGCGCGTATCCTCGTGAAGGAGAAAGTCCACGCCGCACTTCGTCAGGCAGAGGATATGGCACAGCGGGATCAGCTCCGCCGTCCGCTTGGCGGCCATGATGCCCGCCACACGCGCCGCCGCGAGCACATCGCCCTTGGGCAGGGCTTCCCCCCGCACGGCGCGGAAGCAATCCTCGCTCATGCGGATGCGGCCGCATGCCGTGGCTTGGCGGCTTGTGACCGCCTTGTCCGTAACATCCACCATAACGGCGTTTCCGCGTTCATCCAAATGGCTAAAGGGCATGCGATACCTCCCCGGCGCTCTCGCCGTAAAAATCAAGGAACTGGCGCGTACGCGGATCTTCCGGCGTATGGAGCACGTCGGCGGCCGGGCCCCGCTCCGCCAGCTCTCCGCGATAGAGGAACAGCGCGTCGTCCGCAACGCGCCTTGCCTGCTGCAGGCTGTGCGTCACCAGCAGGAGCGCGCAGCCCGTCTCCTTGCAGGCGCGCCGGATGAGACTTTCCGCCAAAAGGGTGGCTTCCACGTCCATCGAGGCCGTCGGCTCGTCCAGTATCAACAGCTCGCAGGGCCGCAGGAGCACGCGCGCGAGCGCCATGCGCGCCGTTTCGCCGCCGGAGAGCGACGTCGCGCGGCGGTCAGCCAGCGCGTCCATCCGCAGCGAGCGCATCAGCTCGTCCGCGCGGGCCGCGTCGTCGCCCGCCAGCAGGATGTTCTTGCGCACGGACATGCGGAACGCGTAGCTTTTCTGCGGCATGTAGCCGACGGTCGCCGCGGCCTTCAGCGGGCGGGAATTTCCGTCCGCCGCGAGAACCCCGGCCAGAACCCGCGCCAGCGTGCTCTTGCCGCTGCCGTTTGCGCCGATCACCGCGCAAACGCGCCCCGCCGCCAGCTCAAGGGCCGGCATTCGCAGCGCGGGCGTATCGCCAAATGTCTTGGTAAAGGCATATGTGTTCATCGGGCCAGCCTCCTTTGCAGGAGGGCCATCAGCGCGTTGACAAGCAGCGACAGCGCCATGAGAATCAGCCCCAGCGCGATGCCAAGCGAAAAGTTGCCCCGGTTGGTATACTGCATGATGGCGGTGGTCATCACGTTTGTTTTCCACGCGATTGCCCCGCCGACCATCGATACCGCGCCCACCTCCGCGATGGCCCGCGCAAACGCCAGCAAATAAGCCGAGAAGATGGGGTAGACGCTCTCGTCCAGCAGCAGCCGAAAAACCCGGAGCCCGCGCAGGCCGATTCCGCGCGCCGTTTCGCGGATGATCGGCGCGACGGGCGTTACGTTGGTCTCTATGCTGACCGCGATCAGCGGCGTAATCAGCACGACTTGCGCCACAATCATGATGGGAACCGTAAAGAGGAGCCGCATATGCCGGAAGGGGCCGACCCCGGAAAACAGCATGTAGAACAGCAGCCCGCAGACCACGGGCGGCATGCCCATCAGCGTGCGGTTGATCACCAGCAGCGCCTGCCTGCCCCGGAAGCGGCACGCGCCCAGCCAGATGCCGATGGGAACGCCCAACAGCAGGGCGACAAGGGAGCTGCACAAGCTCATCCTCGCCGTCACGAAGAGGATATTGCCCAGCTCCCGATCGCCGCTGAGTATCAGCTCGATCGCCTTTTGCAGCGCTGTCGCCATGCCGTTGCCTCCATACGGGCGAGCGACGGGACGCGGTTGCCCCGCCGCGCAGAATGGGTTACTCGATCACGCCGCCGTTGGCGACAAACGTGAGGAATGTCGCCTTGTCCGTAAGAATGTAGGCGTGCAGCTGCTCCGCCATCACCAAGCAAGCGCCCATGCCGGCGTTTGCGGAGGTGTACCAGTCGGCGTAGTCAACAAAGGACGCGGCGTCCTCGGTGATGCCAAGCTCCTTGGGCCAGAGGGCAAGCTCCTTGGCGTGCGTGCCGGAGCCGTCCCCGCGGCTGATGAAGGGATACTTGCCGTCCGCAATCGCTTGGAAGGCGTCAAGAACGGTGGCGCTGGCCGCCACGCCCGCCGGATCGGCGGAAGGGCCGCAGAGCACAAAGTAGTTGTACAGGAAGGATACGCGCTCCGCCTCAAAGCCGTCTACAACGCGCGCAAAGCCAGCGTCCACAAAGTCGGTCTCCTTGGCCTTGGCGTGGACGAGAATCAGGTCTGCATTGCCGTATTGCGCGGCGGCGATCGCCTTGCCGGTTCCGGCGGACTGCACCTCTACGGTGTAGCCGTAGGTCTGCTCAAACACAGGAAGCAGCGCCCCAAGCAGGCCGGAGTCGTTCACAGACGTGGTGGTGGACAGACGGATCACCTTGCTGTCCTCCGTCGCCGGGGCGATCTCACCCGCGTAACGGGGCGCGTCATCCTTGACATAGAAGAGCGAATCGCCATACTCGGCTACGCCGTAATCGGCCGCGAGCGTCAGCGCCTCGTCCGACAGCAGCCAGTGCATCAGAGCGTCCGCCCCGGCAGCGTTGATCGCCACGTCCGGGACCAAGGCTCCGTTTTCATCGGCGAAGGGAGCGTCGGGGCTGACGGCGATGACCGTATAGGTGTTGATCATGCTGTCGTCGGCTTCCTTGAGAATCTTCGTGTCCACGGCGGCGGTTTCCGCAAGGCAAGCCGCCTGCATGGTCAAAACAAGCGTCAGCCCCAGAAGAATAGCCAATAGCTTTTTCATGCCGTATGTTCTCCTTTGTTGTTGCTGTGCAAAACAAGCGCGCCGCCCGATGAATCCGACGCTCTCAAACGCGGGGAACCAGTTCGTCCGCTGAATCCCCCTGTATGGATCGCAGAGAAAGGGCTTTCTGCGGCGTGCTTTGCAATCAAGGACAGTATACACCAAACACCCATAAAATGATATCTTTCATTTGCGGGACGGAATGAAATCAAGGGGAAACCCCGCCCGTCAAGGCTTGCCGGATTGCCTCGCTATCGGCGGGGCCGACGGACGGGTTGGGGCACGGAATGCGATTTGCCATTGAGCGGTTGCAATAACTTTGCATTTTCCTGTTGACGGAATCAGGGTTAGGCGATATAATAGCCATACGGTCGCCATCTGTCTGTTATGCGGGGCAACCTGCACATGGTGAGGCGAGATGAGCGAAGGGAGGGATAACAGTGTCCGAGGTACGCATCCGCGAAAACGAATCCCTGGAAAGCGCTCTGAAACGGTTTAAGAGACAATGCGCTCGCACAGGCGTTTTGGCAGAAGCTCGCAAGCGCGAGCATTATGAAAAGCCCAGCGTCAAACGCAAAAAGAAAGCAGAGGCCGCGCGTAAGCGCAAGTACTGATTTCGCAAGGCTCCCGCCTCCCGGTATTCCGGGGGGCGGGTTTTGTTATGCGGCCGACAGGCTTCGACAAAAGTAGCTAAGCGTTTTGACCGCTGTTTGCTTGCAATCCGGCCGAGATTGTGATACGATGCAGCTAGAAATGGGCGGTACGCCTCAACTCTCTTTGGAAGGCTGGGAACAGTGGACTACGCTTTGCTAATCAAGCCGCATGCCAATGCGCGCTACAATGAATCCTTGCGTAAGCTGGCGCTTGCTGAATTGCGGTGCCTCCTGCATCAGGCTTGTCCGGCGGACGACTGCCGGGTACAGGAGATAGAGGGCTACCCGTTTCTCGTATTTTCCCGCGAGCAAATGGACGACGCGCTTTGGCGCAAGGTCAGCAGGCATTCCTCGGTCTGCCTTGCCGGACGGTGGGCGGACGGCCGCTTGGAGCCAATCAAGCTGGACGGCGATGGGCCGATTGGCGCAGACCTGTCCCAGGCCCTCAAGTACAAGGGCAAAACGAACGCCGATTTTTCGGCGTTGCTGCTCAACTGCACCCGCGCGGCCAGCAGATTTGCGGATTCACCCGGCCCGCTGACGGTGCTTGACCCCATGTGCGGACGCGGTACCGGCCTGTTTTGCGCGTGGGCGCAGGGTGAGAACGCGATCGGCATGGACTCGGACGATAAGGCCTTGCATGAGGCGGATACCTATTTGAGCCGATACCTGCAATTTCACCGCCGCAAGCACCGGCGGGAGGAAGCCTCGCTCACGCTGCCAAAGCGCGGCCCGGTACGCGAAACGCGCTTTGTGCTGGCGGACGCCGCCCCGCCGCTGTCGCTTCGGCTTTGGCACGCGGAGGCTGCGCTGGCCGGGCCTCTGCTCAAGCGCGAGGGATGCCATCTGATCGTGACGGATTTGCCCTATGGCGTGCAGCATGCTCCCAGCGAACACGGAGCGATGTCCACGCTGGAGCGCACCCTGCGGGAGCTGGCGCCGTCGCTGGCAACCGCCCTGCGGGAGGGCGGGGCCGTCGGGCTGGCGTTCAACATCTACACGCTGCCGCGCGAGACGGTGACCCATGCGCTGCAAAGCGCCGGACTTGAGCCGCTTGAGGAGCCGCCTTTTTGCGACTTTGCCCATTGGGTGGAGCAGGCCGTCAACCGCGACGTTGTGATTGCACGAAAATAACGCAACTTTCACACGCCGTTCACACACTGTTTAGATCAACATGGTATCATATTCCGGATAAGTCGATTCATTGATAGGCAGGCCGCGCCTCTCGGCGGCCGAAGCAAAGCTGTGCTGACCCACATTGACAAGGAGGGTTTCCTGTGCAAAAAACTGAGTTGCAGGCGCTGACTGTACTTGAGCTGCGTAAAATTGCCAAGGCGAACGGCGTCAAGCTCAGCGCCGGCATTTCCAAAGAGGGAATTGTTGACAAGTTGGCCGAGGCGCTGGCGGATCAGTCTGTGCAGACGGAGGCGGCGCTCGAAGCGGACATGCCTGTGCAGACGGAGGCGGCGTCCGAAGCGGACATGCCTGAGGAAAACGACATGGGCGAGAGCTTGGACGACATCAGCCGCGATTTGCAAAACGCCGCGCTTGCCGCGGACGTAACCAACGTCGCGCCGCGTTCACAGTATTCGGGCGCGTGGGGGCAGCGCTCCGCGCAGGAAAATCAGGGCTTCCGCGCGCAGACCAATCGGTCTGCGTGGCAGGCGCGCATGTCCGCGCAAACCGCGCCTCGGCAGCAGCCCGCGTGGCAGCAGCGCCCCGCCGGGCCGACGCGCTTCGGCCCGCAGTCCAGCCATATGCAGTCCGCGCCTGATGCGGAGCCTATGCGCGTACCGCCCGATTTCTCCCGACAGGAGGCCTATCAGCCGCAGAGCCGCGCGCAGGAGCAGCCGCCTCGCATGGAGGGCTATCGGCTGGGCTACCGCGCCGCGCCGCAGCGCCAGAACGATTACTATCGCAACGCGCCCCGGCAGGAGCAGCGCTATCAGCAGCGGGTGCCGTACAACCCGCCGGCCCAGCAGGCCCCGTCTGACGCGTATTACAACAGCTCGGTGTACAAGCCGACCCGCGATCCCTCCTTTGACGAACCCTATGACGGCGTACAGCGCCCCGATATGCTGCAAGCGGGCGAGGGCGACCCGGTGAACGGCGTGCTGGAAATTTTGCCGGACGGCTACGGCTTCCTGCGCGCGCAAACCCTGCTGCCCGGCAAACGGGATATCTATGTGTCCGTGGCGCAGATTCGGCGGTACAGCCTGCGCACGGGCGACTATGTAACCGGGCGCTCGCGGCCCCAGCGGGACTATGACAAGTTTGCCGCCCTCCTGTTTGTGGAGACCGTCAACGGCCAGGAGCCGGAGGAAAACCCAAACCGCATTACATTTGAGGAGCTTACGCCCATCTACCCGAACAAGCGGATTTCGCTGGAAAGCGAGAACAGCAGCGAGAATATGCCCGTCCGCCTTGTCGATTTGATCGCGCCCATCGGCTTTGGCCAGCGGGCGATGATCATCGCGCCGCCGGAATCGGGCAAGAGCGTTCTGCTCAAGGACATGGCGGTCGCAATCAAAAAGAACGACGAGTCCGCCTATGTGATGATGCTGCTCATCGACGTGCGGCCGGAGGAGGCCACCGAGATCCGCGACGCCGTGGACGCGGAGATATACGTATCCACATTTGACGAAGCGCCCGAAAACCAAGTTCGCATTGCCGAGACAATGCTGGAGCGCTCCGAGCGGCTTGTGGAGAGCAAGAAGAACGTGGTCATTCTGCTGGACAGCCTGACCAAGCTGACGCGCGCCTATCAAGCCTCGCTGATGCAGGGCGGACGGGTCATGAACAACACGGTCACACCCGCCGCGCTGGTTCGGCCCAAGCGCTTCTTTGGCGCTGCCCGCAATACCCGCGACGGCGGCAGCCTGACGATGATCGCGACGATATCGGTCGAAACCGGCTCCCGCATGGATGATATCATCTACGAGGAGTTCAAGGGCACGGCCAATATGGAGCTTTTCCTAGAGGCTCCTGCGGCCGGCGACCCCATGTTCCCGATTATCAACCTGCAAAAGAGCGGCACCCGCAAGGACGGCAGCCTGCTCACCGAGCAGGAGCAGGAGGGCCTGCGCGCCATTCGCACCGTGCTGGGCTCCACCACCAACCGCGAGGCGCTTGTGCAGCTGATCGGCATGATGGAGAAAACCAAATGCAACGCCGATCTGTTTGGACGGCTTAAGGATTGGATCGTGTTGTGGGAAAAGAGCGGCTATCTGCAAAAGAAGTAACGCAAAGCAGCCGACCGAATGATTTCGGTCGGCTGTTTTGCATCAAAAAAGCGGCACAGCCGCTTTTATAGCAGTTTGGCCCGACAGCATTGCTGTCGGGCCAAAAACCGTTGGATTACGCCTTGGGGCCGGCGGCGACCAGCGCCTTGCCGGACGCGTTGCCCTCGTACTTGGCAAAATTTTTCACGAAGCGGGAAGCCAAATCCTTGGCCTTGGCGTCCCATTCCGAAGCGTCTGCATAGGTATCGCGCGGGTCAAGAATGTGCGAGTCAACGCCGGGTAGCTCCGTGGGCACCTCAAAGTCGAAATAGGGAATCTTTTTGGTGGGGGCCTTGAGGATATCGCCGTTCAGGATCGCGTCGATGATCCCGCGGGTGTCCTTGATGGAAATGCGCTTGCCGGTGCCGTTCCAGCCGGTGTTGACGAGGTAGGCCTTCGCGCCGCTCTTCTCCATCTTTTTCACCAGCTCCTCGGCGTACTTGGTCGGGTGCAGCTCAAGGAAGGCCTGACCGAAGCAAGCGGAGAAGGTGGGGGTGGGCTCGGTGATGCCGCGCTCGGTTCCGGCCAGCTTGGCGGTAAAGCCGGACAGGAAGTAGTACTTGGTCTGCTCGGGAGTCAGGATGGACACGGGAGGCAG